>CALULC010000008.1 GCA_944321385.1 uncultured Atopobiaceae bacterium
GAGCTGCCGGGCGTCAAGCGCGAGGACATTGACGTCGAGCTCAACGAGGGCCGCCTCTCCGTCTCCGTGGAGAAGAAGGAGTCCGAGGAGGAGAAGGGCAAGAACTACCTCTATAAGGAGTCCGGCGAGTGGAGCGCCACGCGCGGCGTCTTCCTCAAGGATGCGGCCACGACCGGCCTCACCGCCAAGCTCGAGGGCGGCATCCTCACGGTGAACGTCCCCAAGCAGGACGAGAAGGCCAACGTCACCAAGATCGCCATCGACTAGTTGCGGCTGCAGCGGCGACTCACGGGCCGGGACCTACGGGTTCCGGCCCGTTTTTGTGTGAGTCGCGGTTCCGCGCTTAGGATTCGAGCCCGTTGGAGCGTGCTTCTCGCTAGGCGCTTAGGGTCCGCCGCGATCGGAGGGCGCTTCTCGCTGTGCGCTTAGGGTTCGTCCCCGTTGGAGGGTCACGGCCTACTCGCGCTTAGTGTTGGCCCCCGTTGGAGCCCCGGGCGGCCTAGGCGGCGAGAAGAACCCTCCAACCGCGGCATTTCCTAAGCGCATCCGGGCGCGAACCCTCCGATCGCGGCGATTCCTAAGCGTGTTTTCGGGTGCGCCCTCCGATGGCGGAAACCCCTAAGCGCATCCGCGCGCGAACCCTCCGATCGCGGCGATCCCTAAGCACGCCCGAGCGCCGGCCCTCCAACCGCGGCGCCCCTTAAGCGCGTCCGCGACACAGCGTCCTTCTCGGCACATCCAGGCCGCTCCCGGCAGCCGCTCACCACACAGAGAGCGGCCAATCCTGGGCAGAGCAGCAGATCGTGAGCCGACCGTCCGGCGTGCGCGCCTCGGGGCGCCCGTCCTCGCTGGCGCCGACCTCGGCGCCCACGGCCTCGGCCAGCGTTCGCACGCAGAGGCTCGGGCGGTTGTTCTCCTGCGAGAGGTGCATGGCAACCACGGTCTCGGTGTCCGGACCAACGAGCCGTGCAATCGCCTCGGCGGCCTGCGCGTTTGAGAGGTGGCCGGTTGGACCGCCCACGCGCGCCTTGAGGTAGGCGGGGTAGTCGCCCGTTGCCAGCATGCGCTCGTCGTGGTTGGACTCCAGCGCGAGGATGCGCGTATCCGTCAGGGCCTCCAGGGCCTTCTCGCCAAGCTCGCCGGTATCCGTGCAGAATCCGAGAGCGTCATCTGCCGTGGAGAAGCGCAGGCCGATGGGGTCCGCCACGTCGTGCGAGGTGGGGAAGGTGCGCACGCGCATGCCCGCGAGCTCCAGCTCGTCCTCGTGCCCCACGAGCGTGAACGGCAGCTCGGTGAGGTAGCGCCGCGCGGCCACGGTTCCCGCCGTCGCAAAGAGCGGGCCGTCAAAGCGGTTGCAGAACACGCTGAGGCCCCCGACGTGGTCCGAGTGCTCGTGCGTGAGCACCACGGCAACCACGCGGCTCACGTCCACGCCCAGCTCCTCGGCGCGACCCAGAAGCACGCGCCGAGAGATCCCGCAGTCCACCAGCACGGAGCCCCCGGGCCCCTCCACGATGGAGGCGTTTCCCTTCGATCCGCTGGCCAGTACGTGCAGGTGAATCTGGGGCGTCATGGGGGTCCTTTCGATGCGGCTGCGAGCGCTCCCCATCCTAGCGCATGTGCGAACTCTGACTTTTGCACGAGCGGCCCGGCAGGGAGATTTGTTCGATAGTACATACGCGCAGGTAAGCGGCTTACACGGCTTTTCTCGCCTGGCGAGAAGGACGGTGCGCTCGTGCAAAAGTCGGGAGTTGCGGGCGGGCGCCCGACCCAGTCGCGCGCCGCCGCCGAAGGCTACAATTCTGCGAGAGGAACGGTGCTGGTCGGGGCTGTTGGAGGTGGGCGATGCCGAGCGTTTCTCGCCGATATGGGCGCACCGGCGCGCGCTTTGAGCGGCCGAGCGGACTGCCGGACGCGGAGCTCGCCGGTCCGGTGGTCCTCATGGTCTCGGGCGGCGCGGATTCCACGGCGCTGCTCGTCCTGGCCGCCACCTCCACCTTGGACATAGACGACGGCCGCGGCGCCGCGCGCATCGCCCGCGAGCGCCTGCACGTGCTTCACGTCAACCACGGCCTGCGCGGGCTGGACGCCGAGGAGGACGAGGAGTTTGTGCGCGACCTCGCCGCGCGCTATGGGATTCCGTGCACAATTCGCCGTGCGGACGTGGCGGCGCTCGCGGCAAGCACCGGCGACAACGTGGAGAACGCCGGCCGCGAGCTCCGCTACGCCGAGGCGGCTCGCCTGGCCAACGAGCTCTCCGACCAGCTGGGAACGCCGCGCTCCGCCGCGCGCATCCTCACGGCCCACACCGCGGACGACCGTGCGGAGACCTTCTTCATGAACGCGATCCGAGGGGCCGGCGCCGCCGGGCTCTCGTCGATCCCGCGCAGGCGCAACCGCATCGTGCGCCCGCTTCTGGAGCGCACCCACGACGAGCTCTGCGACCTGCTGCGCATGCGCGGCATCGTCTGGCGCGAGGACGCCACCAACGCCGATACCCGCTACCTGCGCGCATACGTCCGCCACGAGGTGATGCCCGTGGTTCGGGCGAGAAACCCGCGCGTGAGCGAGAGCCTTGCCTCCACCTGCGACATCCTGTCCGACGAAGACGCCTATCTCACCTCCGTTGCCGCCCG
Organism: uncultured Atopobiaceae bacterium; assembly: GCA_944321385.1. Lineage (GTDB taxonomy): Bacteria > Actinomycetota > Coriobacteriia > Coriobacteriales > Atopobiaceae > Thermophilibacter. The sequence continues at coordinate 2,637 of CALULC010000008.1, forward strand.
CGCCCTGCGCGACCTCACGCGGCGCGAGGGCGACGGCCTGCTCGTGCTGGACGCCGCGCGCCTTGCCGCCCTCGAGGTGGCCATCGCACGGCGCGTGGTGCGCTCGGCGCTGGGCGCCGTGTGCCCCGGGGCTCGCCTCGAGGCGCGCCACATAGCGGGCGTGCTGCGCGCCGTTGCGGCGGGCGAGGGCTCGCTCACCATCCCGATGGGCGTTGGCGTGCGCGTTGAGCACGGGCTTCTCGTCATGCGGGCGCGGGGCGGCGCACCGAGCGCCTCCGCCGCGTGGCTCGAGGTGCCCGGGCGCCTGGAGCTGGCCGACGGCCGCGTGATCGCCGCTCGCCTCGTGGAGGCAGAGCCCGGCACGGACCCGGCTGCCCGCGCCCGCGCCCACGCGCTCGAGTGGGCGGGCGAGTCCGTGTTGCTCGACGCCGTTGCCGCGGGCGTTGACCCCGCGCGCGGTGGCCGGCTCTGGGTCGACGCGCCCCACGCCGGGGACGTGCTCTGCCCGTTGGGCATGCACGGACAGTCCAAGAAGGTCTCCGACCTGCTCGGCGAGGCGGGCATCCCGCTCGATGACCGTCCCGCCACGCCCGTGGTGCGCACCTCGCCCACCGGAGCCGTGGTCTGGGTCGTTCCCGTGCGCCCTGACGAGCGCGTCCGCTGCACCGCCGCAACAAAGTGGGTGCTGGAGCTCACGCTGATCGACACGCCGTAGCGCACTCCACGGTTCGCGTGACTTTTGAGGCCTCAAATCTCACAGTTCTTCTCGGCTTACTCTGTTTGCGCTGGTAGACGGGTCGTAGCTTTTTGTCAGTCGCAAAACTCTGTCATTTGCGGCCGCAAAAGTCAGACTTTGCCAACCGGATGGCGAGAAGTGCCGCCCACCTGCGGTATCCTTGAGCAACGGCCGCGCCGCAGAGAGAGGGGATAACCATGAAGGCACTGCATCCGGACGTCAAGGAGGTCCTGCTCTTCGAGGAGGACATCCAGGGTATCGTGACGCGCATGGGCGAGCAGATCAGCCGCGACTATGCCGACAAGAACCCGCTGGTCGTGGCCGTGCTGCGCGGTGCTGTGGTCTTCACCGCGGACCTCATGCGCGCCATCGACTGTCCGATGTCGGTGGACTTCATGGCGGTCTCCAGCTATGGCGAGGCTGCCAAGAGCTCCGGCGTGGTGCGCATCGTCAAGGACCTCGACACCAAGATCGAGGGGCGCGACGTGCTGATAGTTGAGGACATCCTGGACTCCGGCCTCACGCTGTCCTACCTCATCGACCTGCTCAAGGGTCGCGGCCCCGCCTCCGTTGAGGTGGCCGCGTTCCTCGTGAAGGACGTTGCCGGGAAGACCCCCGCGATCGAGCCGCGCTACGTGGGGACCCACGTGCCCGACGAGTTCATCGTGGGCTACGGCCTGGACTTTGCGGAGCGCTACCGCAACCTGCCCTACATCGGCATTCTCAAGCCGGAGGTTTACGAGTAAGATTGCGCGACGGGTCGGTCCGCAGGGCCGCGCCGCCCCGTCTACAAAGGAGCACGTGTGCCAGACAATTTCAACAGCCCCCGGGGAAACCGGGGGCCGGGACTTCCCGGGGAGCCGCGTCGAGCGCATACGCTGGTGACGGTCATCGTCCTTGCCGTCGTCGCGTACCTCATCTACACCATGGTCACCGCGTCCGGCGGACCCGCCACCAGGACGCTCCCCACCAACCAGTTTGTCACCGCCGTTGAGCAGGGGCGCGTTGCGGACGTCTCGTACAAGACCTCGGACGGTAGCGTGTCCGGCTCCTTCTGGGAGAAGTCTGCCGACAAGGGCGACAAGTCCAAGCTCGTTCCCTACGCGAGCGTCTACGTGGGGTCCGACTCCCTCGCCGAGCTCATGGCGGAGCACCCCAACGTCACCTATCAGATTGACACCGACGAGGACGACCTCCTCGAGATGATTCTCGTCTCCGTGGTACCCACGCTGCTGCTCGTGGGCGTCTTCGTCTACTACATGAGCCGCATGTCGCAGCAGCAGGACCGCACGATGTCCTTCTCCAAGACCAAGGCCCGCACCGTGGAGGGCGAGCGTCCCAAGGTCACCTTTGCCGACGTCGCCGGCATCGACGAGGCCGTTGAGGAGCTCCAGGAGGTGCGCGACTTCCTCTCTGACCCCATGCGCTACGAGAAGATGGGTGCCCGCATCCCGCACGGCCTTCTGCTGGTGGGCCCGCCGGGCACGGGTAAGACCCTGCTCGCCAAGGCCGTTGCCGGCGAGGCGGGCGTGCCGTTCTTCTCGATCTCCGGCTCTGACTTTGTTGAGATGTTCGTGGGCGTGGGCGCCTCCCGCGTGCGAGACCTCTTCAAGCAGGCCAAGGAGGCCGCGCCCTGCATCATCTTCATAGACGAGATCGACGCCGTGGGGCGCCAGCGCGGCGCCGGCCTGGGCGGCGGTCACGACGAGCGCGAGCAGACCCTCAACCAGCTGCTCGTTGAGATGGACGGCTTTGAGGACAACTCCGCGGTCATCCTGATTGCGGCGACCAACCGCCCGGACATCCTCGACCCGGCGCTCCTGCGCCCCGGCCGCTTTGACCGGCGCGTCACCGTGGACCGTCCCGACGTGGGCGGCCGCGAGAAGATCCTGCGCGTGCACGCCGAGGGCAAGCCCGTGGCGGAGGATGTGGACCTCGAGCGCCTTGCCAAGGTGACTCCGGGCTTTGCCGGCGCGGACCTGGCAAACCTCATGAACGAGGCGGCGCTTCTCGCTGCGCGGCGTCGCAAGGAGGAGATTGGCTCCGACGAGGTGGAGGAGGCCATGGAGCGTGTCATGGCCGGCCCCGAGCGCAAGAGCCGCGTCATCACCGAGGCGGAACGGCGCATCATTGCCTACCACGAGAGCGGACATGCCCTGGTGGGCCACGTGCTGACCCACTCCGACCCCATCCACAAGATCAGCATCGTGAGCCGCGGGCAGGCCCTGGGCTACACCATGCAGATCCCCGAGGAGGACCACTTCCTGGAGACGCGCGACGGCATGCTCGACCAGATCGCGGTGCTGCTGGGTGGGCGGACGGCCGAGGAGCTCTTCTGCGACGACGTCACCACCGGTGCGAGCAACGACCTCGAGCGGGCCACCAAGCTCGCGCGAACGATGGTCACGCGCTACGGCATGAGCGAGGAGCTGGGCACGCAGGTCTTTGGCGAGGCGCAGCACGAGGTCTTCCTGGGTCGCGACTACGCCAACCACCAGGACTACTCCGAGGAGACGGCCAAGCGCATCGACGACGAGGTGGAGCGCATCATGCGCGAGGGCCACGAGCGTGCGCGCAAGGTGCTGGGCGAGCGTCGCGACCAGATGGACACGATGGCGCGTGTGCTCCTGGAGCGCGAGACCGTGGAGGGCGCGGCGGTGGACGCCCTGCTCGAGGGCCGCTGGGACGAGTTCGCGGCCGCCGAGGCTGCCGAGCCCGCGCCCGAGCCCGCGTAGCCGCCCTGCCCCCCCACGCGCGAAGCTCCCACTTTTGCACGAGCGCCCCGGGCCTCGGATTGATTACGACACATATGTTCGCAGGTAGACAAGGCGCAGCGTTTTTCTCGCCAGGCGAGAAGGACGGTGCGCTCGTGCAAAAGTCCGGTTTTCGCGCAGGGGGTCGCAATGTCCCACAATGTTGTCATGTTGAAACGTGACAGGCCCTCTTTCGCACTCCGCGGCTCCCCGCGCGTACAATAGTGCGCAGTCAGCAACGTCAAAGGGGGCCGCCCATGTCCATCAACGAGAAGAGCCGCGCATACGGTGCGCAGAAGTCCTCCATCCGCGAGATCTCCGCGTACGCGAACGCCCGCAAGGCAGAGATCGGTGCCGAGAACGTCTTTGACTTCTCGCTGGGCAACCCCTCGATTCCCGCGCCGGACGCAGTGCGCGCCTCCATCGAGCGCGCGCTCGCGCTGCCGGCCACGCAGCTCCACGGCTACACGCCCGCCAACGGCCTGCCCGCCGTGCGCGAGGCCGTGGCCGCGAGCCTGTCGCGCCGCTTTGGCGACGGCACCGCCTCCACAAACGACCTCTACCTCACCTGCGGCGCCGCGGCGTCGCTTTCCATCACGTTCAACGCGATCGTCAACCCCGGCGACGAGGTCATCGTCATCGCGCCGTACTTCCCGGAGTACCGCGTCTGGATCGAGACCTCGGGCGCCACGTGCGTGGAGGTCATGGCGGACGCGGCCACGTTCCAGGTGGACGTTGCCGCCGTTGCCGCCGCCATTACGCCGCGCACCAAGGCCGTGGTCATCAACTCGCCCAACAACCCGGTGGGCTCCGTGTACTCCCGCGACAACCTTGCCGCGCTCGCAGACGCGCTGCATGAGGCCGAGAAGAACCTCGGCACGGCCATCTACCTCGTGGCCGACGAGCCCTATCGCGAGATCACCTACGGCGCCGAGGTGCCCTGGGTGCCGTCCGTCTACGACCGCACGATCGTGTGCTACTCCTACTCCAAGAGCCTGTCGCTGCCGGGCGAGCGCATCGGCTGGGTGCTGGTGCCGCCCACCAACCCCGAGCATGACGATCTGGTGCTCGCCGTGGCCGGTGCCGGCCGCAAGCTGGGCTTTGTCTGCGCGCCGGCGCTCTTCCAGCGCGTGCTCGCAGACTGCGTGGACTGCCCGAGCGACGTGGAGGCCTATGCCGAGAACCGCCGCGCGCTCACCGAGGGGCTGGCTGCGCTGGGCTATGAGTTCATCGAGCCCGAGGGCGCATTCTACCTGTGGGTCAAGGCGCTCGAGCCGGACGCGGGCGCGTTCTTCGAGCGCGCCAAGGCCCTTGAGCTGCTGCCCGTGCCGTCCGACTCCTTCGGCTGCCCCGGCTGGGTGCGCGTGGGCTATTGCGTGAGCCACGAGACGATCGTCAACTCCATGCCCGCCTGGGCAAAGCTCGCCGCCAGCTATCGATGATACGAAGGGACAGTCCCTTCGTATCATTTGAGGAGAGCCATGCTGCAGAACCGCTGTGACGTCCACACCCACACGCTCTTCTCGCGTCACGCGTATTCCACCGTGCGCGAGAACGTGCTCGCCGCGCGCGACGCGGGCCTGGAGCTTCTGGGCATCACGGACCACTTCTCTGACATGCTCTTCCCCGGCGCTGGCCTCGAGCATGCGGACATGCGCGACTACCAGCACTTCCTAAACACCACGGTCTGGCCGCGCACCTGGGAGGGCGTGCGGCTTCTGCGCGGTGCCGAGGCAGACCTGCGCGCGCTCGACGGGAGGCTCTACGGTCAGGACATCCCCGTGACCGAGGAGATCACGGGCGCTCCGGTGCGCAAGGAGGCAACGCTCTACGACCGTGTGGTGGCCAACTGCGACTACGTGATCGCGAGCGTGCACCTGCGCGACTTTGCGCATGAGGCCACGGTTGCCCAGACCACGGAGATGTACGTCCGGGCGCTCTCGCAGCCCAAGGTGCTCGTGATCGGCCACGCCGGTCGGGCCGGCGTACCGTTTGACGTGCGCGAGGTGGTGGGCGAGGCCGCGCGCCAGAACAAGTTGATAGAGATAAACTCGCACAGCCTCGCGGCGCGCCGACGTGAGGGGCGCACGTGGCAGAGCTGCCGCGCCATAGCGGAGGCCTGTGCGGAGCTGGGCTGTCAGGTGGCGGTGAGCAGCGACGCGCACATCTGCGCGGAGATCGGCGGTGTCTCGGCGGCGCTCGAGATGTTGGAGGGGATTGGCTTTCCGCAGGAGCTCATCGCCACGCGCTCCGCAGAGGCGTTCCTGGCGGCAATGGAGGCTGCGGGTCTGCGCGTTCCGACGTTCTAGTCTGCGCCCTTCTCGCTGTCGCCGGCCGCCCACGCTACGCGAACCCCCGACTTTTGCACGAGCGAATGTCCCTTCTCGCTTGGCGAGAAGGACGGGGCAAGCCAGTTACCTGCACGTATACGAAACGCAACTAGAACGAACTCCGGGCCGCTCGTGCAAAAGTCAGACTTCTTGCGGGGAGGCGGCGGTGGCGCGCGGCGGGGCTCGACGCCGCGGCCGGCGCCCCGGCACTATAGCTCGATCGTGAGCTCCACGGGGCAGTGGTCGCTCCCGTAGACCTCGGAGAGAATCGAGGCGCCGGTCACGCGGTCCGCAATGTCGTTGCTCACGAGGAAGTAGTCGATGCGCCAGCCTGCGTTGTTCTTGCGCGCGTTGAAGCGGTAGCTCCACCAGCTGTAGGCGCCCGTGAGGTCGGGGTGGCGCGCGCGGAAGGTGTCCGTGAAGCCGGCATCGAGCAGACGCGTGAAGCTCTCGCGCTCCTCGTCCGAGAAGCCGGCGTTGCCACGGTTGGGGCCGGGGTTCTTGAGGTCGATCTCGTTGTGGGCAACGTTGAAGTCTCCGCAGGTCACCACGGGCTTCTCGGCGGCCAGGTCCACAAGGAACTCGCGGTAGGCCTCGTCCCAGGCCAGGCGCGTGCTGATGCGCGCCAGCTCGTTCTGCGCGTTGGGCGTGTAGACGTCAACAAACCAATAGCTCGGGAACTCCAGCGCACAGACGCGTCCCTCGTCGTCCGCTTCCGGGGCGCCGATGTGGTTGATCACCTGCAGCGGCTCCTCGTGGCTGAACACGGCCGTGCCGGAGTAGCCCTTGAGCTCGGCGTAGCTCCAGGTCTGGTGGTAGCCGGGCAGGTCGAGCTCGATCTGCCCCTCCTGCAGCTTGGTCTCCTGAATCGCAAAGACGTCGGCGCCCGTGGCCTCCACCACGTCGGTGAAGCTGGGGTCCTTCTTCATGACGGCACGCAGGCCGTTGACGTTCCAGGAAACAAGGCGCAGCTCACGGGTGGTGGACATGGGGCTCCTCTCGATGTGGTTGCCTCCAGTCTACGCGCAACTCCCGCTATGCCGGCTCGCGCCCCGCGTGAAACCCTGACTTTTGCACGAGCGCTCGGCCCTTCTCGCCTGGCGAGAAAAACGCGGCAAGTTGTCTACCTGCACACATATGAAACGCAATCAGTCCGGGCACGGAGGCGCTCGTGCAAAAGTCAGGGTTATGAAATCAGACCTCGGGAAGGAGCTCCCAGTCAACGAAAAGCTCGCGCCTCAGCTGGAGCTGCGCCTCTGTGAGCTGGGCGACATCTGGGCGAGAAGGCACACCCAGGCGCTCCGCGAGCGCCGCGACAAAGACCGCAAAGCGCCGCGGGTCAGCGAGAACACCATGCGTGAGCTGCACGACCTCGATGCCCAAAAGCTGCAGCGCCGTTGCGCGGTCTGCGTCTGAGGCGGAGCTTCTCCGGCCAAAGTGATGGGAGGTGCTCTGGCACTCAACGTCCAGGCCGGCACAGGCGGGGCTGGCGGTCTGTGCCCAGAAGATGTCGCAGTAACAGGTGCGCTGCCGCGCGATTCTGGCCGCGGCGGGTGGCAGCACGACCCGCTGGTTGAGTCGAAACGGCGGCATGTCCTCGCCGCCCCTGCGCCGGCTGAGCCCGAGCAGCAGCCCGGCCTGCGCCTCAAAGGGCGACGCCGCGTCTTCGAGCGCGATCGACGCCGCCTCGGCAAGGCGCGCCCTGCCGCGGGACGAGGTGGCGTTCTCGGCAATGCGTCGCAGGTGAGAGGTCGTGTAGAGCCGCGGTCGCAGCCAGAGGCCCGTGAGTCTGCCGTCGTTGTCTGTTGCCGCGCGCCATCCGGAATAGGCGGGCAGGCTCCCCTCGTCGGAGAGTTCCTGGAGGAATTGCGCCACGGGTTCCGGGCCGCGATACACCGAGAAGCACCCGCAGAGCTCGGATGCCAGCATGGCGGCGCGGATCGTGGTGGCTCTCGCCGCGATCTGCTGCAGCGCGAATGCCGGCGTCACAACCAAGAGTCCCGGGGCAATGCGGACCACGTCCGATTCCCCCACGCCGCCGTCCCAGACACGCGGTCGCACAAGCTGTGACGCCCGTCGCTCGTTGGGCTTAGAGACCAGCACGTCAACGGGGCCGTGCGCAAACACGGCAACAAGGGGCAGCACGTTCAGGAGGGGGCGTGCCGCGTCACCGAAGTGCGCGTGCGAAGCTCCGCCGTCTGCCAGGCCCGCAAACGGGGAGGCCTCCACGACCTCTCGTCGCAGGCACCCGAGGCGCTCCGGGCCAACGAGCTGACGGAGCGGGTCGTCTTCCTCCGACCCAAGCGCGAGCAGCCGGACGAGCGGGGGCGTCCGCCAGAAGAGAAAAGCCGATATGTCGCAGATGATCGTGTCCATGCAGGGAGGCTAGCACGACCGTCCGCGGTCTGTGGGCGTGCGGGGGCTGCCAAGGAGAACCCAGAACCGGGGCCTTCTTGGGTCACGAGAGCTAGCGTCCGCGGGCGCGCCCCGCGGGCTCCAAGATGATCGCAAAACTATTCGATGGGCGGCGGGCGGTCCCAAGCAGGCGGTCGCTGGGGCCCTCTGCGGCAACCTCTGCGGCAAACCCTGACTTTTGCACGAGCCCAGCTGCCACAAGATTGAGAGAAAATCATAAAAGGCCAGCTAGATAGCGTGCACATTTTTTCTCGCCAAGCGAGAAGCCCGGCGTGCTCGTGCAAAAGTCAGAGTTTGATCAAACGGCGCCGCCGCCCGTGCCCCTAGAAGCCAAACGCGGCCGCGATGTCGCAGGCGCACACCAGGTCCGCCATACCGTCGCGCGGCGTGGGCTCGCGGTTCACGATCACAAGCTCGTCTCCGCCGAAGTAGCCAACGAGCCCCGCCGCCGGGTACACCACGAGCGACGTTCCGCCAATGACCAGCAGGTCCGCCTCGGATATCGCCCTCACGCTGGCGAGAAGAACGCGCTCGTCCAGCTGCTCCCCGTAGAGCACCACGTCCGGCTTGACGAGCCCGCCGCACTTCTCGCACCGCGGTACGCCCGTACCCGCGAGCACCCACTCTGCCGAGTAGGTCTCCCCACAGCGCGTGCAGACGTTGCGGTGGACCGACCCGTGCAGCTCGTGGACCGTGCGCGAGCCGGCCGCCTGATGCAGGCCGTCGATGTTCTGCGTCACCACGGCGGCAAGGTGCCCCGCCGCCTCCAACTCGGCGAGCTTGACGTGCGCCTGGTTGGGCCGCGCGGAGAGACAGATCATGCGCTCGCGGTAGAAGTCGTAGAACTCCTCTGTGTGCGAGACAAAGAAGCTATGGCCAAGCATCTCCTCGGGCGGGTACTTGAAGTGCTGGTGGTAGAGGCCGTCGGCGCTCCGGAAGTCAGGGATGCCACTTGCCGTGGAGACTCCGGCGCCGCCAAAGAAGACTGCCCTTCTTGCCCGCGAGAAGCGCTCGGAAAGCTCGGCCGCCGCCTCTGCGGGGTCTGTGATCGTGTGTGCCATGGCCGTCCCCTTCCGTAGCCGGAGCGTTACAGGGTCTTCTGGCATGATGGTAATCCTGCGAAGGTGGTTCGAATAACGCTCAGTTGGGCAAAAGGTACCTTATGCCAGGCAAGGAGGAGGCGTTACATGGAGACTCTTGAGAGCAACGTATTTGACTGCGCCCTCGTCTTTGAGGGTGGCGGATATCGTGCGGCATATACCTGCGCCTTTGCTAACGTTCTGCTGGAGCAGGGCATCTACTTTGACTACGTGTGCGGCCTCTCCGCCGGTGCGAGCAACTCGGTGAACTACCTCTCGCGCGATCGCCGCCGCGTGCGCGACGCCTTCATGACGGGCGGGGCCGCGCGTTCCCACGTGGGCCTGCGCTCGCTTTTCCGCGGCAAGGGATACTTCGACGCAGACGCGCTCTACGAGGGTGCGCTGCGCGACGGCACGCTGGTCTTTGACTGGGAGACCTTCTCCGCCAACCCGGCGCGCCTGCGCATCCAGGCATTTGAGCGCGACACCGGGCGTACCGTGCGCTTTGGCAAGGAGGACATGCCCGACGCCATGAGCATGATGGACCTCGTCCGCGCGAGCTCCACGCTGCCGGGCATGATGAAGCCGATCGAGGTGAACGGCCGCGTGCTGCTTGACGGCGGCCTTGGGGCCGGGGCGGGCATCCCCGTGGGCATGGCAGAGGACGACGGCATGGAGCGCTTCCTCTTTGTGGCAACGCGGCCGCGCGGCTACCGCAAGCACGAGCCCGGCGCGCGCGACGCTCAGATGTTCAAGGCCATCGCCAAGGATCACCCGTACCTGCGCAAGGCGCTGCTCACGCGCTGGGAGCGCTACAACGCCGCGCTCGACCACGTGGAGGAGCTCGCCGCCGAGGGGCGCGCGCTCATCCTCTACCCGGACGAGATGCCCGTGGAGAACACCACGGTGAACCCCGGCAAGCTCGCGGCCGCCTACGACGCCGGCCACGCTCAGTACCTGCGCGAGATGCCGCGCGTGCGCGAGTTTCTCTTCGGCTCCGCCACGGCCGGCCCGCAGCCGGCCGATCCCGACGAGGGTACCGGCTACATCACGCTGGGACGGTAGGCGCGGTCGTCTCTGCGTAGGTTCTCCACGCCGTTGCCGCACCGTCCCGCCGCCGCCCCGCTGCTGCCGCCCCGGTGCCCCCCCTTGCGCGAAGTCTGACTTTTGCACGAGCGCCGCGGCTTCCGAATTGATTCCATATCATATAAGTGCAGCTACACGAGACGCACCGTTTTTCTCGCCAAGCGAGAAGGACGGTGCGCTCGTGCAAAAGTCGGGGTTTGCGCAGGGCTAGAGGCGGAGGTTGCCGAGAAGGGCGGTGCGCTCGTGCAAAAGTCGGGGTTTGTGGGGAGTCAGCCCACCCGGCGCGCACTCGCGCTGGGTACAATGGGACGATAAGAACCCGCTCCGAGGAGGACTGATGCTTCGAGAGAACTATGCCGTCTGGCGCTGCGGAGAGCACGAGATCTCGCTCGCGCGGCCGCGTATCATGGGCATTCTCAACGTGACCCCAGACTCATTCTCTGACGGGGGCAAGAACTTCGACGCGGACGCGGCCATCGAGCGCGGCCTGGAGATGCTCGACGAGGGAGCGGACATCATCGACGTGGGCGGCGAGTCCACGCGCCCCGGGCACAAGGAGGTTTCCCCGCAGGTTGAGGCCGAGCGCGTGGTGCCCGTCGTGCAGGCGCTCGTGGACGCCGGCGCGATCGTCTCTATCGACACCCGTCACGCCGAGGTGGCGCGCGTGTGCGTGCGCCTGGGCGCCGCCATCGTGAACGACGTCTCGGGCTTCACCGATCCCGAGATGGTGAAGGTCGTCGCGGACACCTCCTGCGGATGCATCATCATGCACTGGAACCAGGGCGGCCTGGGAACGCGTGTTGCCCGCCGCCAGGTGCTGCTCGACGAGAGTCGCCCCACCGGCAGCGCCCTTCCGCGCCCGGTGACCTCGCAGCACCGTTTTACCCTCCCTGACCAGGGCACGGTCATGCGCCAGGTCATGGGCTTTCTTGGGGACCAGGCGCGCACCCTCATGCGCGCCGGCGTTGCCCGCGAGCGGATCTGCCTTGACCCTGGGGCGGGCTTCAACAAGTACGCCGACGAGGACGTGGTCATCCAGCGCGCCACGCGCTCGATGGTGTCCATGGGCTATCCGTTGCTCTGCGCCGTGTCGCGCAAGCGCTTCGTGGGCGCGATCACGGGTGTGGAGGAGCCCGCCGCGCGCGGGGCGGCCACCGCTGGCATCTGCATCTCCGCGATCGAAGGTGGCGCCCGCATCCTGCGCGTCCACGACGTCGCCGAGGTGTCCCAGGCCGTCAACGCCTACTGGGCCGTCTCGCACCGCGATGCGCGCCAGGGCTTTGTGAGCCTGGGCTCCAACGTGGGCAACCGCGTGGCCAACCTCGCGCGCGCAACCCAGCTCATCGACGAGATTCCGCTCACCAGCGTGGTCAGCGTGAGCCACGCCTACGAGACCGAGCCCGCCTACGGCATCGCCACGCCGGTGGCCAACGCCGTGGCGGAGATTCGCACCGAGCTCCACCCCCTCGTCCTCATGGGCAAACTGCTTGAGGTCGAGGACCAGATGGGCAGGATTCGCGAGAAGGAGGGGAGCTCCGCCGCAGATGCGGGCACCCAGAAGAGCGTCTCGCGCATTCCCAAGAAGCCCGGCAACGGACCGCGTACGATCGACTGCGACCTCGCGTGGGTCGAGGGCGAGAGGCATGCTGGCAAGCGCCTCGTGCTGCCTCACCCGCGCCTCGGCGAGCGCGACTACGTGATCGTTCCGATGGAGGACCTCATGCACGACCCGGAGCGCTTCCTCGCGCATGTTGGCGTGAAGGTGCTGCCGCGCGAGGAGCGTGTTGGTCAGGTTACGGCAGACCTGGGGGAGATCGCGTGGGAGTAGCGGCGTTCACGGTGCGTCCTGCGGTTCCGATGGGCCACGTGACCGGCGTGCCGTACGTGGCGGCGCTCGCGGTCGCGCGCGAGCTGGGGGCTCGGCTGCGCTGGCCGCATGAGGTGGTTGACGCGAGCGGCGAGTCGCTCGCGCAGGTGCGCGGCCGAGCCGGCTATGACGACGAGGGCATGTTCGTGACCTGCGAGATCGCGCCGGCGGGCGAGAAGGACCTCGACGCCGCGGCGCTCGAGGCCGCTGCGCGCGCCGGTGTGGACGCCTGGGTCGCCGACGTGGCCGCCGGTCGCGCGGTGGCCGGGCCGCTCGCGCCCGTGCTGGGTGACTACTTTGACGTTCTTCTCGGCATGGGGGAGGGCACGGAGGTCCTGCGCGGGGGTCGCGTGATCGGACGCGGCACGCTTGCGGGCGTGGACGTGTGGGGCCGCGCCACCGTGCGTCTGGAGGACGGCGCCCAGGAGCTGGAGATCGCCCCGGAGCAGGCCCGCCTGCGCTGGCTCTAGTCCGGCCCCAGCCCGCCTGCGCCGACCAGCCGCCCCTGGCCCGCCCCCGGACGCCCCGGCCAGCCGCCGGACGCCCCCGGCCTGCCCCCGGACGCCCCCGGCCCGCCGCCCCTGTCGCAAACCCTGACTTTTGCACGAGCGCACCGTCCTTCTCGCTTAGCGAGAAAAGCGATGCGACTCGTTTACCTGCACATATGTGAAACTCAATCAACGCGATTCCCGAACCGCTCGTGCAAAAGTCAGGGTTTGGGAACGGAAGGGGGCTCCGGACGGCAGGGGCCGCATGGCAGCGCGGGGGTGCCGAACAGCGGCGGACCCGGCGGCCCCTAGCGGGACTGCTCCCAGATGCGGATGTCGCGGATGCCGCGCAGGGTGAGGTCGGGGTCGATCGCGTCAAAGACGTCCGTCGCCTGCGCCACCGTGCGCGCGAGGCCGCCCGTTGCTACGACGGTTGCCTCCGGCGCCCCAAGCTCGGAGCGTATGCGGGCCACGAGGCCCTCTGCCTGCGCCGCGGCACCGATGACCAGGCCCGACTGCAGCGCCTCCTCGGTGGTGCTGCCCAGCGCGTGCTCCGGAGCCTCGATGGGCACGCTCGCGAGCTTGGCCGCGCGCGAGAAGAGCGCCCCCGCGGAGAGCATGAGGCCCGGCGAGATGGCTCCGCCGCGATAGGCGCCGTCCGCGTCCACCACGTCGATGTTCGTGGCTGTTCCAAAGTCCACCACGATCACCGGCACGCCGTAGGTGTTGCGCGCCGCCACCGCGTTGGCGATGCGGTCCGCGCCCACCTGGCGCGGCAGGGGCATCGCGATCTCCATGCCACACTCGTGGCCCGGCCGCACGACGAGCGGATCGTGACCGAGGTGCGTCTCAAGGCAGCGACGCCACGCGCGCTCGAGCGCCGGCACGACGCTCGCCACGCCTGCGTCGCCCACCGCCGAGAGGTTGAGTCCGTCTTTCGCAAAGTACGAGAAGAGCCGCGCGTGCAGCGCGTCGGAGGTGTCCGAGGCGTCGGTGGCCATCCGCCAGCCGCGCACGAACGTGCCATCCTCGTCAAAGAGGCCGAGCGTGGTCTGGGTGTTGCCAACGTCAATGGCAAGGAACATGAGGCCTCCTTCGGCTGGGTGCCGGCGCGCGGGTTTTACTCGCCCCATCTTAGCGCCGCCCCTCACAAATCTCCACAGTTGCCCCACGTGCTTTCTGATATAGTCATACGGCTGTTGTGTCTTGGTCGGAACCAAGACGAACCCCTGCTCTGGTCGGAAACCAGGGCCGAAGAAGAGGAGTCCTGCCATGAAGCAAGGTATCCACCCCGAGTACGTGGAGTGCAAGGTTCGCTGCTCCTGCGGCAACACCTGGACCACCCGCTCCACCAAGAGCGAGATGCGCGTTGATCTCTGCGACAAGTGCCACCCGTTCTACACCGGCACCCAGAAGCTCGTTGACACCGGCGGACGCGTCCAGCGCTTTGCCGACAAGTTTGGTGGCGCCGCTGCCGCCCAGCTGAAGAAGGCCGAGGAGGCCAAGGCCGCCCGCGCCGCCAAGGCTGCGGAGGAGGCTGCCGCCAAGAAGGCCGCCAAGGAGGCCAAGGCTGCCGAGAAGGCCAAGCGTGCCGCCGAGTTTGCCAAGAAGGCCGAGGCTGCCGCTGCCGCCGCTCCCGCCGAGGAGCCCGTTGCCGAGACCACCGAGGCTGCCGAGTAACCTCGCGCACAGCGCAGTCGAGCGCCCCGTGGGCATGCCGCCCTCGGGGCGCTTTTGTGTGACAATGGGGTCAGACCCCTTTGTCACGTTTCGGATTTGATGTGCCGAGAAGATCGCCCGCTCGTCACTGCTTTGTCAGCGTGAAGGTGTCCTCGTAGGTGGCCGTGACCTCGTGCGGGAAAATCAAGATCATCTCGGTGTGCGGGAACTCCGTCGTGACCAGCGCCTCTGCCCGGGCGGGGTCGTCCTTGGTCCCAAAGCGCAGCTCAAGGGTCACGGTTCCGCCCACGTCCTCGGGAAGGCTTGCCTCAAACACGAGCCGGTCGTCTTTGTCGCTGGCAAGAGACGCCGTGAAGGGGACGCTGGCAAACGCGGCGTCTCCGTCTGAGGACTCGGTGTCGTATCCGGGGCTTGTGTGGTAGTGCGCAACGCCGCTCACGGTGCCGCTGACCGTGGCGGAGCCGTCTGCCGCGGAGGCGGAGTCAATCGTGACGCTCAGTCCGCTCGCGCGCCCGGACAGGCACTTGCCCCCGTCGGTCTGCTGGCTCTGGAACGTGCCCTGCCAGGTACCCTCCAGCGCCTCGAGGTTGCGGTCGTACGCCCCCTCGTCGGCACTGACCTGCGATACCTCCCACTGTCCGTCCGCCTGTCCAAACGAGAAGACCACGGTGAGGCGGCAGGTGTAGGACGAGAAGGGCTCGCTCTTGGTGCAGGTGATCTCGAGCGCGTCGGTCTGCTCTTCCTCGTTGAAGGCCTCGCTCTCCAGGGTGACGCTAGCGTTGGCGTAGAGGTCTGCGAGGCTCTGGTCCTTCTCGCCCGCCTGGTCGTCGAGGCGCTCGAGGAGCAGGTGCACGTTGCGGAGCACCTTCTGCTGGTCAACGCCTGAGGTGGCGTGCCAGGTGATTCCCTCGTTTGCGGTTCCGGGCAGAAGCGACCAGGTGCCGTCCACGAGGGCGTAGGCAAGGGTGGCCCCGCGGTCCGCGCGCACGGATTGGCCGACATAGCTCACCACAACGTTGGCCGTTGCGTAACCGGAGGCCCCAAACTGGGGGTTCACGCCCTCGGGGGCACTCTCTGAGCGAGAGACCGATCGCACGTCAACTTCCTGCGTCACCAGGGTCGTGTCAACGCCGAAGGTGCCGCCCGAGTATGCGGGCGCGCCCAGAAGAGAGCGGGCGTCCTCCGCTATTGCGGCGTTATCGGGCACCGCAAAGGAGTGGGCCAGCGCAACGCAGAGCAGCGCGACGACGGCCACGGCGATAAGGGCGAGCGCGGCAGTGGCGGCGCGATGCCGAGAGATGATGTCCGCGATTAGGTGGAGCCTGCCGGTGCCCGCTCCGGCGGCGCTGGGATGGCGGGGATCGCCGTTGGCGTCTGGTGCCTCGACGACGGGGCGCCTCTCGGTCTGGCCCGTCTCGCCGATTAGGGGGTCCGCGGCGGGGGAGCCCTCGCGCTCGGCGCGGGAGGGGAGCTCCGCCGTGGCGGTGGCAGCGGTGGCGTCCGCGTCGCCTGAATCGCTCGCGTCGCCTGAATGGTCCGCGTCGCCTGCGCTGGTCGAGGGGACGTGGGCGGTCGCGGTATCGGGCTCCGGCCCGGGCTCCAGCCCGGGCTCCAGCCCGAGCTCCCGCTCGGCGCCCTGCTCGGGCTCCGCTGCGGCAGCCTCGCCTTCGGACGTCGCGGCGTCAGGGGTGTCGCTCTTCTCGACGTGCTCGAGATCTGACATGTGGACTCCCCTCCATCGGTTGCGACTCTAGTTTCTCATACCCAGCGCTCGGGGTATGATAGAAAGGCTGAAGACAACTCAGGGAGAGAACATGCGAGACAAGCTCACCAAGATCATCCAGGCCTACGAGGAGCTCGAGGCCAAGCTGATGGACCCGGCCGTGGTCTCCGACCCCAAGGAGTACGCGCGCCTGGCCAAGGAGCACGCCGGCCAGGCCGAGCTCGTGGCCCGCGCCCGCGAGTACCTGGGCGCGCTCGACGACATCGACGCCGCCAAGGAGATGCTCCACGAGGCGGACGCCGACGAGAAGGCCATGCTGCAGGAGGACATCTCCGCCAACGAGGCCAAGCTCCCGGCCCTTGAGGAGGAGATCAAGTACCTGCTCATCCCGGCCGACCCCAACGACGACAAGGACACGATCGTGGAGATCCGTGCCGGCGTGGGCGGCGACGAGGCGGCCATCTTTGCCGGTGACCTCTACAAGATGTACCAGCGCTTCTGCGAGGGTCGCGGCTGGAAGATTCAGCTCCTCTCGTCCAGCCCGTCCGAGGCCGGCGGCTTCAAGACCATCGAGTTCAAGGTCCTGGGCGAGAAGGTCTACTCCGTGATGAAGTACGAGTCCGGCGTGCACCGCGTGCAGCGCATCCCCAAGACCGAGAGCCAGGGTCGCATCCAGACCTCCACGGCCACGGTGGCGGTGCTGCCCGAGGCGGACGAGATCGACATCCAGATCGACCCCGGCGACCTGCGCATTGACACCTACTGCGCCTCCGGCCCCGGCGGCCAGTGCGTCAACACCACCTACTCGGCGGTCCGCATCACGCACCTGCCCACCAACACCGTGGTACAGTCCCAGGACCAGCGCTCGCAGATCCAGAACCGCGAGGTCTGCATGCAGATGCTGCGCGCCCGCCTCTACGAGATGGAGCTGGAGAAGCAGCAGGCCGAGCAGGGCGCCGCGCGCCTCTCGCAGATCGGCCACGGCAACCGCTCCGAGAAGATCCGCACTTACAACCAGCCGCAGGACCGCGTGACCGACCACCGCATCGGCTTCAACGGTACCTACAACGGCGTGCTGCTGGGAGACTCGCTCTCCAGCGTGATCGAGGCGCTGGCCGCAGCCGAGCGCGCGGAGAAGCTGGCCCAGGCGGTGTAGCGCGAACCCGCCGCGTCTCGCGCGCCCAACCGCGCCCCCCGTCCGGCCCCCCCTCGCAAAGTCCGACTTTTGCACGAGCGCCGCGTCCTTCTCGCCAAGCGAGAAAGGCGCGGTGCTTTCTCTACCTGCGCACATGTAGAATCAAATCAAAATCAGGCTAGGAGCGCTCGTGCAAAAGTCGGACTTTGCGACGAGGGCGCCCGGCGTTGCGCCGCCGCGCTATGATGCTGTGACGGACTCGACGGGGAGGTGCGCGTGGCGCAGCAAGAGATCTGGACCATCAAGCGCGTTCTGGACTGGACGTGCGGCTACCTTGAGCGCAAGGGAGACGAGCACCCGCGGCTCTCCGCGGAGTGGCTGCTCGCCAACGTCACGGGGATGTCCCGCGTGGAGCTCTACGTGAACTTTGACAAGCCGCTCGAGGGGGGCGAGCTCTCCGCCATGCACGCCGCCATCGAGCGCAGGGCCACGGGCGAGCCGCTGCAGTACGTGACCGGAGAGATGCCGTTCAGGCACATCGTGCTGCGCTGCGAGCGAGGTGTGCTGATTCCCCGGCCAGAGACGGAGATTCTGGTAGACGCCGCGCTCGAGGGCGTGGACGAGGCGCTCGCTTGTGCGGCCGAGAAGGACGTGGATGCTGAGAAGGGCGACGAGCCCGCCCCGCCGCTCGCTCGTGTGCTTGAAGTGGGTACCGGCACCGGCTGCATCGCGCTCTCGATAGCCTCCGAGCGTCCGGGCGTACACGTTACGGCGACCGATCTCTCCCCGCGTGCGGTCGGGCTTGCCACGCGCAACCGCGAGGCGCTCGGCCTCGAGGAGGCGGTCGACATCGTGGAGTGCGACCTCGCCTCCGACGTGGACCCCGAGCTCATGGGCAGTTTTGCCGTGCTCGTCTCCAACCCGCCCTACATTCCCACGCGCGTCCTCTCCGAGGAGGTTCCCGCCGAGGTGGCGGACTTCGAGCCCTCGCTCGCGCTCGACGGCGGCCCCGACGGCCTGGACGTCTTCCGCCGCCTGCTCGAGCTCGCGCCCGTCGCGCTCGCTCCGGGTGGCATGCTTGCCGCGGAGCTCTTCGAGGGCTCGCTCGAAGACGCTGCGGCGCTCGTGCGAGAGCGGGATGGGTGGGCATCGGTTGAGGTGCGCGAGGATCTCACGCACCGTCCGCGCGTTCTTGTTGCGAAGAGGGAGGCCTAGTATGGGCGCCATTCTTACCACTAGTCAAACGAACCCCAGCTCGGAGGTCGTGGAGCGTGCGGCGGAGGTGCTGCGCGCCGGCGGCGTTGCCGTACTTCCCACCGACTCCGTCTACGGGATCTGCTGCGCCGCAACGCCGTGCAATCCCGCGCACGAGCGCATCTTTGACATCAAGCGTCGCGACCACGCCCAGACGCTCCCGTGGTTCGTGGCGGACGCGGCCGACCTCGCGGTCTATGGACGCGACGTTTCCGAGTGGGCGCTTCGCCTTGCCGAGCGCCACTGGCCGGGAGCCCTCACCATCGTGGTGCGCGCCTCTGATGCCGTGCCGCCCGAGTACGCCCAGCCCGGGGAGGGCGGCGCCACGATCGCGCTGCGCGTGCCGGACTCGCCGCTGGACCGAGCCGTCGTCCGTGCCGTGGGCGCGCCCCTCGCGCAGACGAGCGCCAACACGCACGGCGCGCCCGCCGCGACCTCGGGCGCCGGGCTCGAACCCACCATCATTGACGCTGCGGACCTCGTGCTCGACGCCGGTCCCGCCCCGGTGGGCGTTGCCTCCACGATCATCGATGCCACCGGCGTCGAGCCGCGCGTACTGCGCGCCGGCGCCCTCACCGAGGCCGAGGTCCTTCTCGCTGCGGCTTGTTGAGCCAGGGTCGGGGACCTGCCTACTTTGTCACGTGCACGTCGCGGGGCATGACGCCGTCCGCGCTCGTGGCAACGAGCACGTTGTTGCCGGGCTTCTCGGGCTCGCCGGGCCACTCGGGCACGTAGCCCACGTGCGCGAACTCCGCGCCAAAGGCCCCCTCTACCTCGCGGAGCGTCTTCGCGCGCCGACCCTCGCAGGCGCAGCGGACGTTGGCGAGGTAGACGCCGTCCTCGGCCAGGTGCTCGCGAACCGTGCGCGCGCCCTCGGCGCTCGTGAGCGGTCCGAGCGGCCGGTTGCCGGAGAAGGCGTCGTTCACGATCACGTCGTAGAGCTCGTCAGCGGCGCGCATGAAGCCCCAGGCGTCGTTGTTGACCAGGCGAATCCGTCCGTCCTTCTCGGCACCCGTCTTCTCAAGGCACTCGTCGAGGAAGAAGAACTCGCGCGCGATAGCCGTGATGGCCGGGTCTATCTCCACCACGTCCAAGCGAGCCGCCGGCACGTACGTCGCCAGGTACTTGGGGAGCGAGTAGCCTCCGCCGCCCATCACCATCACGCGCAGCGGCCGCTCGCGCGTGCATCCGCGGCTCTTCACCAGCTCCTCGATCACGCGCGCCATCTCGCGGTGATACTCGCAGGCCAGCTCAAAGCGCAGGTCCTCCGGCACGTAGCAGCCGCTCTGGAAGGTGCCGTTGACGTTGAGCAGGCGCACCGGCGTGCCGTCGAGGTTGTCTGCCTCAAAGATGAGCGTGAGGCCAAACTTAGTGCGGCGCATCTCCACGCCCCGCTTGCGCAGCAGCCAGGGCAGCGCCGCGAGGATAGCCGTGCACACGACGGTCAGCACGGCAAGGCCGATCAAGAGCTCTCTCAAGGAACCTCCCAGGGTCGTGGGCGGGGCTGGGGAAACCGGGCGAGAAGCGCATTTCTCGCGGTTGTAGATTGTGAGTAGCACGCAACCTCGGTTATACTAGCTGATGCTGTATTGGGCCTATGGCCCACTCACACGTCTACACACTGGAAGGACATCATATGTTTCTTGGCATGGGCCCCCTTGAGCTCGTTCTCATCGTTGTCGTTATTCTCGTCATCTTTGGGCCCAAGAACCTCCCCAAGATCGGCTCCGCCCTCGGCAAGACCGTGAAGAACGTCCGCGAGGGCATGGAGGACGGCAAGGACGAGAAGATCGAGGAGGGCTCCCCCGTCCACGCTCACGACGAGGAGGACGTTGAGGTCGTCGAGGACGACGATGACGCCGACGCCCCCGAGGACGCCGACGAGCCCGTGTTCTGCTCCAAGTGCGGCACCAAGAACGCCGCCGACGCCGATTTCTGCTCGAAGTGCGGCGCCAAGCTCCCGAGCAGCAAGTAGTCGGAGAGCCGCACCCACCCGCACCGCAGACGTCTAGCGAGGAGACATAAGCATGGACAACGCCAAGAAGATCGAGCTCACCGCCGATGGCCGTCAGAAGCTCGTTGAGGAGCTCGCCTACCGCGAGGGCGAGAAGCACGACGAGATCGTCGAGCGCATCAAGGAGGCCCGCGGCTTTGGCGATCTCTCGGAGAACTCCGAGTACGACGCCGCCAAGGAGGAGCAGTCCAAGAACGAGTCCCGCATCAACGAGATTCGCCAGATCCTCTCCGTGGCCACGGTCGTAGAGGGCAGCGGTCACACGCTGACCGTCTCCATCGGCACCACCGTCGAGCTGGAGGACGAGAAGGGCAAGAAGTCCACGTTCAGCATCGTGGGCACCACCGAGACCAACTCCCTCGAGCACCGCATCTCCGTCGAGTCCCCCGTGGGCGCCGCCCTCGTGGGTCACGAGAAGGGCGACAAGATCGAGGTCGTCGCGCCGTCCGGCAAGACGAGGAAGTACACCATCACGGGGATCTCCCGCTAGGCTACTTCCACCAAGGCAAGCGAGGCGCCCCGTGTCTGCAGACGCAGGTACGGGGCGCATCTGTGAAATGACAGGAGAGAACATGTCCCAGGAGATCACCGCAAGCGCCGCCACCGACGAGCGGAGCATGCGCCGCGCGCGCCGCCAGGCCCTCATCGACGCGGGCGTGAACCCGTATCCCATCGCCTCCGAGGTCACGGCCCATGCCGGCGAGCTGGAGACCAAGTACGCCGAGCTCGCAGACGGCGAGGACACCGAGGACGTGGTGAGCGTCGCCGGTCGCATCCGCGCGCTGCGCAAGCAGGGCAAGGCCGCCTTCATCGTGCTCGAGGACGTGAGCGGCTCCATCCAACTCTTCTGCCGCCACGACGTGCTGGGCGACGAGGGCTGGGCGCTTCTCTCCAACCTCGACCTCGGTGACATCCTGGGCGCCACGGGCACGGTTCTTCGCACGCGCCGCGGCCAGCTCTCCGTCTCGCCCACGCAGCTCACGGTGCTCTCCAAGTCCCTGCGTCCGCTGCCCGAGAAGTTCCACGGCCTCACCGACCGCGAGGTCCGCTACCGCCAGCGCTACGTGGACCTCATCATGAACCCCGAGGTCCGCGACGTTTTCCGCAAGCGCAGCCAGATCATCTCCCTCATCCGTCGCTACATGGAGGCCGAGGGCTACATGGAGGTCGAGACGCCGATGATGCACGCCATCCTCGGCGGCGCCAACGCGCGTCCGTTCGTGACGCACTTCAACGCGCTCGATCGCGACTTCTACCTGCGCATTGCCACCGAGCTGCCGCTCAAGCGCCTCATCGTGGGCGGCATGGAGCGCGTCTTTGAGATCGGCCGCCAGTTCCGCAACGAGGGCATGGACCTCACGCACAACCCTGAGTTCACCTCGATGGAGGCCTACTGCGCCTACTCCGACCTCGAGGGCATGAAGCGCCTCTCCGAGGGCCTCTTCAAGGCCATCGCGCGCGAGGTCTGCGGCTGCGAGGAGGGCCACGAGGTCATCACCTTCCAGGGCCAGGAGATCGACATGTCCGGCACCTGGGCGAGCCGCCCGCTCTCCGAGATTGCCTCCGAGTGCGTGGGGGAGGAGCTCACGATGGACACCCCCATCGAGCACCTGCGCGAGCTCTGCGAGAAGTACGGCATCGAGCCGCAGCCCAACTGGGGCGCCGGCAAGCTCCTCTTTGAGCTCTACGACGAGCTGGGCGAGAAGACGATCGTGAACCCCACCTTCGTGTGCGACTACCCCGAGGAGGTCTCCCCGCTCTCCAAGCGCAAGGTCGAGGACCCGCGCCTCACCGACCGTTTTGAGCTGGTTATTGCCGGTCACGAGTACGCCAACGCCTTCTCCGAGCTCAACGACCCCGTTGACCAGGCCGGTCGCTTTGCCGAGCAGGTTGCCGCCAAGGGCATGGGTGACGACGAGGCCATGGGCTACGACTACGACTACGTGCGCGCCCTCGAGTACGGCATGCCGCCGGCGGGCGGCATCGGCTACGGCATCGACCGTATGATCATGCTCTTCTGCGACCAGCCCGCGATCCGCGACGTGCTGCTCTTCCCGGCCATGAAGCCCGAGACCATCACGCGCGCAGACATCGAGGCCCAGGTCGCGGGTGCCGTGACGGACAACGCCGCGGCATCTGTTGACGACATCGCCGCGGACAGCGAGAAGGTCACGGCCGCTGCGGCGGAGGTGCCCGCGGCGCTCGTTGCCGGGATCGACCGCGACGCCGCGCTCGCCCTTCTTTCCGAGCACAACCACGAGGAGTTCCACATCGAGCACGGTGAGACCGTGGGTGGAGTGATGCGCCAGTTCGCGCTCGAGATGGACCCCGAGAACGCCGACTTCTGGGAGGTCGTAGGCATCCTGCACGACCTCGACTGGGAGGAGCACGCCGACGATCCCGCCAACCACACGGTCTACGCGGCGGAGCTCCTGCGCGCGGCGGGCGGCTCCGAGGAGCTGGTGCGCGCCATCCAGTCGCACAACTCGATGAACAACCCCGAGCTGCCGGCTCCCGAGCTCCCCATGGAGAAGGTCCTCTTCGCCGTGGACGAGCTCACGGGCCTCATCGGCGCGGCCGTGATCATGCGCCCGAGCAAGTCTGTCATGGACTTCGAGGTGAAGTCGCTCAAGAAGAAGTTCAAGGACAAGCGCTTTGCGGCCGGCTGCAACCGCGACGTCATCCGCCAGGGCGCCGAGCTCTGCGGACTCGAGCTCGACGACCTCTTCTCGCGCACGATTGACGCGATGAAGGCCATCGCCCCCGACCGCGACACGTTTGGGGCGTAGGAAAGCTCGTCTAGGGGGGCCAGCGGCACATCGTCTGTATTTTTTCGCGCATACCCCGGATACAGACGATGTGAACGACCGCGTTTCACCAGATAGCCGGCTTGCTCACATCGTCTGTATTCGCACTTCGGGCTAAAAAATACAGACGATGCGAATGGCGGAGCCATTGGCGTTGCCAATCGCTCAAGCGGCACCAGACGAAACGCGGCGTCGCTTAGCGTGTTTGCGCAGGCGGCGCCGTGGGTACAAACTAGTACCGTGAGACAACCGTGCGGAAGGACGCACTTCATGTTTGAGAAGTTCACCGACAAGGCGCGCAAGGTGATGAGCCTCGCTCAGGATGAGGCCCGCGGTCTTGGTCAGATGTACGTGGGCACCGAGCACCTGATGCTCGCCCTCATTAAGGAGGGCGAGGGCGTGGCGGCCCAGGCGCTCGCCAAGCTCGACGTTACCTACGACGAGGCCCTTTCTACCGTGCGCAGCCTCACCGTACAGGATAACGAGCCGGTTCCGGGCGGGCACATCCCGTTCACCCCGCGCGCCAAGCGCGTCCTCGAGGGCGCATACCGCGAGATGATGACCCATGGTCAGAGCTACATCGCCACGGAGCACCTGCTGCTCGGCATCGTGGCAGAGGGCAACGGCCGCGCGATGGATGCCCTTCGCCAGATGGGCGTCTCGGGAGATGCCGTGCGCAACGCCGTGAACGAGCTCGCCGGCAAGAGCTCCGAGAGCGCTCCGCGCGAGGCGGCAACGGCAGACGTCCGCATGGCTGGCTTTGGCGGCCCGTCCCAGCAGGGCGAGGAGGGTTCCGTGCTCGAGCAGTACGGTCGCAACCTCACCAAGCTCGCGACAGACGGCAAGCTCGACCCCGTGATCGGCCGCGACCGAGAGATCGAGCGCGTGATGCAGGTCCTCGCGCGCCGCCAGAAGAACAACCCGCTCATCCTGGGAGACCCGGGCGTGGGCAAGACGGCCATCGTCGAGGGCCTGGCTCAGCTCATCGCTTCCGGCAACGTTCCGGACATCCTGCGCGGCAAGCAAATCTGGACGCTCGACCTCGCAAGCCTCGTCGCCGGCTCCAAGTACCGCGGCGAGTTTGAGGAGCGCATGAAGAAGGTCGTGACTGAGCTCGAGGCCTCCGAGGACGACATCCTCTTCATCGACGAGATCCACACCGTCATCGGCGCCGGTTCTGCCGAGGGCTCGATCGACGCCGCCTCCATTCTCAAGCCACCCCTGTCGCGCGGGGAGATCCAGGTCATCGGCGCTACCACGGCCGAGGAGTATCGCAAGCACGTGGAGAAGGACTCCGCCTTTGAGCGTCGCTTCCAACCGGTCAACATCGGAGAGCCCAGCCCCGAAGACACCATCAAGATCATCGAGGGCCTGAAGGACCGCTACGAGCAGCACCATCACGTCCGCTACACCGACGCCGCTTTGGACGCCGCCGTCACGCTCTCCAGTCGCTACGTGCAGGATCGCTTCCTGCCGGACAAGGCCATCGACGTGCTCGACGAGGCGGGCGCCCGCACGCGCGTGCACAAGATGGCGCTCCCGCCCGAGATTGCCCAGGTCGACGCTGATCTCGCCCGCGTGCGCGAGGAGAAGTCCGCCGCGGCAGCGGCCCAGGAGTTCGAGGACGCCGCACGTCTGCGCGACGAGGAGAAGTCGCTCGTCGCCCGCCGCGACGAGCTCGAGACCGCATGGCGCGAGGAGCTCGCCTCCAACGTGGTCACCGTGGACGAGCAGGACATCGCCGATGTGGTCTCGTCCATGACCGGCGTGCCCGTCTCCAACCTCACTGAGGCCGAGGCCTCCAAGCTCCTGCGCTGCGAGGACGTGCTCCACCAGCGCGTCGTTGGTCAGGACGAGGCAGTGACCAAGGTCGCCAAGGCTATCCGCCGCAGCCGCAGCCCGCTCAAGGACCCGCGCCGCCCCGGCGGCTCGTTCATCTTCCTCGGCCCCTCCGGCGTGGGCAAGACCGAGCTCGCCAAGGCGCTCGCCGAGTTCCTCTTTGGCTCCGAGGAGGCGCTCATCTCCTTCGACATGTCCGAGTTCATGGAGAAGCACACCGTCTCCAAGCTCGTTGGCGCGCCTCCGGGATACGTGGGCTACGACGAGGGCGGCGAGCTCACAAAGGCCGTGCGCCGGCGTCCCTATTCCGTCGTCCTCTTCGACGAGGTTGAGAAGGCCCACCCCGATGTCTTCAACGTCCTGCTCCAGATTCTGGAGGAGGGCCGCCTGACCGACGGCCAGGGCCGCCACGTGGACTTCTCCAACACCGTCATCATCATGACGTCCAACATCGGCGCACGCGACATCGCGCAGACCTCGACGATGGGCTTCTCTGCGCAGGGCGCAAACGGCCTCTCCGACAAGGAGATCGAGAGCCGCGTGATGACCGAGCTCAAGAAGCACTTCCGTCCCGAGTTCCTCAACCGCGTGGACGAGGTCGTGGTCTTCAAGTCCCTCACGTCCGAGCAGCTGCGCAGCATCGTGGAGCTCATGGTGGCCGACCTGCGTGACCGCCTCGTCGCTGAGGGCATGTCCATCGAGCTCACCGACGCCGCGCGCGACCTCGTGGCCAAGCAGGGGGCAGACCCTGTCTATGGAGCCCGACCGCTGCGCCGCGCCATCCAGACGCTCATCGAGGACCCGCTCTCCGAGGAGCTGCTGCAGGGCCTGTGGCACGCGGGAGAGATCATCCGCGTGGACGAGAAGGACGGTGCGCTCGTCTTTGAGCACACGACCGGAGAGATCCCCGCGCCGCGCCGCCGCGAGAGCATGGCGTCGCCCGACCTCATCGGCTCGCTTCCCGAGCCCTCGCGCGGCTCCGCCGGTGCCGGTGGCCTGCTGAGCGCGGGGGAGTAGCTCGCGGACCCGGCGGGCATTGCCCTCGGACGGGGCGCTGCCCGGCGCTATACTCATACCTGACCGCCATCGACGAGAGGGGCGCCCGTGGAAGTCACCCAGCTCGACCCAGCCGCCGAGCGCGAGCAGCGCTTTGAGGACGCGATCAGGAAGACCGCGCCGGGCACCCCGCTGCGCACGGCGCTCGACATGATCCTCGCTGGTCATCTGGGCGCCCTCATCTGCGTCGGCGACACGGAGAACGTGCTCGCCGCCGGTGATGACGGCTTCAAGCTCGACGTCTCGTTCACGGCCAACCGCCTCTTCGAGCTCTGCAAGATGGACGGCGCCGTGGTCATCGACCGTGACCTCACCAAGATCCTGCGCGCCAACTACCACCTCAACCCCGACCCGTCGCTGCCCACCGCCGAGACGGGCACGCGTCACCGCACCGCGGCGCGCATGAGCCTGCTCACCAGGGCCACGGTCATCTCCGTCTCTTCTCGACGCTCGGTCGTGAACGTCTACGTGGACGGCAAGGGCTACGAGCTCAAGAGCGCGAGCGACCTGCTCACCACCGTGAACCAGCTCACGGTTGCCATGCAGAACACGCGCAACCAGCTCGACCGGAGCCTGCTGCGCCTCACCAGCCTGGAGCTGGACAACTGCGTCACCCTCGGTGACATCACGAGCGTCTTCTACCTCTTTGAGGTCCTGCAGTCCGCGGGCTCCGAGCTCGACTCCTGCATCGCTCAGCTCGGCCGCGAGGGCAAGATTGCACAGATGCAGCGCGAGGAGTACCTGGCGGGCACGGACGAGGCCTATACACTGATGATCAGGGACTACGCGGCTGACTCCTCGGAGGAGACGGCCCGCGCCATCCGCAGGCGCCTGCACGACACCGTGAACACGCAGCTACGCTCCGCCAAGTTCGTGGCCAAGCTCCTGGGCTACACGGACGATCGCGGCGAGGACTCCATCATGACGCCGCTCGGCCTGCGCACGCTCTCGCGCGTGCCGGTGGTTCGCGACGGCATGGCCGACAAGATCGTCGACGAGTACGGCTCGCTGCAGGAGGTGCTGGAGGCCGTGGACGACGACCCGTCGCGCCTCGGCGAGATCGGCGTCAAGAACCCGGGCGTGCTCGCCAACAGTCTGCACCGCATGTGGGACAAGGGCGAGTGATGGGCGCCGCTGGGCCGTCGCGCGGGGCAGGGCCGTGCGCCTGCGCCTGCGCCGAGCGCACTGACGAGGCCGCTGTTGCCGCTGACACCTGCGCGATCATAGTCGCGGGGGGCTCTGGAGAGCGCTTTGGCGACCCGCGCGGCAAGCAGTTCGTAAACCTCGCGGGGCTCCCGCTCATGAGCTGGTCGATCATGGCGTTTGACCGCGCCCCCTCGGTGGCGCGCATCGTGATCGTGTGCGCGCCGGACCGAGCGGCGCAGGTCGAGAAGGACGTGCTCTCGCGGCTCTCGCTCGCCAAGCCGGTGGCGCTTGCGCCGTCGGGCGAGACGCGCCAGGAGTCGGTGCGGCACGGCCTTGATGCTACCCCGCGTGACCTGCCGCTCGTTGCGGTGCACGATGCCGCGCGCCCGCTCATCGAGGTCGAGCAGATCGAGGCTGCGTGCGGCGCGGTGCGTGCGGATGAGTCCCTAGCCGGCGCCATTCTTGCCACGCGATCCGTGGATACGCTCAAGCTCGTTGAGGGAACCACGATTGTGGCCACCCCCGACCGCTCGTTCTACTGGGCCGCGCAGACGCCGCAGGTCTTCCGGCGCCGCGTGCTCCTCGCCGCGCACAAGGCCGCGGCGCACGAGGACTACCAGGGGACTGACGACGCGTCGCTCGTTGAGCGCATGGGCGGAAAGGTCCGCGTGGTGGAGTCCACGCGCGACAACATCAAAGTCACGTTGCCCGAGGACCTCGCCCTCGCCGAGGCTACCCTCGAGCGGCGACTGCTTGCCTGACGGGTCGCTGACTCGACCCGCCGCTTAAGAAAACTGGCCCGTTGCGCCCTTGCGTGCCCAGTGTGCTTAAGGAAACGGGGCCGTTGCGCCTTCGTGGCATGTCTCGGTCCGTATGGCGAGAAGAAATCCCAGTTGGCGCACGTCCTTCTCGCCGTCAGATGCGCCGAGAAGGACGTGGAGGATGCTGCGGCCCCGCTTCTTTAAGCACCCTACGGACGACGGGGTGCAACGGCCCCAAAATCCTAAGCAATCGCGCCCCGGTAGGCGCGAGCGTGAGGTCGGCATGTGCTACGTTTGACTTCCACCCAACGGAGAGGGGCAATACATGCTGAGAATTGGACATGGGTTTGACGTGCACGCCTTTGCCGAGGGGCGGCGCCTGATATTGGGCGGCGTGGACGTGCCCGGCGAGCGCGGTCTTGCCGGGCACTCGGATGCGGACGTCGTGGCTCACGCCCTCATGGATGCCGTGCTCGGCGCCCTGCGCGAGGGCGACATCGGCAAGCTCTTCCCGGACAACGACCCCGCCTACGAGGGCGCGGACTCGCTCGTGCTCATGCGCCGCGTGGCCGACCTCGCCCGCGAGCGCGGCTGGCGCGTCGCGGACGCGGACTGCACCATCGCGGCGCAGGCCCCCAAGCTCGCGCCCTACCGCGAACAGATGCGCGCCAACATGGCCGCGGCGCTCGGCGTGCCCGTGGAAGCGGTGGGCGTCAAGGCCACCACGACGGAGCGCCTCGGCTTCGTGGGCCGCGAGGAGGGCATCGCCGCCTGGGCCGTCGCGCTGCTCGAGCGCATCGAGTAGCGGCTCTTGTCGCCCGCCGGCGCTATACTGGTCCAACGCACGGCAACCAACCACAAGGAGCACGCATGCTCGTCTACAACAGCCAGACGCACAAGAAGGAGGAGCTCGAGCCCATCGAGCCCGGCAAGATTCGCATGTACGTCTGCGGCCCCACCGTCTATGACCAGATCCACATTGGCAACGCGCGCACGTTCCTCGCGTTCGACGTGATCCGTCGCTATCTCATGTACAAGGGCTACCAGGTCACCTTTGCCCAGAACCTCACTGACGTGGACGACAAGATCATCAACCGCGCCAACGAGACCGGCCGCACGGCCGCCGAGGTCGCCGAGGAGTGCTCGGCCGCCTTCATCGAGCAGATGCACCGCTTTGGCGTGCTGGACCCGGACATCCGTCCGCGCGCCACGCACGAGATCGAGGCCATGCAGGAGATGATCTCCCTGCTCATCGAGCGCGGCGTTGCCTACCCTGTGCCCTCCGGCGACGTCTACTTCTCCGTCCGCGCGGACCACAACTACGGCATCCTCTCCGGGCGCAGTCTGGATCAGATGCGCGCCGGCGAGCGCGTGGAGGTCAACGACGAGAAGCGCGATCCCTTCGACTTTGCCCTCTGGAAGGCCGCCAAGCCCGGCGAGCCCAGCTGGCCCAGCCCCTGGGGCGACGGCCGTCCCGGCTGGCACACCGAGTGCTGCGCGATGATCCACCGCTACCTGGGCACCCCGATCGACATCCACGGCGGCGGCGCCGACCTCATCTTCCCGCACCACGAGAACGAGACCGCCCAGGCCATGTGCGCCTGGGACTCCGCGCTCGCCAACACGTGGATGCACACCGGCATGCTTCGCGTTGACGGCGAGAAGATGTCCAAGAGCCTGGGCAACTTCTACACGCTCAAGGAGGTGCTTGACAAGTGCCCGGCCGACGCCGTGCGCCTGCTCATGTTGCAGACCCACTACCGCGCGCCGCTGGACTTCTCCTTCGAGCGCCTGGAGGGCGTTGCCGGCACGCTCGAGCGCCTGCAGACCTGCGTGCGCAACCTGCGCTGGGCCGCCGAGCGCTCCCCGCAGGACGGCGAGCTCAACGACGCCGACCGCGCCCTCGGTGCGCAGGTGGACGCCGCGCGCGAGGAGTTCTGCCGTCAGATGGACGACGACTTCAACACCGCCGGCGGCCTCGCCGCGATTTTCTCGCTCGTGACCGCCTGCAACACCTACCTGGCCGACGCCGCCGACGACACCTCCACCGCCGTCTGCCTGCGCGCCGCCGACATGCTCTCCGAGCTGGCCGACGTCATGGGCATCAGTCTCTCTCGCTCCACCGGCGAGGACGACCTGCCCGCCGGCCTCGTGGATCTTGCGCGCGAGCAGGCCGGCTACGAGGGCGACTCCGCCGCGGAGGCGGCCGAGGCCCTTCTCGCCGCGCGCCAGGCCGCCCGCGCCGAGAAGAACTGGGGCGTTGCCGACGCCATCCGCGACGGCATCACCGCGCTCGGCCTCGTGGTGGAGGACACCGCCGCCGGCGCCCGCGTGCACCGCAAGGAGTAGGCGACCATGGCAAAGAACCAATCGCGCACGCCGGGACGCGACGTCCGGGGCGGCAAGGGCAAGGGCGGCAGGCCGCAGACCGGTCGTGCCGGCGCCTTCAGGGGCAAGGGCCCGCATGGCGAGAAGAACCACGGCTCGCGGCCGCTCCCGGGCGCTGCGCGCCGCGGCCCGCAGCAGCGCGAGCGGGGCGACCTCATCGAGGGGCGCCGCGCCGTCGAGGAGGCGCTCGGCTGCGGCATGCCGCTTCGCTCGGCGCTCGTGCAGGAGCGCTCCGGCGAGCGCGACCAGGCGCTCGAGAAGATCGCCGCGCGCCTGGAGGACGCCGGAGTCCCCGTGGAGCGCGTGCCGCGCGCCCGCCTGGACGCGCTCTCCAGCCATGGCGCTCACCAGGGCGTCGTGGTGCGGACGCGCCCCTTTGAGTACGCCGAGCTCGCCGACGTGATCGCCGCGGCGGGCGAGGGGGACGCCCTCGTGGTGGTGCTCGACCACGTGACCGACCAGGGCAACTTTGGCGCCATCGTGCGCACGGCCGAGGTCGTGGGCGCGGCGGGCGTCGTGGTTGCCAAGGCCCGCGCCGCCTCCGTGGGCGTGGGTGCCTACAAGACCTCCGCCGGGGCCGTCATGCACCTGCCCATCGCGCAGGTGCCCAACCTGGCGCGCGCGATAGACGAGCTCAAGGAGGCGGGCTTCTGGGCCTGCGCCGCAACCGAGCACGCCGAGCAGGATGTCTGGCACGCCCCTATGGGCGGGCGCCTGGCCCTGGTCATGGGATCCGAGGGCGAGGGCATCTCGCGCCTGGTTGCCGAGAAGTGCGACTTTGCCTGCAAGCTCCCGCAGCGCGGGCGCGTGGAGTCCCTCAACGTGGCGCAGGCCACGACCGTGCTCTGCTACGAGTGGCTGCGTCGCGTGGAGTGTGGCGGCGAGGCCGATGCCTAGCGCGGGCGCCCCGCGTGAGCTGCTCGTGGTGGACGGCTACAACGTGATCTACAAGTCCGAGCGCTACCTCGCCCGCATGGACGAGACCGCAAACGGCGACCCCTTCGAGCAGGCGCGAGAGCTTCTCGTCGCCGACGTGGCCGCCTATGCGAAGGGTCGCTATGACCCGGTGATCGTCTTCGACGCGGCGGGGAACGTCTCCCCGGAGAGGCCCGAGCTCACACCGGCCGGCGTGCGCGTGGTCTTCTCGCCGGCGGGCGAGAGCGCGGACTCGGTGATCGAGCGGCTGGTGACGGAGGCGCGCCTCGCCCCGCAGGCCGTGACGGTGGTGACCTCGGACCGAACGATCCGAGCCACCGTGGGCGGCATTCCGGTGACGCGCGTCTCGAGCGACGTGCTCGTGGCGGACGTGGGGGCGCTGGCCGTGGAGTACGAGCGCGCCAACGCCGAGCGCCAGACCCAGCACATGCGCCTCGAGGACCGCATCGACCCGGCTGCGCGCGAGAAGCTCTGGCGCATGCTGCGCGGCCAATAAGGACTCGTCTGCCAGCTGTCGTCTGTTCCGCTATCATGTACAAACGCACGCCGGCATGGCTCAATGGCAGAGCAACGGTTTTGTAAACCGTGGGTTGGGGGTTCGACTCCCTCTGCCGGCTCCAGAAATTTTTTCGAGGCCGCGCCCTCCAGGGGTGCGGCCTCGTGCGTTGCAAAGTCGAAAAGCAGGCCGCTTGACCTGCGGATGTGGTGACCTCGTGAGCATGGATACGCCCGGGTGCGAGGTATACGTTGACAACGGGGTTGCATCGTCGTAAATTATTCCCCGCTTGCGAGGGAGAAAGCGCCTCGCGGGTGGCTGAAAACGGAATGGGGATGTG
>CALULC010000009.1 GCA_944321385.1 uncultured Atopobiaceae bacterium
CGGTGGCCGTTGGCGCGGTGATAGCGCTTGCGCTTCTTGAGCTTGAAGACGAGGACCTTCTCGCCCTTGAACTGCTCAACGACCTCGGCGGTAACGGTCTTGCCCTCGAGGGGAGCGGAGCCAACGATGGTCTTGGTGCCGTCGTTCACGAGAAGGACGGGGAGCTCAACCTTGTCGCCAGGCTGCGCGTCGAGCTTCTCGACGTCGATGACGTCGCCCTTGGCAACCTTATACTGCTTGCCCCCAGTTGCTACGATTGCGTACATGTGCGAAACCCTTCATTGCTGGCTGAATGCAACAGTTGCTTATATTACTAGCAGCGTCTTGACTCGTCAACGAATTGTTGGCGTGACATCCTCCTCCGTAAGGGAAAAGACGGCAAGGATATCGCGGCAAGGCGATGCGCCCTGCTCAGGATACTGGTGTCTGGTGGCTCTCGGCAAAGGGACCGAAAGGCTCCACAAGACGACCATCTTCCTCATGGAGCTGAAAGGTCCGCCGCGTCCTCATCACCGATGGAGCCTCGAGCCCGATCCGTTCGACTGCAGCCGACAAAAGGATCCCGGGCCTGAGAAACGCCCCGTTGCCGGACCTCGTCTCAAGGCCAACGGCTACCCCCCCATCCGGCTTGGCCTCGACGGAGTAGTCAACGAGGCACTGCTCGAGCGAAACCGTCTTCTCCTTGTCACCCCGCAGATAGGTGAGCTTCCCGTCCGCGCGAAGGCTTTCGATGCCCTCTATAACCGACGCCGGGGAGATGCCCGCGCCGGAGAGATCGACGCACCACGTGGCTCGATTGAGCCACGCCTCCAGGGCCGGGAGCGTTCCTGGCACGTAGGAGGCGCTCGTCGGTGCGAGGGCGCGAGGGGTCGCCGCCCGAAGGGCGTCCAAGGCAACCTTCGCGTCAACGGGTTCGGTGAGCCTGAGGTCAAAGTACTCGCAGCAGGAGCTCGCCCCCACCGGGAGGGCACCGGAGAACTGAAGGCGCATCCTTCTCGCAAAGCCGTTGCCAATGGAGAACGGCAGGCGCGAGCGTCTGACACATCGTTCGATCGTTGCGATGAGGTCCAGATGCCCAAGATAGGAAAGGCGACTGTCCTTGACGTACTCAACCCTGAGCCGAGCGAGTTCGGCCTTTGTGGGCAGGTCCTGAGGACGTGCCGAGAAGGGCTGCGTCATCCCCTCACCCCCCAGATAACGTTATGAACCCCGAGCGTCGAGCAGACACCGCACCCCGTGCAGGAACTTCTCGTGCAGTCTGGCGTGGTTACCCCCTCAACGGCGCGGAGCCACTCGCGCTGCAGGTAGCCCTTGGAGACTCCGGGCGAGGTGTGGTCCCAGGGAAGACGGGCCGAGAGAGGATACTCCTCGCACGCCGTCGCAACGAGGTCGACGCCGCACTCGCGGGCCGCCTCGCACCAGAGATCAAACCTGAACTCGCTCGTCCAGGCGTCAAAGCGGCACCCCTTCTCCCAGGCAGCGCGAATGAGCTCAAAGCCGCCGCGCCCCATCTTGGAGAGGGCTCCCTCAACGAGGGAGACGTCGGCGTCATGGTAGGAGATGCGAATGGCCCGGTCGCGCACCTCATGGAGAAGGAGCTGCTGGCGCCGCTTCACCTCGTCGGGATCAAGCTGCGGAGCCCACTGGAAGGGCGTGTGCGCCTTGGGCACGAGAACCGCAACAGATATCGAGACGGATACACCGCTCTTTCTGCCCTTCCCCACGACCTCACGGCCGATCTCGAGAACGCGCTCGGCGAGACGCGCTATGCCGATGACGTCCTCGTCGGTCTCGGTGGGAAGGCCCATCATGAAGTAGAGCTTCATCCGGCGCCATCCGGCCTCGTACGCGTTTCTCGCAGCTCGCTCGATGTCCTCCTCGGAGACGTTCTTGTTGATGACGTCCCTGAGGCGCTGGGTGCCCGCCTCCGGGGCAAATGTGAGCCCTCCCCTGCGCCCGCCGGCAACGGCGGCGGCCATGTCGACCCCAAACGAGTCAAGACGCTGAGAGGGAATTGATACCCGAATCCCCTTCTCAGCGAGCTCCTCGTTGAAGCCCGAGAGCATCTTCTCGCATTGCGAGTGGTCGGTCGTGGAGAGCGAGGAGAGCGATATCTCGTTGTGGCCGCTGGCGAGAAGCGCCTCCACGCCACAGCTGACGATCTGGTCGGCGGGACGCTCGCGAACGGGCCGATACGTCATGCCGGCTTGGCAGAACCTGCAGCCGCGCGCGCACCCCCTGAGGACCTCGAGCGACAGCCTGTCCTGGACTATGCCCATGTAGGGAACGATCTTCTGCGCGACGGCGGGCGTCTTCGAGAGGTCGCCTATCGCCCGCTTGAGGACGACCTCGGGAACCTCCTCCCCAACACGGGGAACGGCATAGCCCCACCTCGTGGACGTCTCGTCAACGACGACGTCATAGAGCGACGGGACATAGGTCCCCGGAACCCCGGCGAGTCTCCTCAGGATGTCCGCACGAGAGAGCCCCTCTGAGCGTGCGTCACGGATGCAGGCGCAGACCTCGACGATCGACTCCTCGCCGTCCCCGAGAAGGACGGCGTCAAAGACGGGCGCAAGAGGCTCGCAGTTCCATGCCGAGGGACCACCGGCAAGGATGATGGGGTCATCCTCGTCGCGCTCGTCGGAAGAGATCGCTATTCCAGCAAGGTCAAGCGTCTCGAGGACGTTTGTGGCTATGAGCTCATGGGCCAAGGTGAACCCGATGGCATCGAAGGACGCGAGAGGGGCGGCGCCCTCAAGCGAGAGAAGCGGTACGCCGGCCTCGCGCATCTTTGCTGAGAGATCCTTCCATGGAAGGTAGCAGCGCTCGCAGCTCATGTCCGGCTGCGCGTTGATCCTGTCATAGAGGATGGCGACCCCTAGATTGGGCTGGCCCACCTCATAGACGTCGGCGTATACCATACAGAGGTGAAACGGGCCGTCCTGCTCCTCGCAGGCCCCCCACTCATGGTCGAGGTAGCGCGCAGGATGCTCCACGTCGGCGAGCAGGGGCTCCAGACGGTCAAAGAGGTTCTCCCTCTTGGCTCTCATGAGGCCTCCCCTATAGTCACATAGCCGGTGTTGCCCGCATCACCCGTGCATCCAGACGCCAGGGGCAGACTCGTGGCAACGCCCCCGGAGTCCTTTTCGCGGGCTCGAGAGGGTCGCGGCACGTCAGGGGCGACAAAACGGAACTTGAGAAGCTCTCCGGTGAGCATGGTCCCCCCAAAGGCGACGCCCGCCCGAGCGATGAGCCCCAGCGCAGGGGCTACGGAGAGAATCCGACGCGCGAAGGCTCTCCAGGCGAGTGCACCGCCCAGCACGCCAAGAAGCTCGGCGACGCGCGCTGGCTCGAGCCCCCGACCGTACACGGCGGACACGTCGAGAGCGAGCCTCATCTGATTTGCGGTCATGACGGGAAAATCGGAGCCTGCGATCAGGGGAACGGCCCCGACGCCCGCGTTCTGGAGAGCGCAGCGTCTCACGAGGCCGTTGGTGACGGGAGCCCTGCAAAACGGGAAGCAGGCGCCGAGCGCGATCTGCTTGCCCGTGACCGAGCAAAGCCAGAGTGCCAGCTTGTCGAGAAGGCTATCCCTGCTCGAGCCGGCAACGACCGAGACCAGGCCGAGCGCCGGCTCGTCGCTGGAGAACGAGGGGGCGTCTAGGGCGTCCTCGGAAACGAGTGCCACCTGCACACCCCTTCTCGCAAGGGACAGGGCCGCCTCGGCGGGCGAGCTCTCGCTCACCAGCAGAATCGCCGCATCGAACTCACCCGTGTCTCGCTGCGGCTGGCGAAGGTCGGTGACGACCACCTCGGCGCTCGACCTCTCGGGGAGCAGGGCGCCCTTCGTCGCCTCGATCACCCAGCGCGGGCACGTGCCGTCCACGAGGACGAGCAGCCGCAGGCCCTCGTCGCGGCGACGCGCCGCGGCGCGCGCAAAACCGGCAACCTCGGCCGTTCTCCCAACAGACCACGCTCTACCGGACATGGTGTCCCCAATCAGAACAAGAAGACGTCATGCCGCCTTCTGACGATGCCTCCACACGCTTTGCACTATACCCACGGAAACGAGCTGGACGACCATCGAGGAAGATCCGTAGCTCACAAAGGGCAGCGGAATGCCCGTGATGGGCATGATTCCAAGACACATGCCAACGTTTTCCAGGACCTGGAACGTCCACATGCCCACGCATCCAACGAGGATGAGTCGCATATACATCGATTCCGTCTTCATGGCGAGAAGCACGGTGGAGACGATCATCCACGTGAACAGGGAAAGGAGCACAAGAGATCCGACGAACCCAAACTGCTCGGCGAAGAGAGAGAAGACGAAGTCGGTCTGGGCCTCGGGAACAAACCCGTTGAGCGCCTGCGTGGCGTTGCCAAAGCCCTTCCCGAAGAAGCCGCCGGACCCAACGGCAATCATGGCCTGCGTGAGGTTGTAGCCGTTGTTCGTTGGGTCAACATCAGGATCGACAAATACGATGAGACGGTTGAGCTGGTACTCCTTCAATATGTGAGGCAGCCCGTCGATCATCGAGGTGATGATGACCAGGGCGGCAACGCCCACGATCAGCGCGATCGTGAGAAGAACCCACGTCCTTGGAGCTCCGCTCACGATGATGATGGTGGCGCCAATGAAGAAGATCACGAGGCCAGTTCCAAGGTCAAGCGTCATGATGAGCAAAAGCGGGACGAGCAGGGTCCCGCAGAGACGCGCATAGTCCCTGAAGGTCTCGATCTTCCCGTTGTACTGGGCGGCAGCGGAGGCCATGAGGAAGATGACGACGATCTTGGAAGGCTCGGAGGGCTGGAACCTCACGGGTCCGAGTCTTACCCAGCCCATCATTCCGTTTACCTCGTAGCCTAGGCCTGGAATTCTCGGCAAGACCATGAGGATGCACGCGAGCACGAACAGGACGGTCGTCATGCTCGAGAGCGCCCTCATGTCGTAGCGCCACACGAGAACCGCGGCGACGAGGCCGATCGCGATTCCCGCAAGGTGACTCACGAAGTTTGCCTCGGGGATGGATATCGAAGCGGACCAGATGGTGATGACCCCGATGACCACCAGCAGGAGCGCGGGAATGAGCTGGGAGAGATACAGGCCAGAGAGGGGCCCCGCGAGTCGAGAGGCGTGGGCGGCAGCGGCTCGACGAGCCGAGCCCTTGGTCCCAAGCGTGAGGATCTCCTTCAATTCTCGAGCCATCTCGCCTCCCTAGTCTCCCGCCGCATACACGGCATCGGAATTGTCGGGCTCGCCATAGATCGCTCCGAGCGTGTCTCGCACGACGAGCATCGCGGTCGTGGCGCCCCAGTCGCCGCCGTCAACGTTTGAGAAGACGACGTACTTTGGGTTCTCTGACGGCGCAAAGCAACCAAACCAGCAGATATTCCTGCCCGGACCGATCTGCTCTCCCGTTCCGGTCTTGGAGGAGACGGAGATGCTCATGTTGGTCCAGTGGGAAGCCTGCGACTCTGATTCCTCGTAGGTGACGCCCCACATGCCTCGCTCGATGACCTCTCGGAAGCTGTCGCTCTCCTCGACGGAGAAGACCTGCTCAGGACGATACTCGCTCACGAAGCTCTCGCCGACCTTGGCGCGAACCCCCTTCAGAACGTGAGGCTTCCAAGCGGGCCCTCTGTTGGCGATGCTGCAGTAAGACTGCGCCATCTGCAGGCAGGTGACCTGGACGTCGCCCTGACCGATGGAGATGTTGCAGTTGTCTCCGCCCCTCCAGGTGCTGTCCTCGTCAGAGTAGCCAAGGGCCTTGTAGTGTTCCCTCTTCCACGCGGCGTCGGGAATGACCCCTGCCTCCTCGCCGTTGAGGTCGATTCCCGTCTTTGACCCGAGCCCGTATGCGCGGAAGGTCTCCTGCATCCCCTCGGGGTTCTCGGAGTTGTAGAACCCCTTGCCTATCTCGTAGAAAACGACGTCGCACGAGTAGGTGATGCCCGAGGAGAGGCCGATGGCGCCATGTCCGGACTCCTGCCAGCACTTCATGATCGTGTCGCCCTGGGACTTTCCAGACCAGGACCACCAGCCGGAGCAGTACCAAGAGGAGTCAGGGGTGGCGATGCCGTAGTTGAGGGCCGCGAACGACGTGAGGGGCTTAATGACCGATCCTGCGGCGTACTGCCCGGAGATGGCACGGTTGAGCAGCGGATAGTGAGAGTCCTCGGCAGAGAGAACATCCCAGTCGGACTGGGCGATTCCTCCGGTGAACACGTTCGGCGAGAACGTGGGGTAGCTTGCCATGGCGATGACCTCGCCATTGGTGCAGTCGATTGCCACAACGCTGCCGCCCGGGCAGTCCGCCCCGGCAGATCGCCGCTGCTCGACGATGCGCGCGAGCGACTCCTCCGCAGCGGCCTGGATATCGATGTCCAGGGTGAGGACAACGTCGGACCCAGGAACAGGGTCGATGTTTGTGGAATACCCAAGGACGTCGCCGTGCGCGTCAACGAAGACCGTCTGCTCTCCCCTGACGCCGGCAAGAACGCTCTCGTAGCTGAGCTCGACCCCTGACTGCCCAACAACGTCTCCGGATCGATACTCGGGCGTACCGTCCTCACCTGACCCGCTCGCCTCCAGCTGTTCCTGGGAAACGGTGCCCACGTAGCCAACAACATGGGCGGCGAGGGAGCCATGGGGATAGGAGCGCTGGGTCCTCTCCTGAACGCTGACCCCCGGGAAGACGTCTGGGTGCTCCCCGATAAAGGCAACGACGCGTCTAGACACGTCAACGGATACCATTCGGGGGCTCTGGTAGCCTTCGGTGGTGTCTTGGAGCCTCCTTCTGACCGCCTGGGCGGGCATGCCGATGAGATTGCCCAGAAGCTGCACCTCAATCAGGTCGTCGACAACCGCACCGTCCGCCACAACGGTCAGGCTGGCGCGGTTGGTCACGATCTCGCGACCTTTTCTATCGAGAATTCGGCCACGGGGGGCCTGCGTGTATATGGTGCTCCTGCGGTTCCTCTCCGCCTGCTCGGCGTACTCCTCGGAGGACACGAGCTGCATCGACCACAGGCGGGCAACCAGGACGCTAAAGACGGCCCCGACGCCAACGAGAAGCCCGACGAGCCTCGAGGAGGTGGTCTTCTCCGAAGAGGAGTCAGAACCACCGGCTGCCTTGGGGGCAGCACCGCCGATATCCATGGTGAAGTTGGCCTCGGACCTACCAAAGACCAGATAGATCACAACGAGAGCAACCGCAAGAACAAGACAGACGACGACTATCACGATGGAGAAGTCCATGGGGCGCTAGAGCCCCCTTCTCGAAAGATGGCCTCCCCCGCCCACGCCGGAGCCAAGGTTGGGGCCAGAAGACTTCATCCGAGAGAGAAGGAAGAGGAAGAGCAGAAGGAAGAGAAACGTGAGCAAAGCCGTTGGGAGCGACCTAAGGAAAACGACGTCAAAGAACGAGCCCCCCTGTCCAACGAGAAACATCGCGAGATGGTAGACGATTGAGACGCCAAGAGAGGCAATGGCCCCACGGATCACCTGCGGTCCAAACTCGCTGGCAATGCGCTCGCGCCCCTCATAGGAAAGGGCGTAGCCGGCCAGGGAGAGACAGAATGCCATAAGTCCGACCGGAGCCGTGGACGAGAGGTCAAAGAGAAGGCCCGCAACGAACCCGGCGACTGCAGAGGAGCCGGGGCTCAGAAACATGGCGCAGCAGGCAACAAAGACGAGCGCAAAATTGGCGCGACCATTGCCCAAGCCTATGTTCGGGGCAAAGGCGATCTGGAGCACAAAGCACACGATTGCGAGAACGGCAATCGTGCGCACCGTTCTGTTCTTGTCGGCGACCAGCATACTTACCCCCTACTCCGCGCTCTCGTCACCGTCGCTCGTGGCATCAGTGCCCGACGAGGATTCCTGGGAGTCCGCCTCGGCGATGTCCTCGGCGGTGGCACGCTGCTCCTCGGTGAGCGAGGTGACAACGAGAACTTCCTCCGAGAAGCTCGCGTCCGCATAAAGCTCAACGACGATGTCAAGATAGAGCTCGCCGGGATTGTTGGTGACGCTCACGACCTCTCCGATGGGAAGGCCCTTAGGGAAGACCCCGCCAAGGCCGCTCGTGACAACAACGTCGCCGACCTTCACGTCCTGGTTTGAGGAAACGAGGTCAAGCTTCACCTCGCCGTTGGCAGATCCCGTCAACATGCCATGTGACCTGCTCGACTGGACCAGTGCGGAGATGGAGGAACCCTCGTCGCTAAGAAGCATGACCGTAGAGCTGGACGGACCGCTCGAGACGACCTGCCCGATGACGCCGGCAGACGTCATGACGGGCATGCCCGAGGTGACGCCAGATGAAGTGCCGCGATCGATGGTGACTGTGGAGCTCCAGGAATCGCTCGCACCAGACACGATGGTTCCCGTGACGGACTGAAGGTCGTAGGTACTCCTGAGGTCGAGAAGCTCCTGAAGACGCTCCGCAGAGGAGGCCTGCTCCTCAAGCTCGGCGTTTCTTGCTCTAAGGGAGTCGATCTCCGCTTGAAGCTCGGAGAGCGTGGCCTGGTCGGCGGTCAGGTTGGAGAAGATGTTTCCAAGGCCCCGCACCGGCGCGGTGACAACAAGTCCAAAGTATCTGATGGGCATGGTCGCGGTCTGGAAAAAACCGCGAACCGCCTCGAGGGGACCACTTGATCCCCCCTGGCAGCTCAGGGTAAAGAGAACGACCGATACCACGACACAGGCGATGAGCCTGCGCACCCCACTTGTCTTGGTCTTTCTCGATGTTCCCAGGGTTGGGGCATACTGATGGCCCCGAGAGGAAAGGGGCACGCTACTGCCCCGTACTCTGGACATAGCCACCCGAGAGCGCGTTTGCCTCAAGCACCTTGGCGCAGCCGTTGACCACGTTCTCAAGAGCCGTGGGGCTCACGTTGACGGGAACGCCCGTCTCCTCCCTGAGCCTGTGGTCGAGACCGCGCAGGAGGCCTCCGCCACCAGTGAGGAGAATGCCGTAGTACATGAGGTCCGAGGCGAGGTCGGGAGGGGTCACGTCAAGGGCGTCCTTGACGGCCTTGGTAACCTCGTCGAGAGGACGATCGAGCGCGCGTCGAATCTCCTCGCTCTCGATGCGAACGGTCTTGGGAAGACCGCTCATGACGTCGCGGCCGTTGACCTCGACGTCAAGCTCCTCAGCGAGAGGGGCGGCAGAGCCCACCTTGATCTTGATGTCCTCGGCCGTCCTCTCTCCGATGGAGAGGTTGTACGCATCGCGAACGTGCTGAAGAATCGTCTGGTCAAACTCATCGCCCGCAGTGCGGATGGACTGCGAGACAACAATGCCGCCCATCGAGATAACGGCGACCTCCGTGGTACCGCCGCCGATGTCAACAACCATGGACCCGGTGGGATCCTCGATCGGAAGATCGGCGCCGATGGCCGCAGCCATGGGCTCCTCGATCAGATATGCCTGACGAGCGCCGGCCTGTATGGTTGCCTCAAAGACGGCACGCTTCTCGACCGAGGTAACGCCAGAGGGAACGCACACAACGACGCGAGGACGAGGGGACCAGGGGTAGCGCCGGGCACGGGCCTTCTCGATGAAGTAGCGAAGCATGACCTCGGTGACGTCAAAGTCTGCAATCACGCCGTCCTTGAGCGGGCGCTCGGCGATGATGGAGCCCGGGGTACGGCCGATCATGCGCTTTGCATCGGCGCCAACCGCGAGAACTCGGCTCTCGCTCTTGTCGATGGCAACGACCGAGGGCTCGTTGATAACGATGCCCTGTCCGCGAACAGCGACGAGCGTATTGGCAGTGCCGAGATCTATGGCAAGATCTCCGCCGTATTCCCCAAACAGCGAGTCAAAAATAGACATGCGGCGCACCTACTCGTTAGTACCCTCAGCGGGAGTCGTGTCCTGGGAGCCCTGATCGGGGGTGTCAGCGGCGTCCGGGCTGCCGGAATCGTCGGCCGTGCCATCGGCGGAGCCACCCTCGAGGTCATCCTGACCGTCGTCGGTCGCGTCCTGAGAGGTGCCGCCCTGATCGGAAGTCACCTCGGACCCCTCGTCGACAGTGCCGTTGGCGTCGGAATCGACGTCGGCGTCAAGGCTGGAATCGGTATTGTCCTCGACAAGGGCGTCGGTGTTCGTGTCATCGATGGCAGAGCGGTAGTCGGCCTCGATGTCGGAAATCTTCCAGCCAAGTCCGTCGCGGACCATGGAGATCGTGTAGTCCTGCTCGATGCCGGAGCCAAGCGTGGCGGTGAGGGCGACCGTGGACTCCGTCATGGAGCGATCGAGACCCGTCACCTCAACGGTTGCCCCGGAGAGCACCATGTCAGAGTACTCCTGGAGGTGGGACTCGGAAACGCCGTCGGCAAAAAGGCCGGAGATGTCGGTGCCCTGCGTCTTGGCGTCAAACAGCTGCTCGGCAACGCTCTGCTGCGTAGGCCAGCCATACCCCTTCACATAGGCGAAGATGCCGCCACCAACGATAAGGGCGAGGAGGAAGAGGATGACGAGGAAAATCTTGAGGCCGGTGTGGCGATGCTTGCGCCTTACCTTCCGGTCGATCTTGTCCTGCCTGACGAGGTCCTCCTCGGAAACCGAGAAGAAGCCCGTATCCTCGGGAGACGGCATGAGCTCACCGGAGGCGCCGGTGGGATCGAGCGGGTCGTAGGAGCTGGCGTAGCCGGCAGCGGCAAGAAACGCGTCGGTTTCGGAGGGCTTCCTGGAGCCGATGGAGGCAACAGCCCTGCGAGCGGCATCATAGGAGGCCTGAGCCTCGGGGCTCAGAACGTAGGTTCCGTCAGACGTCGCCTTTCCAAATGCGTCGACCGCCTCGTTCATGCGGTTTGCCGCAACATAGGCAAGGGCGAGGTCGCACCAGATCTTGTTCTGGTCCTCGAGGGGGTTGGTGAAGTCGAGTGCGGTGCGATATGCCTCGACGGCGTCCACGGCTCGATTGAGCCTCATGAAGCAGCCGCCAAGGCTCGTGAGCGCGACGGCGGGCGCGGGGTTGGACTCGTCAATGGCGGCGCTTCTGTAGGCGATGCCGGCGTTGCGCACGTCACCGACCTGCTCGTAGGCCTTGCCAAGAGCGAGATAGGCCTTGTAGGGCGTGGCGTAGTCAGAGTCGGAG
The DNA here is from genome assembly GCA_944321385.1 of uncultured Atopobiaceae bacterium. GTDB lineage: Bacteria > Actinomycetota > Coriobacteriia > Coriobacteriales > Atopobiaceae > Thermophilibacter. The sequence goes on from CALULC010000009.1 coordinate 11,113, forward strand.
ACGGCCGCGGTGAGCGCGCCAACCGCCTCCTGGGCACGGCCGGCGGCAAGAAGCGCACGGCCAAGGTTGCACTGGAGTGCGCCGCGCTTGCCGTACGCGGGATCAGAGAGCGCGCTCTCATATGCCGCAGCGGCAAGATCGAACTGGCCCATCTTCATGTACGCGTTGCCGCGAAGGTGGTCGATCTCGCCAAAAGCCTCTCCGGAGTCCTTTGCCTCGTCGAGATAGGTGAGGGCACGAAGCCAATCCCCCTTTTGATAGGCGCGCTTGCCGGACTCATAAGCCTGCTGGTTCACGATAGTCCTCCTGTTCGCCTCGACGCCTAGGCGTTGAGGTGCTCGATGCGGACGGAATTGATAACGTCGCCAGAGCGAAGCTCGCCAATGACGTCCTCGCCCTCTATCGTCCTGCCGAATACCGTATAGCCGGAATCAAGGCCGTGCTGGGCCCCGAGGCAAAAGTAAAACTGCGACCCCGCGGAGTTGGGATCGGCGGACCGAGCCATGGCAAGCGCCCTGTCCTCGTGGGAGTTCCTGGGGTTGGTGGTGAACTCCTCACGTATGCGATACCCAGGACCGCCGGTCCCCGGCATGCCCGTCGGACCGACCATGCCATGAGCGACCTGCTCGGGAGTCATCTCCCTCGTGTTTGGGCAACCGCCCTGGATAACAAAGCCCGGAACGTAACGGTGGAACTTGAGGTTGTCATAAAAGCCGCTCGAGGCAAGCTCGCAGAAGTTGGCAGCATGAATCGGCGCGCCCTCGGTGTCGAGCCGAACGCGAATCGCACCACGACTGGTGTCAAAGACGGCAACCTCGTCTCCGGAGAGTCGGTAGGTTGGGGTGTAGAGCGGATCCTGGATGAATCCCATCGCATCCTCCGTGGTCGTATGGCAAATCGCCATCATTCAACTCCTTGATTCTATCAGGATGTCCGCGGTTTCACATATTCGGCAGACGAAAGTCATCGACGAAACGCCGTAAGTGGCGTTTCGTCGATGCACGAAAGAATCCATCGAGACCACGAAGCTAAGGTTTCACCCCTTGTCGGTGGGTTCCCAAGCATCAAAGTCATCTGAGAAGCGCCTGGCGTAGTCAAGGGACTCATCCAACATGGCTTCCACCGAAGCAGAGACCGAGGTTGGGTCCTGCGAATCAGCCGCAAGCTCCCAGGCGTCCGTGAGCGCGTCGCAGCGATTTCTCAGCCAGCTGCCGAGCGTTTTCTGGTTCTGGAAGTCCTCGTCATAGGGACCTCCGGCATAGGCGAGCCTATCGAGCCTGGCGATGACGTTCGAGACGGAAATGGAGATCGCCTGAGCGTCTTCGAGCCCCTCGTCCGGCTCTGATTTGACGGAACCGTCAACGAGAGACCTCAGCGCCTCCTCGCTCGAGTCAACACGCTCGGAGAGGTCTCCAAGCTCGTCGTGTACGTCCTCGAGGATCTCGTAGGTGGTAGTGGCTTCCGCCTGACCAGCGCCCCCCTCGTCGTCCTGACCGCTCAGGGATTCCACGACCCCGGGAAATCCGGACATTGAGACATCCGCGGGCTCGGTTGCCTTGGTCTGAGTTGCCAGTGGATCCCATGGGTGGGTTATGAGCAGCGTTGAGCCGCCCACAACCACAAGGGCGAGAACCGCGGCAAAGGCGAAGGTGCGCGGACGGGGCATCCTGTCGTGCCTGGCGCCGGGGGAATCCTCAGGCTCCGGGCCAGGAATTGCGCTCTCGATGCCAGCTATGAAACCCGTGTCATCGGGTTCGGATGCCTCCTCCTCATCCTCCGCCTCGATCATGGGGAGATTGATCTTCCTCCGTGAGGGCTGTGGGCTAGAGGCAGAGAGCTCGTGGTCACACTTGGGACAATGCGAGGAGCCGCGGGGCACGAGCGCCCCGCACTCCGGGCACCAAACGGCCTCCCCGAGAGAAATCCTTTGGGTGGCATCTAGGGTCTCTCCGCAGTAGGGACAGGTCACGGCGCTTCGATCGAGAAGCCGACCACAATTTGGGCAGAATCTTGTCAATCGTCTACCCCCGTTGCCTATGCGATCGAATCAAGGACGAAGGGCAGGATGCCACCCCTGGAGAGGAAGGCTCCTTCCATGGGGGTGTCGACCCTAACCACACAAGAGAACTCAACCACGGAGCCGTCCGGCGACGTCGCGCGAACCGTTACCTCACGAGGCGCGGGAAGCCCGGCTGAGAGGTCGACAGTCTCGACGGAGAACGTCTCGTCGCCACGGATCCCGAGCGTCTCGGCGCTCTCCCCCTCCCTGAACTGGAGCGGCAGAACGCCCATCTGAACAAGATTCGAGCGATGGATCCTCTCAAAGCTCTCGGCAATGACCGCTCGTACCCCAAGGAGCAGCGGCCCCTTGCCCGCCCAGTCCCGGCTCGAGCCGGAGCCGTAGAGCTTTCCGGCAACAACCACGAGAGGCACGCCGGCCCTGCGATAGTCCTCGGAGGCATCGAAGATGGGCTCGATCTCGCCGGTGAGAAGGTTTCTCGTCCAGCCGCCCAGTCTTCCGTCGGCAAGAACGTTCCGGAGCTTGACGTTGGCAAAAGTCCCGCGAGCCATGACCTCGTGGTTTCCGCGACGAGCTCCATACGTGTTGAAGTCCTTCGGCTCAACGCCGCGTTCAAGGAGGTAGCGCGCGGCAGGAGAATCCTTGGCAATGGAGCCTGCGGGAGAGATGTGATCTGTGGTAACAAAGTCCCCGAGAAGCGCGAGGGCTCGAGCGTCACGAACCTCAATGACTTCCTGGACGCGTGCGATATCGAAATACGGCGCACGGCGCACGTAGGTTGACTCGGGATCCCAAGGGAAGGTCGCCGACTCCGAGGACTCGATCGAGCGCCATACGGACGAGCCCTCCATGAGGCCCCTTCCGCCCTCTTCGAAGAGAGCGGCGTCGAGGTTCTTCACGAGCTCGCGAGAGATTTCCTCGTCCGAGGGCATGATGTCGGAGAGCATCACCGCAGAGCCGTCCGGGGACACCCCGACGGGCTCGGTCGTGAGGTCGACGTCCATCGTTCCCACGAGGGAGTATGCGACGACAAGCGCGGGTGCGCAGAGATAGTTCTGGCTAACGTCGGGAGAGATGCGTCCCTCAAAGTTGCGGTTTCCGGAAAGGACGCTCGTGAGCTCGAGCTCGGAGGCGTGCGACTTGAGGCACGCCTTGATCTCGCCGGAGTTGCCGATACAGCTCATGCAGCCAAAGCCGCAGGTGAAGAACCCAAGCTGACGCAGGGGCTCCGTAAGCCCGCAGCGATCGAGCAAAAGCTCCGTAGCATGGCTTCCCGGGGCGAGGACCTTCTTGACCCAGGGCCTTGGCTTCAGGCCGCGCTCGACGGCGTGTCGAGCGAGCAGGCCCGCGGCCACCATCATCGCAGGGTCGGTCGCCGTGGTACAGCTCGTGATGGCAGCGATGGCGATGGCGCCATGCGAGAGGCAGCCGATGCCCTCAACCTCAACCTCATCCTCGAGGTTGCGACCGGACGCGACGGCAGCAGACTCAAAGCGCTCCTTGAGGCCACCCACAGAGACGCGGTCATGCGGGCGGGAGGGACCGGCGAGCGAGGGCTCGACGTCTGAGAGGTCCAGCTCGAGGGTACGGGCGTAGACGCGGTCCGCGGTTGCACCGAAGACGCCCTGCGCCTCGAGATAGGAGCGCGCGAACGCGAGGTCCTTCTCGTCACGCCCCGCAAGGCGCAGGTAGCTCAGAGTGGCGTCATCCACCGGGAAGAGCGTTGCGGTTGCTCCGTACTCCGGGGTCATGTTGGCCACGCAGGCGCGCTGGGTGGCGCTGAGCGAGGCAACGCCCTCCCCCGTCACCTCGACGATGGAGCCAACGACGCCGGCTCCGCGCAGGAGCTGCGCGACCGTGAGCGCGACGTCCATGCCGGAGACCCCGGGACACAGGGCGCCCGAGAGCCTGAGCTCGACGACAGGGGGAACGAGCATCGAGACGGGCTGCCCGAGGGCCGCCGCCTCGGCCTCGATGCCGCCGACACCCCAGCCGAGCACGCCCACACCGTTTGCGGTGGTGGTGTGCGAGTCCGTGCCCACAAGGGTGTCAAAGCAGGCAACGCCACCCTTGGCGAGGGCGTCGGTCGTCACGACGCCGCAGAAGCGCTCGATGTTCAGCTGGTGGCAGATTCCCTCTCCCGGCGGGACGATGCTGACGTTTGCAAAGGAGCGACTCGCCCACTTGAGGAAGGAGAAGCGCTCGCGGTTGCGGGATGCCTCGATCTCCTGGTTTCTCTCGACGGCGCAGGAGCACTCGGACTCGTCGGCGATGACCGAGTGGTCCACGACGAGCGTGCAGGGAATCTTGGGGTTCACGAGCATCGGGTCTCCCCCACGCTCGACCATGGCGTCGCGCATCGCGGCAAAGTCGACGAACACCGGAACGCCGGTGAAGTCCTGGAAGAGCACGCGCGCGGGCATGAACTCGATCTCCTCGCCAGCGGACCCGGAGAGCCCGGCGCTCACGATCGCGCGCGCCATGCGAACGGCGTCCTCGTCGCTCGCGGCACGCCTCACGACGTTCTCGAGCAGGACCACGAGGGCGCGGGGAAGGCGATCGGCGCCGGGGATGCCGGCAACGACGTACGCTTCGCGCTCCACGCCGCCAGAGGCGAGCGTCCTCGAACGACGGGCCTCGAGCACGCCCTCTTCAAAACGAGCGGTATCAGTCATTCTTGCCCTCCACCCTTCTCACGAGCGCGAGGAAGCGCTCGCTCTTGTCCAGTTTTGTCGTAGAGAGCCGGTACAGCACGCCAAAGAAGGCGGCGGAGAGAGCACCGGCAACAACGATGACGCCACCCATGCTACCCGTAAGGTCCACGATCTCGAAGAACGAAGCGAAGACCGTACACCCAAGCGCAACAATGGCGATGATGACCGCAAGGAGCGCCACGCGCAGCGGCGTCATGGGCTGCGAGATCTTCCAGATGAGCGCCACGCCAACGATCGCCACGAGAATGGTGCAGACCGAGGAGATCTCGTCGAAGGAGTGGCCGAGTGCTCGCCCAACGATCAGCTCGGCGAGAAGGGCGCAGACGATTGCCGCAGAGGCCGGCAGGGAGCGAACGAGGACGTTGACGAGGAAGTTCCCGCGCACGAGCTCATGGTTTGGCTCCAGGGCCAGGACGAACGAGGGTATGCCGATGACCGCCGTGGAGAGCAGCGACATCTGAATCGGTATGAAGGGATAGGGGGGCATCACGATGCAGACGATCGCGAGAAGCGCCGTGAACACCGTCTTCACAAGAAAGAGTGAGGCGGAGCGCTGAAGATTGTTGATGGAGCGCCTGCCCTCGGCGACGACCTCGGGCATGTGCGCGAAGTCGTTGTCTGCGAGGACGATCTCCGAGACGTTGCGGGCCGCGGCGGAACCGGAGGCCATTGCCACGGAGCAGTCGGCTTCGCGCAGGGCGAGCACGTCGTTCACGCCGTCACCTGTCATGGCCACGGTGCGGCCGCGGCGATGCAGCGCCTGGACGAGCTCGCGCTTCTGCTGCGGCGTCACGCGACCGAAGACACGCGCCACGTCGACCGCGGCGTCAAGAGCCTCGGGCGTCGAAAGCGTGGTCGCGTCCACATAGCGGTTAGCGTGGGGCACGCCGGCGCGCTCGGCGATTGCAGAGACGGTCCTTGGGTCATCACCGGAGATCACACGGAGCTCGACGCCCTGGTCGAGGAAGTAGCGCATGGTGTCGCCGGCAGTGGGGCGAATCTCGTCCCTGATGGCGACGCAGCCAAGGAGGCGCACCTCGCCCCGAATCGCGTCGTCGTCCGAGAAGCCGTCAGCCTCCCCCACCACGAGAACTCGCTCGGTCTCGTCAAGGGCGGTCGTCAGCGCATCCGCCTCCCCAACGCGGCCCGGCCCGAGGACGAAGGCGGCGGCACCCATCACGAGGGCACGCCCCGACGTGGTTACGCAGCCCGAGTACTTGCGGGCCGACGAGAAGGGCACGACACGCGACGACGGCTCCGAGGGAAGGTCCTTCTCGGCGGCGTACTTGAGGATGGCTCGAGCGGTCTCGTTGGCGTCCGCCTCGTTTGCGGAGACGATAGTGGCGAGGGCGCGGGCGACCTCTGTTGAGCTAAGGCCCCGCGCACCGATGACGCTCGACACCTCCATCTCGCCCGTTGTGATGGTTCCCGTCTTGTCCAGACAGAGAGTGTCCACACGTGCGAGGGTCTCCACGCAATAGGCCTGCTGCACAAGAACCATGCGCCGCCCCAGGCGGAAAGTGGCGATGGCAAGAACCGAGGAGGTGAGCAGGACCAGGCCCTGCGGAATCATTCCGATTACCGCGGCAACGGAGGTGAGGATGGCGTCGTTGAGGCTTCCGTGGTCCATGAGCCACGTCCGCAAGAAGAGTCCGAGTCCCAGGGGGACGAGCACGATGGTGCCGAGCTTGATGATGGCGCGCAGCGTGTCCTGGATCTCGGACCTGACCGCCTTTACATACTTTGCCTCGGCGTTGATACGCGCCGCATACCCCTCGGCGCCCACACGCGTGACGCGAGCCACGAGGCTTCCCGCATCAACGAAGCTTCCCGAGAGAAGTTCGTCGCCCGGGCACTTTGAGACCGGCTTGGCCTCACCGGTGAGGAGGCTCTCGTTCATGGAGACAAAGCCGTCGACGATCACGGCGTCAGCGGGAACCTGATCTCCGTGGGAGAGCCTCATGAGGTCGTCGGCAACAAGCTCGGAAGGAGAGATCTCGATCTCGCCCGAAGCGCGAATGACCGTGACCTCCTTCTGCGTGAGGATCGTCAGCTTGTCAACCATGCGCTTGGCGCGAATCTCCTGGGTGACTCCGATGAGGAGGTTGGCGCCCACGACGCACATGAAGAGCATGTTGCGATACTGCCCAGTGAGGAAGATGAGGACGGCGAGCGCAACGTTTACGGCATTGAACAGCGTGAAGGCGTGCTCGGCCAGAATCTGACCAACGCTCTTGGTCTTGACGTCGGTATTGGCGTTCGTGAGACCTCGGGTCACGCGCTCTGCAACCTCGGCGTCCGTGAGCCCCGTCAGTTGAGCGCTCTTCTTGTCCAGCTTGATCTCCCCCTCTCGGCTCGAAGGTCCATTGTGCCACGGGGAGACGGCCCCTTGCCCAAACCTTACGAAAAAGAGAGAAAGCAAAGAAAGGCAGCGGGGAGGCCCTTGCCGCGGAAGAGCCGTCTACGCCCCCATCGAAGCGGATTGTCGCCGTGACGTCACGCCCCGAGCAGGACGTCGGCGGATTGGCTATACTTTCCTACGCAAGCGCCCATAGCTCAGTGGATGAGAGCGTCTGCCTCCGGAGCAGAAGGTCGTGGGTTCGAATCCCCCTGGGCGCACCACACCAAAACGCTCGAGCCCCCGCGGGGGCTCGAGCTGTTTTGTGGCACCGCCCCATTTTGAAACCGACGGGCCCGAGGCGTGAAAGTACTCCTATAATCTGAACGTCATCACAAAGTTGATTGGGGGACCCATGTTTTGTCCAAAATGCGGTGCCAACAACCCAGATAACGCAACCTTCTGCGCCGGATGCGGCACCCCGCTCTCTGCTCAGAGGCGGGTGGTTCCGACTCCCGTCGCCCCAAAGCCCCAAAACACCAGGAGAAGCTCCGGCCTCCCCATCGTTATCTGCATCATCGCCGCTGTGGTGGTGGTCATCGCGCTCGCCGTGTTTGCCATCAGCAAGATCTTCTTCGGCTCGCACTCCTTCCGCGGCGAGATTGGGTTCTCTAACGACGGTGCCCTGATAACCGCATCCGTCTCAGATGACGAGATAACACTGATCTTCTCGGACCGCGACGAGGAGGGAACCGTGACTGTCAACGTTCCCGTGAAGTCCGTCGACGTGGGAGACACGGCGTCTGTCTACACCTTCGAGGGTCTCACCTGGGACGATGTGAAGGCGAGCGGCACTGCGCGCAGCAGATACAACGACTATCGCGACCAGCAGCCCGACCTCGAGCTCTCCGGGCAGATCACCATCCCCAACTCGGCCACCAAGGGAGGCGCCGCGGGAAAGTGGGGCATCGAGGTTGAGATCGACAACATCGGAAGCTATTACAGCTATGACGAGGGCGAGACGGTCTCGGAGGGCTGGAGCATATGGGCGCAGGTCGACGAGGACGAGGAGAGCGTTCAGATCTACTACCCCCAGTACGCTCCCGAGATTGAGCTCGACGGCTCGGACGGCGAGTATGAGGTCTCCTATGACGGCAGCGTCCTTGGCGAGATCAACGTGATGCCTGAGTAGACATGCCCTCGACACTCGCCGCAAGAATCACTAAGAGCTTCGGAAGAGGCGAGATGCGCCAGGTCGTCCTTGACGACCTGGCGCTCGAGCTTTCAGCACCCGACCTCGTGGTTATTCTCGGCGAGAGCGGCTGCGGCAAGACGACGCTGCTCAACACCCTCGGCGGGCTCGACCGCCACTTCGAGGGTCAGTTGCTGGTTGACGGGCGAAGCACCGCGGACTTCTCCCCTGCCGACTGGGACCGCTTCCGGGCGCAGCGCGTGGGGCTCGTCTTCCAGTCCCCCAATCTCATCGGTCACCTGAGCGTCCTTGAGAACGTGCTGCTCGGGCAAGACCTGGCCGGGATACCCGAGCAGGAGGCACGCGCATCGGCACTAAAAGCGTTGGAGCGCTGCGGGATAGCCGAGCTTGCAGACAGACTCCCGTCGACGCTCTCCGGCGGTCAAGCACAGCGCGCCTGCGTGGCGCGAGCTCTCGCCAAAGACCCACGGGTCATCCTCGCCGACGAGCCCACCGGATCGCTTGACGAGAAGAGCGGCGAGCGAGTCATGGAGCTGCTGGCAGAGCTCGCCCGTGAGCGGCTCGTCCTTGTCGTCACACACAACGAGCGACTTGCCCGTGCCTACGCGACGCGCGTCATCACCATCAGAGACGGGCGCGTCGCCACTGACGAGAGACTCAGGGACCACGGTGGGCACGCGTCGGGGCCTCAACGCCCGCAAGGGCGCAAGGGCAGACATCGCGCCCGCATCCTCGGACTCTCGATGCACCATCTGCTCAGAAAGAAGGCGAGAAGTGCCCTCACCGCGATCGCAGTCACCCTCGCGGCGTTTGCGACGGTGCTCGTGCTCTCGATTGCCGCCGGGAGCCACGGCTACCTCGAAGGGCTCGCCCTTGGACTCGCCCTCAATCATCCCCTCCTTGCGAGCACCAGCCCCTCGATCGACGTCTTTACAGAGGACCGCGAAGCGTATACCGGTGAGACGTCCGGCCTCCGGGTCTCCCCTACGGGCACGGAGGCTCTCAACCGGCTCGCGAGTCCGGGGGCGAGCGGCGAGGACCTTGGGGGACTTTACACCTACCTCACCGACGCCCACCCGGAGATCGCCTCCACCGTCCTTGACATTCAACGCGACTACCAGGTCGAGCTCAATCTCTACAGCGCCGATGGAACACAGCTGCTGAGCGCTGGGAACCCCGTTCTGGCCGAGCGGCTCTCTAGGGAGGGTCTCATTGATCCAGAGCTGCAGTGGTTGCTCGAGACCAACGCCCAGTCCTCCCAAGCCATGCAGGAGCTTGTGATAAACGACATCACCGGCGAGTCGCCCTATGACGTTCTCGCCGGACGGATGCCGGCGTCCTCGGACGAGGTCGTCGTCATCGTGAGGCGCGACGCCACGATGACCGACCTCGTTGCCGCCGAGCTTGGCCTTCTCGACGATTCGAGAATTCGCGAGATGGTCGAGGCAAAAGAGCCCACAGACGTCTCGATCGCCTTCGAGGACCTTCTCGGCACGACGTATCGAATCGTTCCAACGGCTGACTACTACTACAGAGACGAGAAGACCGGCGCCTGGGTCAACTCACGCACCAATGGTTCACCCCACCTCTCGTCCGTCATCGACAAGGCCCGTACGCTCACCGTCGTTGGCGTAGTCTGTCCGGAGGAGAGGTTCGATGACGCCTCGTTCGCAGGTGCCATCGGCTACGACGCCGAGCTCGTCGAACGGCTCGTCGCAGACGCATGGGATACCGAAATCGTCAGGGAGCAGGCAGAAAACCCACAGCGCGACGTCTTCTCCGGAAGGGACTTCGACGACGGCAAGGCAAAGGGAGCGCTCACCGCGGGCGAACTGGTTGACGTTGCAGAGCGAATCGGCCTGTCTACCAACAAGATCGAGCGTTTGCGCAAGCTCACCGACGACGACGCCTCGACTCTAGCCGGACGCCTTGGCTACGTCGGAGGGGAAATCGAGCTCGACGACAGCATCGTCGAGCAGCTCGTCTCCCTGACCGACGAAGAGTTCTCCCGCCTTGTGGACCGCTACGTTGAGCCGGACCTCTCGGCCAGCTATCGACAGAACATGAGCTGGCTCGGCGGGGCACGGGAGAGTTCCCCCTCCAACCTAAGAATCTACGTTGAGAGTGACGAGCAACGAGAGATGGTTCTAGAGGCCGTGGATGACTACGCGCGCCTCGCCGGCCTCAAAGACGGCGACATCTCGTGTCAGACGGACATCGAGGCGGTGCTGAGCGAGGCGCGCGCGACGGTAGCCACCATAGACCTCGCGCTCGCGCTGACTTCGATCGTTCTCGGAGCGCTCTCAGTCTTTCTCGTTGCGTCAACCACCTCCGTGTCCGCGCTCGAGCGCACGGGAGAGATCGCGGTCCTCCGGGCGCTCGGCGCGACCAAGGCAGACGTGACTGCCCTCTTCTGCGTGGAGAATCTCGTGATCGGCGCTCTTGGCGGCCTCGTTGGGTGTGCTGCGGCATGGGCGCTCTCCCCCTACCTGGACTCCCTCGTCCTACAGTTTGCCCATAGCGGAGGCCTCGTCACGATCGGCCCCTTCAGCGTCATTGGTGGCGTCGTCTTGAGCGCCCTGGTGACCACGCTCGCCGGGATCGCCTCAGCCAGAGGGGCGGCGGGAAGGGACCCTGCACACGTCGTACGCGATCTTACGGTCTAGGCGTCACACCGCCTCTTCGGCCCATATGCTCGTGTTCGTAACCGCACGGTCACAAGGGCGTGATATCATCGCGCGGCAGCTCACCCAACCCATGAGGAGATCCCATGATCGCAGTAGTCAGGGAAAGCGCGACCACAGAACAGCTCGACCATCTCGTCAGCTGGATCGAGGACCGCGGCTTCAGGACAAACGTCTCGCAGGGCGCGAGCGAGACCATCATCGGCATCATCGGTGACACCACGCGCATCGACCCCTTCATCCTCGAGAGCATGGACATCGTCGAGCGCGTCCAGCGCGTCTCGGAGCCCTACAAGCTTGCCAACCGCAAGTTCCATCCCGAGGACACGATCGTCGACTGCGGCCATGGCGTTCTCGTTGGTGGCGGAAACTTCCAGGTGATCTCGGGGCCGTGCTCCGTCGAGGGAGACAACCTCATCAAGATCGCCCGAGCCGTGAAGAAGGCTGGTGCCACGATGCTGCGCGGCGGCGCCTTCAAGCCCCGCACCTCCCCCTATACCTCCCAGGGCATGGGCGCCGAGGGGCTCGACCTCCTCATGGAGGCAGGGTCTGAGCTTGGCATGCCCGTCGTGACCGAGGTCATGGACCCGCGCGACGTCCAGCTCTTCCTCGACAAGGGCGTTAACGTCATGCAGATCGGCGCCCGCAACGCCCAGAACTTCTCGCTCCTGCGCGAGGTGGGCAAGACCGACGTGCCCGTCCTGCTCAAGCGCGGGATGTCGGAGACCATCGACGAGCTTCTCATGGGCGCCGAGTACGTGATGAGCGAGGGTAACGCCAACGTCATGCTCTGCGAGCGCGGCATCCGCACCTTTGAGACGCGAACGAGAAACACCTTCGACGTGAACGCGATTCCCGTCCTGCACCACCTCACCCACCTTCCCGTCGTCGGCGACCCGAGCCACGCCACCGGTTACACGCGCTACGTGCGCAGCGCGGCCTACGCCGCCGTGGCTGCCGGTGCCGACGCCCTCGAGATCGAGGTTCACGACTGCCCGGCCAAGGCGTGGTCCGACGGCGCCCAGGCGCTCACGCCCGAGCAGTTCTCCGACGCCATGCGCCGCATAGCGCTCATTCGTGACGCCGTCATGGCACCCGTAGAGGAGGCCTAGGTGGCAGGCGAGAATAACGCGTCTCCGACCTTCGTTGCCGGCCGCTGCGGCGTGGTGAGCCTCGGCCTCATGGGCGGCTCTTTCGCAAAGGCCTTTGCCGCCGCGGGCACCGAGGTCTTTGCCTGGAACCGCACGCGCTCCACGCTTGAGCTCGCCATGATCGAGACGGTGAAGGGCGAGCTTAACGAGACGACGATCCCCACCTGTGAGCTCATCGTGCTCGCCGGCTACCCCGCTTCCACGATCGAGTGGCTCGAGAGCTACGCCCCGCTCGTCTCCCCCGGTGCCATCGTCATCGACACGGTGGGCGTCAAGCGTGTCATCTGCGAGCGCTGCGAGAAGATCTGCGAGCCCCACCCCTTCACCTTCGTGGGCTGTCACCCCATGGCGGGCACACAGTACTCCGGCTTCGCCCGCGCCCGGGCCAACATGTTCAAGGGCGCGCCCATGGTCGTGGTGCCGCCGGCAATGGACGACCTCGAGCGCGCGACCGTGCTCGAGCGCCTGAAGGAGCTTCTCGCGCCGTGCCAGTTCGGGAGCTTTACGCTCGCGACCGCAGACGAGCACGACCGCAACATCGCGTTCACCTCGCAGCTCGCCCACGTGGTGTCCAACGCCTACGTCAAGAGCCCGACGGCTCGCGACCACCGGGGTTTCTCGGCTGGAAGCTACAAGGACCTCACGCGCGTGGCGCGCCTGAATGCGCCCATGTGGACCGAGCTCTTCCTGGACAACGCTGACCATCTCGGTCACGAACTGGACGTCATCATCGAGAATCTCACGGCCTACCGCGACGCCCTCGCGGCGGGAGACGACGACGGGCTCGAGGCCCTTCTCGCCGAGGGCGACCGCATCAAGCGAGAGATCGAGGGCAGGTAGCATGGAGGTCATCAAGGTAAGCACCGCCTCGCGCCCGTACGACGTCTTTGTTGGGGAAGGCCTTCTCGAGCGCATGGGAGAGCTCGTGCGCACGACGACCGGATGCGAGCGCTGCTGCGTTGTAACCGAGACCACCGTTGGGCCCCTCTATGCCGACGCCGTCGAGGATGCCCTCTCCTCTTCGGGAATTTGCGTCGCCCCGCGCGTGACCTTTGCCGCCGGGGAGCCCTCCAAAACGCTAGACACCCTTGGCTCGATTCTCGAGGGGCTCGCGGATCGCGAACTCACGCGAGATGATGCCGTAGTCGCTCTTGGCGGAGGGGTGACGGGCGACATGGGCGGCCTCGCCGCTGCCCTCTACCTTCGTGGCGTTGAGGTCGTGCAGGTCCCCACCTCGCTTCTTGCCATGGTGGACTCCTCCGTTGGCGGCAAGACCGCCGTTGACCTTAGGGCCGGAAAGAACCTTGTCGGCGCCTTCTGGCAGCCGAGCCTCGTGGTCGCAGACGTCCAAACGCTCTCCACCGTCCCGACGGACCTCTTCAAAGACTCCTGCGGCGAGGTGATAAAGCACGCGGTTCTCGCAGACCCCATCCTGCTCGAAGAGCTCGAACAGAAACCGCTTACCTCCGAGGACGACCCCGAAAGGCTCTCTTCCGTGGTAGCGCGCAACGTTGCGATCAAGCGTGACGTGGTGAGCGCAGACGAGCTGGAGCGAGGCCTCAGGCAGACCCTCAACCTTGGTCATACCATCGGCCACGCCATCGAGGCGGCAAGCGAATTCTCGCTGGGGCACGGCTCGTGCGTCGCAGCCGGGCTTTGCATGATGGCGCACGCCGCATTTGCGCGAGGATGGTGCAGCGAGGAGACGGCAGCGCGCATCGAGCGCTGCGTTGCCGCACACGGCCTGCCCGTCGGGACGGACCTCCCCACAGAGACGCTCATGCGCTATGCCACGCACGACAAGAAGCGCCACGGGTCCAACGTCAACGTCGTGGTCCCAATCGAGGTGGGCCGATGCGAGGTCAGACGCGTCAGCCTCGAGGAGTTCCGCGACCTCATCGAGGCGGGACGGTAGCAACCAGAGGTTCTTCTCGCTGGGCGCCCTTCTCGGCTTACGGTTATGCGCAATCCGTTCGGTTGTGGGCACTTCTCGCTTTTACAAAACCGCAGGTGGTGGATGTGCCGAGAAGAACCTCCCCTCACGGCACTGCGCATAACCGTGACGATTGCGCATAACCGAACACAGAGCGCACGGCCGTTCCCTCGACGCGATGGGTTTCTCGCCTGTGAAGCCACGTGGATTTGCATGCGCCCATCCGACGAATCGCGCTAGCATAGGAAGGCATTTGTCACCCTGAACCTGTTGGAGACCACTTGAACGCCGTCGTTCGGCCCACGCCACTCACCGGGGAGATATGCGCCCCGTCGTCCAAGTCCGAGGCACATCGCGCCCTCATCTGTGCAGCGTTTGCCCCGGGCGCCACGGACATAGACTGCACGACCACCTCAGATGACATCGACGCCACGGCGAGCTGCCTCGAGGCACTCGGGGCGAGAATCGCGCGAACGGAGCGTGGATTCCGCGTGAGGCCCGTGAGCGGAACCTCCGCCAGCGACAACATCCCCGCACCCAATCGAGGGGCTACCCTCGACTGTCGCGAGTCCGGCTCCACGCTCAGGTTCCTGCTCCCCGTTGTCTGCGCTCTGGGATGCGAGGCCACGATGACGGGGCAGGGGCGTCTTTCGCAACGGCCCCTTTCGCCCCTCTACGAGCAGCTCCAGGAGCACGGGGTCTCCCTCTCGCCTCAGGGCGAGTTTCCGCTCTCCGTTGGAGGCAGGCTGACGGCGGGAAGATTCCTCCTTCCGGGAAACGTCTCGTCACAGTTCGTGACCGGGCTTTTGCTTGCAGCGCCCCTGCTTGCGTCCCCCTTGGAAATCGTCGTCTCCGAGCCCGTTGAGTCCAGACCCTACCTCGACATCACCCAGCAGGTCATGAAAGCCTTTGGGGTCGACGTCTCCTGCTCGCGCGAGCAGGCCGCCGATGGGTCCCGCGCCCTGGTATTTGACGTGTGCGCGAGCGGATACAGAAGCCCGGGCGCGCTCACCATCGGCGGGGACTGGTCCAACGCCGCGTTTTGGCTCGCAGCGGGCGCTATCGGCAAGCGGGGCGTGGCGGTGCGCGGACTCGACGTGACCAGTGCCCAGGGAGACCGTCAGATTCTGGCCGCCCTCTCGCTGCTTGGAGCCCACGTTCTGAGAAGCCCGGAGGGTGCCGCGATGAGGCCAGCCGAGCTGCACCCCACCACGATCAACGTTTCCAGCTGCCCGGACCTCGTGCCGCCGCTTGCCGCGGTGGCCTCCTTCGCGCCGGGAACAACGCGCATCACCGGTGCCTCTCGCCTGCGGCTTAAGGAATCCGACCGCCTGGAGACCGTTTCCGCGGCGGTCAACGCCCTTGGAGGCTGCTGTGCGATCTCAAATGACGACCTGCTCATCACTGGTTCCCAGACCTTGGCCGGAGGGATTGTAGACGCCGCCGGCGACCACCGGATAGCCATGATGGCCGCCGTCATGGCGACGCGCTGCACCGGACCCACCACCATCGTCGGGGCCGAATGCGTCAGCAAGTCCTACCCCAACTTCTTCAAAGACTTCTCCTCCCTGGGAGGGGTCGTGGAAACGGAGGCCTGATGCCCTCAACGCTTGGAAGAACCCTCCGCGTGACCGTGTTTGGGCAGTCCCACTCCCCCGCGGTCGGCTGCGTCATGGAGGGGGTTCCCGCCGGATTCACGGTTGACCTCGAGGCTCTCGCAGCCTTCGTGGCGCGC
Organism: uncultured Atopobiaceae bacterium; assembly: GCA_944321385.1. Classification (GTDB taxonomy): domain Bacteria; phylum Actinomycetota; class Coriobacteriia; order Coriobacteriales; family Atopobiaceae; genus Thermophilibacter. The sequence goes on from CALULC010000009.1 coordinate 26,901, forward strand.
CGGGCACCCGGATCGAACCCGTGGGACACGCCTCGCAGGGAGCCTGACACGCCCCGCATCGTCTCCGGCCTCAACCAGCGGGGCGAGACGTGCGGTGCCCCTCTTGCGGCAATCATCGAGAATACCAACACGCGCTCCGGAGACTACTCGAACATTCAGCAGGTGCCTCGCCCAGGACACGCGGACTTTACGGCGTGGGCCAAGTGGCACGGCGCTCAGGACGTTCCAGGCGGTGGTCACTTCTCCGGAAGGCTCACGGCGCCCCTGTGCATAGCGGGCGGCATCGCCCTCCAGTGGCTCGAGAGCAGGGGCGTGAGGGTGCGCGCACACGTTGCGGAGCTCGCAGGGATAGAGGACGCTCCCTTCTCGGCACTTGACAACTCATCCGAGGCAAACGTCAAGCTCGCGGAAGAGATGAGCTCCCTCTCCGACGGCCGCCGCGTTCCCACGATTGACCAAGATGCGGGAGTTCGAATGCTCGAGGCAGTGCTTGAGGCACGCGCGCAGAAAGACACCCTCGGGGGCATTGTCGAGTGCGTAGCTACGGGGCTTCCCGCCGGAATCGGCTCCCCGATGTTTGACGGCATCGAGAACGTCCTCGCACGCGACCTCTTTGGCATCCCCTCGGTGAAGGGCGTCGAGTTTGGCCGCGGCTTTGCCTCGGCTCGCCTGCGCGGGAGCCAGAACAACGATCCCTACGAGGTCCGCGAGGGCACGTGCGTCCCGACGACCAACAACGCCGGCGGCATCCTCGGCGGCATAACGAGCGGCGCTCCCCTGCTGGTGCGCTGCGCCTTCAAACCCATATCGAGCATCATGATGGACCAGGCCTCCGTCGACCTTTCAACGATGGAGCCCGCAACGCTCAAGGTCCACGGCCGTCACGACACAACGGCCGTCCTGCGCGCGGTGCCCGTCGTCGAGGCGGTCTGCGCCCTGGGCCTCGCAGACGCCCTCCTCACCTGGCCGGTCGAATAGCCAACCGAGGCATCCGGGGGTTGAGGCCCGGCCCTCAGACAGCTTGCCGAGAGGGACGCTCGGCAAGAACTCGCGGCGGACCTCAACCCCCGGCCACCGTACGAGTCGGACGACGTACGAAAGGCAGCACATGGCAGAACTCTCTGACCTCAGGCAGCAGATAGACGAGATCGATACGCGAATCTTCGAGCTCTTCTCGGAGCGCACCAAGGTGGCCGAGGAAGTGGCCGCCTACAAGCGAGAGAACGGCATGAGGGTCCTTGACCCATCCCGCGAGCGGGCAAAGGTCGCTGACGCCGCGGGTCGCGTGCCCGAAGATCTTTCCACCTACGCTCAGGTGCTCATGGAGCTCCTCATGGAGGCCTCCCGCGCCCGACAGCACGAGCTCCTCGACGACCCCTCGGACGACCCGGTGCTCACAAAGATCGCCGCGGCGCGCAAGGAGACTCCGGAGCTCTTCCCTCCCTCCGCGCGCGTCTCGTGCCAGGGCGTCGAGGGCGCCTATTCCCAGATCGCGGCTGAGAAGATCTTCAAGCGGACGCTCATCTCCTACTCGCCCACCTTCGACGGGGTGTTCCGATCCGTCGAGCAGGGACTCGCGCAGTACGGCGTCCTCCCGCTCGAGAACTCGACCGCAGGGTCGGTCAACCAGATGTTTGACCTCATGATGGAGCACTCGTTCTACATCGTGCGCTCGACGCGCGTAAAGGTCGATCACAACCTCCTCGCAAACCCCGGGGCCACGCTCGAGGGACTCCGAGACGTCTACAGTCACGAACAGGCCATCAACCAGTGCTCCGAGTTCCTCTCGGGTCTCCCCGACGTGCGCGTCCACGTATGCGAGAACACAGCCGTCGCAGCCGAGCGCGTCGCGGAGTCCGGTCGCACGAACGTTGCCGCGCTCTCATCGCTTCCCTGCGCCGGCCTCTACGGGCTCGAGGTCCTCTCCACCTCCGTCCAGGACCGAGACAACAACTACACGCGCTTCGCCTGCATCTCCAAGAAGCTCGAGATCTACCCGGGGGCAAACCGAGCCTCGCTCATGATCGTGCTGCCGCACGTCCCCGGCGCCCTCTACAAGCTGCTTGCCAAGTTCTACGCGCTCGACATCAACCTCCTCAAGCTCGAGAGCCGTCCCATCCCGGAGCGCGATTTCGAGTTCATGTTCTACTTCGACATCGAGTGCCCCGCGGCAGCGCCGGAGTTCCTCTCCCTCATGTCAACGCTCGAGGGACTCTGCCAGGAGTATCGCTACCTCGGTAGCTACGCGGAGGTGCTCTAGCGTGGCGGGCGAGAAGGACACGGCTCCCATGGCCCCCTTCGGCCTCGTGGGTCATCCGCTAGGGCACAGCTGGTCGCCCGCCGTCCACGCCAAGCTCGGCTCCGCCCCCTACGAGCTGCACGACCTCGAACATGAGGAGGCAAAGCGCTATCTTTGCGAGGGAGTCTGGCGAGGCGTCAACGTGACCATCCCCCACAAGCGACTTGCCGCCCAGGTGGCAGATGTGCGCTCACCCGCAGTTGAGAGGCTCGAGGTTGCAAACACTCTTGTAAAAAGAGATGACGGCAGCATCTTTGCCGAGAACACGGACGTCCTCGGCTTTGCGTGGATGCTCGAGCGCTTCTGCGAGAGTCGCCTCGGGGAGAGCCCATGCGACGCCCTCGGCGGCAGGAAGGTCCTCGTCCTCGGAAGCGGCGGCGCGAGCCGCTCGGTGATAGACGTTCTCGAAAACGTGGCAGGCGCGCGGCCAGTCACGATTTCTCGCAGCGGCGCCGAGAACTATGAGAACCTCGCCAGCCGGCACTCGGACGCCGTCCTTCTTGTCAATGCGACGCCCGTTGGCATGTTCCCCCATTGTCCCGATGCACCGGTATCCGAAGGGGTCCTTGGCTCTCTCTCGCAGCTCAGGGGCGTTCTCGACCTCATCTACAATCCAAGCCGAACGGGGCTGTGCCTTGCTGCCGAGAGGCTGGGGGTCCCCTCTGAGTCTGGCCTCCCCATGCTCGTGGCACAGGCCTTCTACGCCAGCGAGCTCTTCCAGGGAACGAGCTTGGACAACACCCTCATCGGCCAAATCGAGAGGGACATACGACTGCAGACCCAAAACATCGTGCTCATTGGCATGCCGGGCGCGGGAAAGTCCAGCTGCGGAAGGGCCCTCTCCCGGCTCATGGGCAGACCTTTCGTGGACATAGACTCCGCCATAGAGACCGCTGAGGGAAGGTCTGCCGCACAGATCATCCTTGAAGATGGCGAGGGAGCCTTCCGCGAGATTGAGACCAGGGTCACGGGCACCTACGGATCAAGATCGGGTCTTGTCATCGCCTGTGGCGGCGGCGTCGTCACAAGAGCCGAGAACTACGACCTCCTCCACCAGAACGGCTTCATCGTCTTTCTCGACAGAAGCATCTCCGAGCTGAGCACGAACGGTCGCCCCATCTCTCAGAGCCGCGGGGTCGAGGAGGTGGCCCAGGAAAGAATGGGTCTCTACCGGAGCTGGGCCGACCTCAAGCTTGCCTGCACCGGATCGGCACTTGGGGATGCGCGGGAGATACTCGGGGCACTTTCAAACTCTGGAAGCTGAGTTTCCTAATTACTAGCAGGAAGTTTCTTCAGGTCCTTCATGAAGGATTTGCCAGTCAGCGCGGAAAACCACCGTCTGCGAGACCATTCGGCGGAAAGAGGGGTCTCCCCCAGTTCACCCTCTATACTTCACTGAGACTATTTTGACCGATGAGTGCGGAGACGGGGCTCCTTACTCGCGATTCAAAAGGAAAGGGTCGCGACGTGGACAGAGAGCAGATTGCGCGAGAGGTCCTTGCCGCCATTGGGGGCAAGGAGAACGTCGTCGCAAATGACATCTGCATGACCCGTCTGAGGATTCTCACCAAGGATCCCTCACTGGTGAACACCGAGCAGCTCTCCTCCGCTCGAGGGGTGCTCGGCTTTGTGAGGCGTGGAGACAACGGCATAGAGGTCGTCTTCAGCCCGGGCAAAGTGGAGGCCGTCCACGAGGCGATCGTCCGTCTCACGGGCATGGAGGGTGACGAGGGCGCTTTTGCCCAAATTGGCTCAAAGCCTGAGTCCACGAGAATTCGCGTTCACATCTCACAGAACCCCCTTTTGGATGCCGCGAGAATCCAAAGCGATCGAGAGGCAGAGGATTCTAAGGGCGGGGATTCCGTAGACGACCTTGTGAGCCTGCTCGACACCTTCTCAGATGCACAGACGGGCGACGATCACCTTGACTTCGAGGACGAGGCACCCGAGGACTCCCCCGAGACCGGCCACCAAGCTGTCAGCGGACGCGTTCTTGTCATCAACGGGCCAAACATCAACCTGCTCGGAATCCGCGAGCCGGACATCTACGGCGCGGACTCGTACCGCTCGCTCCTGAAGCTCTGCCATGACGCCGCTGAGGAGGCGGGCTTTGTAGAGTGCACCTGCTTCCAGTCAAACCACGAGGGAGACCTCATAGACGCGATTCAGGATGCCTACGGCAGCTATGACGGCATTATTTTCAACCCGGGAGCCTACACCCACACGTCAATTGCCATTCTCGATGCAGCAAAGGCCGTCGGGCTGCCAATGGTGGAGGTCCACATCTCAAAGGTCGACGAGCGCGAGGAGTTTCGCCAGGTGTCCTACATCCGCGCCGCCTGCTTTGAGACCATCTCCGGAATGGGCATCGAGGGATACCGAAAGGCCATCTTGGACCTTGCCGCACATCTAAGCATGTGACGTCCGCCTCGCAGCTCAGCCAGCAAGACAGACAAAAGCCCAGGCAAAAGCCTAGCGCCCCCTGCAGCTCCAGACGCCAAACTCGGTGGCGATAAAGTCGACGGGCACGTCGTCCTTCTCCACGGGGAGCGGGTTGGATGAGATCATGCCCGTTCGCGCTAGGCCGATTTTGTCGCCGGGGTAGAAGGCGAGAAAGCGATCGTAGTAGCCGCCGCCGTAGCCAACGCGATGCCCTACGCCGTCAAAGACGAGGCCCGGCACCAGGCAGACGGAGCCAACGAGCTGCGCGGGCTCAGAGAGTCGCAGCGCATCGGCACTGGGTTCGAGGATTCCCCTCGTGCCCGGCTCGAGCTCGTCGAGCGAGGCAATCTCATGAAAGGCCATCGTTCGGGAGGCGGCGTCAACGCGCGGGACGCCCACACGCCTGCCCTCCTCGAGCACCCGCTCGATAACGCTCCGCGTCCCCACCTCAGCGGAGAAGGAAACGTAGGAGAGCACGAGCGGCGCCTCCGCGAACAACGGGAAGGCCCAAAGGGCGCTCTCGATTGAGGAGTCACTTTCAAGACGAGACCTCGCGGGAATGCCCTTCCTGACGGCGAGGTAGTTGCTCCGAAGAGAGCTCTTGTCGGCATCCGTACCGTATGAGCTAGCCAAGACGCTCCCCTCTCGCGAATTCAACAAGGACATTCTATCAGTGTTTGCCCCTCTTCAATTAGCACATCTCATCACTTTGCCGTACCATGGGTGGGCGAGAAAAGCCACGGGCCTCCGCCCGAAGCAGACGGGAGAAACCATGCCCAACGAGGGTAGCTACGAAGCCGCAAAGCGCAAGAGCGACGAGGTCCACGCCGACCTTCTCGTCCATCCCGAGAAATACACCATGCTCACGGGCGACCGCCCGACGGGCAGGCTGCACCTGGGGCACTACTTCGGCACGCTCGTGGACCGCGTGCGCCTTCAGGACATGGGCGTGCGCACCAACGTCATCATCGCTGACTATCAGGTCATCACCGACCGCGACACCACCGAGCACATCAAAGACAACGTCTACAACATGGTCATCGACTATCTGGCCTGCGGGATCGACCCGGCAAAGACGATGATCTTCACGCACTCCGCGGTGCCCGAGCTCAACCAGCTCATGCTCCCCTTCCTCTCCCTCGTGACCGAGGCCGAGATGGAGCGCAACCCCACCGTCAAGGCCGAGCAGGAGGCGTCGGGCCACGCGCTCACGGGGCTTCTCCTCACTTACCCCGTTCACCAGGCCTGCGACATCCTCTTCTGCAAGGGCAACATCGTGCCCGTTGGGCGCGACCAGCTGCCCCACATCGAGATAACCTCGAAGATCGCGCGCCGCTTCAACGAGCGCTACGGGCACGTCTTCCCCGAGGTGACGGGCCTTCTCACCTCAACGCCGCTGCTCCCCGGCCTCGACGGCCGCAAGATGAGCAAGTCCTACGGCAACGCGATCTCCATCTCCATGACCGCCGAGGAGACGGCCAAGCTCATCAAGAAGTCCAAGAGCGACTCCGAGCGCAACATCACCTTCGACCCCGAGAACCGCCCGGAGATCTCCGGCCTGCTCACGACCGCCGGCATCTGCACCGGCCGCGACCCGCGCGAAATCGCCGAGGAGATCGGCATGGGAGGCGCCGGCCAGCTCAAGCGCGTGGTGACCGAGGCCGTCAACGGCTACTTTGCCCCCATCCGCGAGCGCCGCGAGGAGATCGCCAAGGACATGGACTACGTCGCCGACGTCATCCACGAGGGCAACCGCCGCGCCCGCGAGATCGCCTCGGCCACCCTCGACGAGGTCCGCGAGGCGATGGGCATGGTGTATTAGACGGATTTGCCCCGCCCGGGAAACCCGGAATACGGCCCCGGTTGCTTTATCTGGCTGCTTAAAAATTACGTTTAGTCAGGGAAATCGTCCGCTGCTCGCTTAGCAATCGGG
>CALULC010000010.1 GCA_944321385.1 uncultured Atopobiaceae bacterium
GTAGTCGCGCGGGCCGGGCGCGCCGTTGTCCGTGCCGCCCTGGAGCGCGGCCTCGTAGAAGGCCTGCACGTCGTCCGTGGTCTTGGCGAGCCAGGCGTAGTGGCTTGGTGCGGGCGTCACGCCCTCCTTGGCGGGGGAGATCCAGACGGAGTCGCCGTCCTCGTCGTTAACGAACTGCGTGCCGCCGGGGTACTCCACGCCCTTGTGATAGCCGAGCGTCCCCATGACGCGCTCGTAGTAGGGGACCATGACCTCGGGGTCGGACACGCGGATGATCAGGTGGTCGAGCATCGGGGGACTCCCTTCTCGCTGGCTTGTCGTGGCCTCATAGTGCCGAGGTGGCCGCGGCGCTGGCGGCGCCCTTCGGCCGACGGCGCGGTCGAATTGTTTTCCGGTCGGATTGGTAGCCTGCTTGCATGGGAGGCTCTGTCGATCGGAGGGCACATGGGCGCGGGCGAGAAGAACGGTCTGGTGGCGGCTGAGATCATGCCGGAGGATTTCTACGAGCACGTCTCCGGCGTGTTGGATGCCGCGCGGCGGCGGGCATATGCGGCGGTCAACTTCGCGATGGTGGAAGCGTACTGGGAGATTGGCCGCAGTATCGTGGAGCAGCAGGGCGGCGCGGAGCGCGCGGAGTACGGCGAGGCGCTGCTCAGGGAGCTTTCTAGGCGGCTCACGGAGGACTTTGGGAAGGGGTTTGACGAATCCAACTTGAGGTACATGCGTCGGTTCTATCTCGCGTTCCCGATTCGTGACGCACTGCGTCACGAATTGAGCTGGACGCACTACCGGCGCCTTTCTCGCGTCGCGGACCCCGAGGCGCGCATGTGGTACATGAACGAGTGTGCCAAGAGCAACTGGAGCACGCGCCGGCTCGAGCGGCAGATCAACACCATGTTCCGTGAGCGACTGCTCGCAAGCCGCGACAAGGAGGTCGTTGCCGCGGAGGTCTTTGAGAAGGAGGCGCCCCGTCGTCCCGAGGACATCATTCGCGACCCGTACGTGCTCGAGTTCCTGGGCATCTCCCAGGACGAGAAGTTCCGCGAGACGGACATCGAGTCCGCGCTCATCTCGCACCTGCAGCGCTTTCTGCTGGAGCTCGGTCGCGGCTTCACGTTTGAGGCGCGTCAGAAGCGCATCACCATGGACGGGCGCCATTTCTTCATCGACCTCGTCTTCTACAACTACCTCATGCGCTGCTTCGTGCTCATCGACCTCAAGACGGGTGACCTCACGCACCAGGATCTCGGGCAGATGCAGATGTACGTGAACTACTACACGCGTGAACTCATGAACGAGGGGGACAACCCGCCCGTGGGCATCGTGCTCTGCGCCGACAAGAGCGACTCGCTCGTCGAGTACACTCTTCCCGAGGACAACGCGCAGATATTCGCTGCCAAGTATCTCTCGCACCTTCCCTCCAAGGAGGAGCTGGCGCTTGAGCTGAGCGCTGAGTACCGCGCGCTCGACGAGGCGGGTGCGGACTGACGAGGGAGGCCGCTTGATCTACATCATCGACTCGCCGGAGCACCCGCTCGACGTGGCGACGGCCGCGGAGGGACTGCGCTCACACGTGGCGAGCGTGCCGGTCGCGGACTGGGCCGACGCGCTCACGCCGTGGCCCGCCGCTGCGCTGCGTCCGGGCGAGAAGGGCTTTGGCGGGCGTGCGGACGAGACGCTCGCTTCGCTCGCCGCCACGCTCGACAAGGCGCCCGGCCCTCACGCCATCTGCGGCTACTCGCTCGGCGGACTCTTCGCACTCTACGCGTTCGTGCGGGAGCCGCGCCTTGCGGCGTGCGCGTGCCTCTCGGGCTCGGTCTGGTACGAGGGCTGGGTTGACTGGCTGCGCGCAAGCGCGCCGGATTGCGCCGGGCGCTACGCGTACTTCTCGGTGGGGAAGAAGGAGAAGCGCGCTGGCCTGCCGTTCCGCCACGTGGAGGAAGACCTTGCCGCCTGCGCGGAGATCCTTCGCGCGCATGGCTGCAGGGTGGGCGTGACGCTCGGCCCCGGCAGCCACATGCAGCACGTGACCGAGCGCCTTGCCGCGGGCCTTGCTGCCCTCGACGTTTCTCTCGCCTGATGGAAGGGGCCTAGCCCCGTCGTATAAGGTGCATCACGAGCGCCACCATCACGTCCTTCTCCTCCGGCTTTGACTCGGCGATGAGGATGGTCATTGCCACGAGCGCACTGTCGTCGATGGTCTTCTCGCCCGCGGGCGTGAACAGCGCTCCGTTGCGGTCGAGGAAGTACAGGAAGACCGCCGCGGCGATGCGCTTGTTGCCGTCGAGAAAGCTGTGGTCCTTCACCACGAAGTAGAGGAGGTGGGCCGCCTTCTCCTCGAGCGTGGGATAGAGGTCGCGCCCACCAAAGCTCTGGAAGACGTTGCCGATGGCGCCCTTGAACGATCCGTCCTTCTCCACGCCGAAGAGCGAGCTCTCGCGGCCGAAGCGCAGGGACTCGATCACCTCGCGGCACTCCTCGTAGGTGATCTCGCGCGTGGCGGGCGTGCCTTCGGGCGCTGTCACGCTGAGGTGGTCGTAGTCGTCCAGCAGGTCGAGCGCCCCGGTGTAGCTCTGGACGATGTCGAGGATTTGACGGGACTCCAGGCTCTCGGGGACGCGCGCCATGATCTTGGCGACCTGGCCCAGCTGCTCGAGCCGTCGCTCGTTCTCCGCGTGACCGGCCACGATGTAGCGGCGCAGCACGTCCGTGGCCCAGCGACGGAACTCCACGCCCCGCGTGGACTTCACGCGGTAGCCGACGGAGATGATGACGTCCAGGTTGTACTGCCTGACGTGATAGCGCTTGCCGTCAGCCGCAGTTGTCAAGGAATCCTTGACAACTGCCTCGGGTTCGAGCTCCCCCTCTCGGAAGCAGTTGTTGACGTGCAGACTTACGTTCTGCTTTGTCGTGGCAAACAGCTCGGCCATCTGCGCTTGCGAGAGCCAGACGGTCTCCCCGTCAAACCCCACATCAAGGATGATCTTCTTGTCCTTCGACTCAAACAGAACGATGCTCTTCTCCGTGCCCATGCGTACCTCCGCTCTCCCGTTCCTTCGGTAGAACAAATGTACGGTAGGGACCTGACAATAATTACCGCCCACGGCCGAGCGTTGGACGTGACGCTCGGCCCCGGCAATCACATGCGACACATGACCGAGCGCTTTGCAACGGGCCTTGCTGCCTCGACGCCTTTCTCTCCTAGAGCCGCATGTAGAGTAGCGGATAGGGGCGCCCCTCCTCGTCAAGCTCGGTGCGCCGGTACGTCTTGAAGCCCAAATGCTCGTAGAAGCCCACGGCCTGCGGGTTCTGCTCGTTGACGGTGAGCTCGGTCACGCCGAGCTGCTCGACGCCGTGTTCGAGAATCCGGCGACCAAGACCGCGTCCGCGCGCTGCGTGATCGAGGAAGAGCATCTCGAGGCGACCGCCCTGTACGCCCATAAAGCCCACGGGCCCGCCGTTCCCCTCGGCCACGACGAGCGTCTCCACACCTGCGATTGCCTGCGGGACAAACGGCTTTATCTCGGCGATCTCCGCCTCGGAGAGAAAGGTGTGGGTGGCGCGCACGGAGCGCTCCCACACGTCCACGAGCCACTCGACGAGCTCCGGAGTACGGTCGGAAACGATGCGAAGGTCTGCCATGATGCCTCACATTCCCTGGAATCCGGTCTGGCGCAGCGCCTCATAAAGCACGATGGCAGCGGCGTTGGAGAGGTTGAGCGCGCTGATGCGGTAGTCCTCCGGGTTCACGAAGTTGCCGCAGACGTCCCGGGTGAGAAGCGCGGCGTGACTGTTCCTCTCGCCGGTCGAGCCCCAGCTCGCTGTGTTGTCGAGCGATATCGCGTCCGGCAACATGGGAATTCGCTCGCAGCAATCAGCATGAGCGGCGAGCAGCTCCTCCGGCAGGCCCACGCTCTCGCAGCCAAAGACGAGGAAGTCGCCATCGGCGTAGCGCGCCTCGGCGTAGGTGCGCCGCGCTTTCTTGGTGAGGAGGTGAAGTCGCGTGTCAGTCGCGGTGAGCGCGTTCTTCTCGACAAACTCGTCCCAGTCCGCGTAGACCGTGACGTCCAGGCTCTCCCAATAGCCCAGCCCCGCGCGATGCAGGCTCTTCTCGTCCAGCGAGAAGCCGAGCGGCCCCACGAGGTGCAGGCGTGAACCCGTGACCACGCAGGTGCGCCCGATGTTTCCCGTGTTGGCCGGAATCTCCGGCGCCACGAGCACGACGTTGAACACAGGGCCTCCCGACGGTGTGGCTAGGGACGGTAGTTCCCGACCAGGTCGTCTCCGACCCGCGCCTGGTCGTCAAGCGCAACGATGACGATCTCGTGCCCTCCAAACGCTATCGACCCCAGGGTCCCCTCGGTGAAGCAGGCAACAATGGCGTGGTCGGTTCGATAGATGAAGGTGCGACTCTCAAGGAACAGGTCGTCGACCAAAGAGTCGTAGTCCAAGTCGAGGCCAAGATCGCTCGGGTTTTGGGCGAGAAACGCCCGGAGTCCGTCCTTTGCCGCGAGCTTGAGCTCGTTCTCGGTCATGCCGAGCGCCTCGGTCGCGGCGATCTCCCGGCCGGTGTCGAGGTTGAAGAACTTGCCGCTCACAAAGCGCGTGCCGTGCGCGCCGCCGTAGAAGGAGTAACGGTCGAGTCGCACGCTCGCAATCGAGCCATCAATGGAGGTGGTGGTGTCATAGCACCAGAGGGTCTGCTCGGCGGCGCCTCCCTCGTCGCCTCCCGCGGCGGCCTCGGCGGTCATCTGCTCCTGCGTGCGGAGGCGGGCGGAGAACTCCTGCTCAAGGCTCTCGTTGAGAAGGGCCAGCCGCACGGGGATCTCGCCGTCCGCGGTCGTGAACTGGGGATAGGCCCAGAGGTTCGTCTCCTCCCAGGAACCGGAGCCAACCTGATAGGCGTCGACGGTGATCTCCTGGGAGACGTCCGCGGCGACATAGGCCGAGGCGGGCGTGTCGGCGTCGTCGTCCTTCTCGCCGGAGGCAGCCTCCTCGAGCAGGGCAATCACGCGCTGTGCCTCGGCGACCGTCTCCGGGACGGTGTGCAGGGTGACGCCCTCGCCGGGCGTGGCGGAGCCATAGCCCATGAGCGACCAGTAGTCGCTTGTCACGGGGCGTTCCATGGCAGCGAGAAAACCGTCGGTGTCGGTCTGCTCCCCGTTGACGGTGAAGGTGTTGACGCTCCCGTCGAAGCTGTATTCCTGCAGGTAGGAGAAGACTTGGACAAACTTGCCGTCCCTCAGCGCGTACGCGCCGCCGCCAGATTGCTCCCCGACCTCCGAGGGGCCGTAAATCGTGGTGAGCACCACGGGTTCGCCGTCGAGCGTGGCGTCCTCGAAGCCGGTGAGGATGTCCTGGCCGTGCTGGTAGGCGTTGGGATCGTCGAGCGCGAGGACAAGCTCGCCGTCGACCACCGCCCAGACCTCCACCACGTAGGGGTTCATGTGGTCGCTCTCGTCCGGGTTGCGATGGCCGAGCACGAGCTCCTCGATGCCGTCTCCGTCGTAGTCTCTGAGAAGGACGAGGTTGAGGCCGGTGCCCTTCTGAACCTCGTAGGTGGACTCCGCCGGCCCCTCGTAGGACGGCTCCCCGTAGGCGGCAACATACTCCGCGACCTTCTGGGCGTAGAGGCCGTACGCCTCCTGGCGCGGATCGGTCTCCGCGGCATCCTCGGGCTCGGCCGCGGGCACTGACTCGGCTGCGGGGTCTGGTGTCTCCTGGGGCGCCGCGGCGCAGCCCGCCAGGGAGATTGCGCCGACAAGTGCCATGGTTGCCAGTGTGAGCATGGTTGGAGCGCGCATGGTGATCCGCCCTTCGATCCGTCGCCATCCCTTGTCTCCAGTGTAGGCGTCCGCGCTCGTAAGTGCGGCGCAGGAGGCGCTTTTCGGGGAACGCGATGGCAGGGGGCGTCGCCCGCTATAATTGCGTGAGCACCGCTTCCAAAACCGAAAGGAATCTCATGATCAAGGAGCTGGTCAAGGACGACGCCGTCCTCTCCGTGCCGTGCGAGCCCGCTACCGCCGAGGACGCCCCCGTGGCTCAGGACCTCGTTGACACCCTCGCGTCCATCGAGGACGCCGTCTGCCTCGCCGCCAACCAGATCGGCGTGACCAAGGCCATCGTCGCCTATCAGGACGACGACGGCAACGCGCACGTCATGTACAACCCCAAGATTCTCATGGCACTCGGCAGCGCCAAGGTCGAGGAGACCTGCCTCTCCCGTGAGGAGCCCGCCCGCGTGACGCGCTTCGCCAAGATCAAGGTGTCCTTCGACGAGCTCGTGGACGGCCAGCTCAAGGCCCGTCGTCGCGACTACATCGGTTGGACCGCGCAGATGATCCAGCACATGGTCGACCACTGCAAGGGCAAGCTGGTCTAGCATGGTCGCCCGCGGCGGCGCGGCGCCCAGCCACATCGAGGTGCGCGGCGCTCGTGTGCACAACCTCAAGGACGTGGATGTAGACATCCCGCTGAACGAGCTCGTTGGCGTGGCCGGGGTTTCCGGCTCCGGCAAGAGCTCGCTTGCGTTGGGCGTGCTCTATGCCGAGGGCAGTCGCCGCTACCTGGAGTCTCTCTCCACGTACACGCGCCGTCGCATGACGCAGGCGAGTCACGCCGCCGTGGACGACGTCCGCTACGTGCCGGCTGCGCTGGCGCTCCACCAGCGTCCGGCGGTGCCGGGCGTGCGCAGCACCTTCGGCACCATGTCCGAGCTGCTCAACAGCCTGCGTCTGCTCTTCTCGCGCGTTGCCAACCATCGCTGCCCGCACTGTGGCGTCTACGCCCCGCCCTCCACGGCGGTGGCAACGGACCAGCCCATCACCTGCCCCGCCTGCGGCGAGAAGTTCTTTGGCCCCGGCGCCGAGGACCTTGCGTTCAACAGCACCGGCGCATGTCCCACCTGCGAGGGCACGGGCGTGGTGCGCACGGTCAACGAGGCGTCGCTCGTGCCGGACGAGTCCATTTCCATCGACGACGGTGCGGTGCTGCCGTGGGGCAGCCTCATGTGGGACCTCATGAAGCAAATCTGCGGCGCCATGGGCGTGCGCACCAACGTGCCGTTTAGCGAGCTCACGCCCGAGGAGCGCGATATCGTCTTCCACGGGCCCGCCGTCAAGAAGCACATCCTCTACAAGTCCAAGAAGGGCGACGACTTTGCCGAGCTGGACTTCACCTACTTCAACGCGGTCTACACCGTGGAGAACGCACTCGCCAAGGTCAAGGACGAGAAAGGGCTGAAGCGCATGAGCCGCTTCCTCACGGAGGGGCCCTGCCCCGACTGCGGCGGCACGCGCCTCTCCGATGCGGCGCGCGCCCCGCGCGTGGCGGAAATCGGTCTTGCCGACGCCACGGCCATGACGCTCGGCGAGCTGGTGGCGTGGGTCGCCGCGGTACCCGCCGGGCTGCCGGACGACGTGCGGCCCATGGCGGAGAGCATCTGCGAGTCCTTCCAGCACACGGCTCGGCGCCTGCTGGACCTGGGCCTGGGCTATCTCTCGCTCGACCGCGCAGCGGCCACGCTCTCCACGGGCGAGCGCCAGCGCGTGCAGCTGGCTCGTGCTGTGCGCAACCGCACGACGGGCGTGCTCTACGTGCTCGACGAGCCGTCCATCGGGTTGCACCCCGCCAACGTGGACGGGCTTCTCGACGTCATGCGCGACCTCCTGGCAGACGGCAACTCCGTTGTGATGGTGGACCACGATGCGCGCATCCTCGCCGAGGCGGACCACCTCATCGAGCTGGGCCCCGGCGCGGGAGCGGATGGCGGGCGCGTGATCTGCCAGGGGAGCGTCGCCGAGGTGGCGGCGGACCCGGCTTCGCGCGTCGGCGGCTTCCTCACGGGCGAGAAGGACGTGCTCTCGCGGCCGCGGACGGGTGCCGAGGAGATGTTCGACCTCGGTACCATCTCGATGGAGACGTCGGCGCTGCACACCGTGCGGCCGCTTCACGTGGAGGTGCCGCGCGGGAGGCTCGTGGTGGTGACGGGCGTCTCGGGCTCGGGCAAGACGACGCTCGTGCTGGAGACGCTGGTGCCCGCGCTTTCCGCCGCGGCGGCGGGGGAGCGGCCGCCCGCACACGTGCGCTGGGTAGACGCCGAGGGCGTGCGCCGCGCAAACCTCATCGACGCCACGCCGATCGGCATCAACGTGCGCTCCACTGTGGCCACCTACGCCGGCGTCCACGACGAGCTACGGCGTGCCTACGCTCGCACCGACGAAGCGCGCGCCGCTGGCTACAAGGCGGGGGACTTCTCGTACAATACCGGGCGCCTGCGCTGCCCCACCTGCGACGGCACGGGCGAGGTCTCCCTTGATGTGCAGTTCCTGCCGGACGTGGACATTCCCTGCCCGGACTGCCGCGGCTCGCGCTATGCTGCGGCGGCGGACGCCGTTCGCCGCCCGCGCAAGGGCGAGCCTGCGGGCACGGGCCTCACGCTGCCGCAGCTGATGGCGCTCTCCGTGGACGAGGCGCTCGACGCGTGTTCTGACCTGCGACGCGTTGCCACGCGACTCCAGGTGCTGCACGACCTGGGCCTGGGGTACCTCACGCTCGGCGAGGCCACGCCGGCGCTCTCCGGCGGCGAGGCGCAGCGCCTCAAGCTCGCGAGCGAGATGGGCCGTGCGCAGGACGACGCCGTCTTCGTCTTTGACGAGCCCACGATCGGCTTGCACCCGCTCGACGTGCAGGCGCTGCTCGCGGTGTTCCAGCGGCTCGTGGAGGCGGGCGCCACCGTCATCGTGATTGAGCATGACCTTGACGTGATTCGCAACGCGGACTACGTGATCGACATGGGTCCCGGCGGCGGCGAGGAGGGCGGCCGCATCGTCTGTGCCGGTACGCCCGAGGAGGTTGCCGCCTGCCCGGAGAGCGTCACCGGCCGCTACCTCTAGTCCACCAAGGCGTGCTCGCAGGCTAGCAGCGGTGGGCGCTGGGGCAGATGTCCTCGAGGACGCAGCCTTCGCAGTGCGGGCCGCGTGCTACGCAGGTGTCGCGGCCATGCTTGATCCATTGGTGGTTCACCGGCCCCCAGAGCTCGCGCGGCAGCAGGCGCAGCAGATCCTGCTCGGTCTTGAGCGGCTCCTTCTCGTGCGTCTTGGGCGAGAGTGCGAGGCGATGCGCGATGCGGTTGACGTGCGTGTCCACCGCGATGCCCTCGACGATGCCAAACCCCACGTTCATCACGATGTTGGCCGTCTTGCGCCCCACGCCGGGCAGGCGCGTGAGCTCCTCCATCGTGTGCGGCACCTCGCCGCCAAACTCGGAGACGATCATCTGCGCGCACTCCACGCAGTGCCTGGCCTTGGACTTGTAGAACCCCAGGCTGTGGATGTACTCCGCGACTTCCTCGGGCGAGGCGGCGGCCATGGCTTCGGGCGTGGGGAAGCGCTCAAAGAGCGCGGGCGTCACCTTGTTGACCTGCGCGTCCGTGGTCTGCGCAGAGAGCAGCACGGCAATCGTGAGCCTAAACGGGTTTGCGTGGTCCAGAAAGCACTCGACGGGCCCGTACTTCTCGTCCAGACGCCGGCACACCTCAACGGCGCGCTCGACCTTGGCCTTCTTGGTCTCTCGTGGCATGACGCCTCCTCCGTGGTCTCCTCAGACGATGATAGAACTGCCGGCACGGCGAGAAAAGCGACGCCGCCCGCCCTTTGCGGCCCCAGCGTTCAAGATTCTCGATTCAAGAACTACGATCTTCTCGTGGAGTTCAATTTCGTTTTGTGCTAGAGTGGCTGAAATTGAACTCACGAACGACAAGTTCAATTTCGACCAGAAATTGAACAGAGGAGAGAGATGACGCAGCAGACCTTTGCCGAGCGGCTTCGCCAAGCCATGTCAGAGCGCGGCCTCAAGCAGGCAGATCTTGTCCATGCGGCTGCCGCGCGCGGAGAAAAGCTCGGAAAGAGCCAGGTCAGCCAGTACGTGAGTGGCAAGGTCACGCCTCGTCAGGATGTGATGGCGCTTCTCGCCACGATGCTGGACGTTGACCCGGAATGGCTGAGGTCAGGAGGGCAGCGAGCCGCCGCGCGGCCTGAGACCGCGCACCAGACTGTTCGTCAAGCCACCGCCAAAAAGGGGAGTCCCATCATGCGAGAGTTCAAGAAGTCTTCCAAGCTCGACAACGTCCTCTACGACGTCCGCGGCCCCGTGGCCGACGAGGCGGCCCGCATGGAGGACGAGGGCCTGCGCATCCTCAAGCTCAACATCGGCAACCCCGCGCCGTTTGGCTTCCGCGCCCCCGACGAGGTCGTTCACGACATGCGTCACCAGCTCACCGACTGCGAGGGCTATTCGGACTCCCGTGGACTCTTCTCGGCGCGCAAGGCCATCATGCAGTACGCCCAGCTCAAGCGCCTTCCCAACGTGAGCATGGATGGCATCTACACCGGAAACGGCGTCTCCGAGCTCATTCAGCTCTGCATGAACGTCCTGCTCAACACCGGTGACGAGATCCTCATTCCCAGCCCCGACTACCCGCTCTGGACCGCCTGCGCCACGCTCGCTGGTGGCACTGCCGTGCACTACCTCTGCGACGAGGAGGCCGAGTGGTGCCCCGACCTCGCGGACATGGAGTCCAAGATCACGAGCAACACCAAGGCCATCGTCATCATCAACCCCAACAACCCCACGGGCGCCGTCTACCCGCGCGAGGTGCTTGAGCAGATCGTAGGGATCGCGCGGCGCCACCAGCTCATGATCTTCTCGGACGAGATCTATGACCGCCTGTGCATGGACGGCTACAAGCACATCTCCATCGCCTCGCTCGCGCCCGACCTGCCGTGCGTCACCTTCTCGGGCCTGTCCAAGTCCCACATGGTGGCCGGCTACCGCATTGGCTGGATGATTCTCTCGGGCAACAAGCGCTGCATGAAAGACTTCATCTACGGCATCAACATGCTCTCCAACATGCGTCTGTGCTCCAACGTGCCGGCGCAGTCCATCGTTCAGACGGCGCTGGGCGGCTATCAGAGCGTGGAGCGCTACGTGGAGCCCGGCGGGCGCATCTACGACCAGCGCAACTTCGTCTACGAGGCGCTCAACGACATCGACGGCATCACGGCCGTGAAGCCCAAGGCGGCGTTCTACATCTTCCCCAAGATCGACGTCAAGAAGTTCAACATCACCGACGACGAGCAGTTTGCCTTGGACCTGCTGCACGAGAAGCACATCCTCATCACGCGCGGCGGCGGCTTCAACTGGCCGGAGCCCGACCACTTCCGCATCGTCTACCTGCCGCGCATGGGCGTGCTGCGCGAGGCGATGACGGACCTCGCGGACTTCTTCGCCCACTATCGCCAGGGCTAGGCCACCAAGGCAACATTGCGCAACGCAGGGCGGCCGCGGTTCCAAGACGGAGCCGCGGCCGCTTTTCTGGCTAGAGGCCTGGGGTGGGAAGCCCGAGACGACCCCCTATCACTGCGCCTTGCGCGTGGGGAGCGTGCTTGCCACAACGCCCACGAGGGCGAGCGCGATCGCGGCGACAGCGCCCAGCGACATCGAGAAGAACGGGAACGAGATGGCGTGCGTCAGGAGGGCATCTATCGTTTTGGTGAGGGAGAAGGAGAGGGGTGCGCTTTCGAACAGCTCTCCGGTGTTCACGAGTGAGAGGAAAGCGGAGGATATCAGGCCGTTTGCAACCATGCAGCCAATAATCCAGGCGATTCCGATAACGGCGACGAGGGCAAACGTCACAATCGTCACCACGCGAAGTGCCGGCCTTCTCCCGCTGGCGAGGTAGGAGATGTTGGCCGCCAGGCAGAGCGCCCCTGCAACGAGGGCGGCGATGCCGGTTCCCGCGCTGATGGGAGTGGCCGTGTCAAGCGCCTCTGCGATGGGCTCGAGAGACACGTCGAGGGCTTGGAAGTCGGGAATCTCATCAATCTCCGTGAGCAGTTCAGAAACCTGGGACGTGAGCGCGCCCGCCTCGAAGGTCGCATAGTCCGCCTTAAGCGAAGAGGCAAGCTCTACGAGGTCTTCTACGCTCATGTCCCCTAAGATGGGCCGCTCGCGCTCGCTCCGGCTGAGGCCGCTCATGGCCTGGTCCATGTCTTCTGAGGACGACTCGAGGTCATCAACGAATGCCCTTGGAACCGCGCCCAGGCTCATCCATGGCAGGAAGATGAGCGACACCACAATGAGTGCGGAGAGAACCGTCCCGATGACCGCTCCGACGCTGACCGGCTCGCGCTTGGGTGGGGTAGTTGGGGGGAAGGGGCCAGGGGTAGGGCCGGGGGTAGGGCCTTGATCATGGCTGTTCGCGTTTGAAAGCGGTGCTCCGCACGATGCGCAGAACATGGCGCCGTCGACATTTTGGGCGCCGCACGACCGACAGAACATAGACGCTCCTCTCGTTTCGGTTAGCATTATTATGGCACGTCACGCGTGCTGCGATGTTAATACTGAAAGAAGTGACCCCGAGCGGAGCTTTTCTTGGGAGGGCCGTATGAGGGCGTTTGTTGCTTTGGAGCTGCCGGCGGGGTTTTCCCGTGAGGTCTCCGAGCTCTCGAGGCAGCTTGCCGCCACCTGTTCGGGCAGGTTTGTGCCCGAGGGCAACCATCATCTTACGCTGGCCTTTCTTGGAGAGCTCTGCGAGGCCGAGGTGCGCGCCGCGATGGCCGCTTTGGATGAGGTGAGTGCCAACGCCGGTCCCGTTAGTCTTGCCGTGGATGGGCTGGGGACGTTTGGTGGTGGTGCAAACAGGACGCTTTGGCTGGGAATTCGCCTCACGGACGAGCTGGGCTCTCTCGCTGAGCGCCTGCGTCGCGCGCTCGCAGACCGAGGTCTTTCGTTTGATGAGAAGCCCTTCCTGCCGCACGTCACGTTGGCCCGCCGTGTCCGCCTACCCCGCGGCGAGTTGGGTGACCTGGTGTTTCCAACGTCGGACGAGGCTCGCTGCGTCACGCTGTTCCGCAGCATTCTTTCCTCCGAGGGCGCAAGTTACAAGTCTCTGTACTCCGTTGAGCTCTAAGAGGCAGCAAAACGAGGATCCGGTGTCACTTTTCGCCTCGTTTGTGTGACTCATTTTGCCGAAGGAGCCGCCTGGCCTGTTTTTGACCCAAAACCAACTGGGAAAACCTTGGCACAGCAGGTCTGCCTGAGGTTGTCTTGTGCACTTACCCACACAAACGAGGCCCAAAGTGACACCGGAGGGCCAAAATACTGCCTCGACCGGATTTCTCCATCCCGGAGAGCCAAGGACCGCCTCATTTTGACTGCCCAGGGGCTAGGCATTTATCTCGGTGAGAAATGCCGCGCCGTAGAGCTCTGCCTTTTTGGAGCCAACGCCCGAGACGTCGAGAAACTCCTCACGCGTCCGCGGGCGCTTGGCGCACATGTCTATCAGCGACGCGTTGGAAAAGACGATGTATGCTGGCACGTTTTGCTCATGTGCGAGGCTGGCGCGCAACGCGGCGAGCCTCCCGTAGAGCTCTTGGCCCGCGTCATCCAGCTCGGAGACGTCGGTGGCTGCGCGCGTCTTTGCGGGCGCGACAGGTGGGTGCGCAACGCGCGGCTTTTCGCGGGCAACCTTCAGGGTAAACGCCTGGCCCCACGGCGCCTCTCTGCGCAGGAAGGCGCCTGACGCGCCGGTGAGCCCAATCGTGGGATAGTCCCCTCCCGTGCGCTCGAGCACCCCGCGAAAGACGAGTTCATCGAGGATGGCGCGCACGCGAGCTGCTGGCACGTCTGCCATGATGCCGTAGGTGGAGAGCGTGTCAAAGCCGCGCTGGCGCACTCGCTCGCCGCGCGATCCGCGCAGCACGTCAACGATCATGGCGGCTCCCGCCGAACGCCCTCGCTGGGCTATCCGCGCCACGCAGCTCACCACCTTGAGCGCCTCCGTTGTGGCATCCACCTCCTCAAAGTCGGCGAGGCAGTTTCCGCATGCTCCGCAGTACGAGGGGGCCTCTTCTCCAAAGTAGCGCAGGATGTGAGCTCGCAGACAGTCCGTGGTGGTGGCGTAGAAGACCATCTGGCGAAGACGCTCGGCGTCGCGCTCGGAGAGAAGGGTTCGCTGCTCGATGGTCAGGTCCTCGCGCGGCTCGCTCCGGGAGAGCAGAAACTCCGCGGTGTGGACATCTCCGGGGGAGTAGAGCAGCAGGCATTCGGCTCGGGTACCATCTCGTCCCGCACGCCCGGCTTCCTGGTAATAGTTCTCTAGGGAGAGCGGCAGGTTGTAGTGGACCACGTAGCTCACGTTTGACTTGTCGATGCCCATGCCAAACGCGTTGGTCGCAACCATCACTCGCTCACGGTCATAGAGGAAGTCGTCCTGGGTGCGCTCGCGCTCACCTGCCGAGAGCCCGGCATGGTAGCGCGTCGCGGCAAGCCCTTCGTCGCGCAGCATCTCGCAGACCTCCTCCACGGCACGACGGCTCGAGCAATAGATGATGCCGGAGCGCTCCGCGCGCTCGCGACAGAAGGCCACGAGCGTACGGTCCTTCTCTGTGCGCCCGCGCGGGCGCTCTACGGAGAAGAGCAGGTTGGGACGATCAAAGCTGGCGAGAATAACGAGTGGGTTGTGCAGGTCCAGTGCCCTGCGGATGTCCTCTCGCACGGCTCGCGTGGCGGTGGCGGTGAGCGCCAGCACGGGCGGGCGCGCGGGCAGGGCGTTCAGAAATTCAATGATCCGCTGATAGCTGGGCCTAAAGTCGTTGCCCCACTGCGAGATGCAGTGCGCCTCGTCAACGGCGAGAAGGCTGACGCCGCGCGCCGTTGTCGCGTCGACGAATGCCGGGTCGTCAAGGCGTTCCGGGGCAACGTAGAGCAGCCTCACCGCGCCCGCGGCCACGGCGCGCAGCACCTCGAGGCGCTCGGAGCTTGTGAGGGTTGAGTTGAGGCAGGCGGCTGCCACGCCCATCTGGTGCAGGGCGCCAACCTGGTCCGCCATGAGCGAGATGAGCGGCGACACCACGATCGTGAGGCCGTCAAGCAGGAGCGCGGGCACCTGGTAGCAGATGGACTTCCCCGCTGAGGTGGGCATGACTGCCAGCACGTCTCGCCCGGAGAGCGCGGCGTCCACGATCTCCGCTTGGTGCGGCCGGAAGCTCTCGTAGCCAAAGACGTCGTGCAGGATGTCGAGTGGCGCGGGCATGGTTTGGAAGCTCGCCTCCTCACGCGGGCCGAGGACGGGTAGGACGGCCCCCTCATTGTGCGCCTTTTGGCGCTCGCGCGGCAGGGAACCTTTCGCCGGGCCTTACCCGGCGATTACATTTGCGTCGACCGTGCCCTTTACGCTGGTCCTTTGAACTTTTTTCGCCGTTACCCCAAAACGTGGGTCGGCCTCTCGTATTTCTATTGCTTAGGAGGACGTGATGAGACGGAACGGGGACTTGATCGCAAGGGTCGCCTCCGCCAAGCGCGACCCAAGAAGTGCCGATGATCTCGTGAGGGACTACCTGCCCTTCATAAAGTCGGAGACCGCCAAGTTCATGGGGCGTCCTCCTCAGGAGGGAAGAGACGACGAGCTGGGGATTGCCATGTTCGCGTTCCATGAGGCAGTGATGGCGTACGACAAGGCGCGAGGCGCCTTCATCCCGCTTGCGGCGACGGCCATCCGCAACAGGCTCATAGACTTTGCGCGCAGGGAGCGGCGGCACGCCGACGTCCTGTCGATTGACGAGCGGAGGTCTGCCTCAGATGACGAGGACGAGAGGACCATCGTCGAGACCCTTGCCTCGGATCGCGATGAGATAGGGGAGCGTCAGACGAGGGAGGCCTCAAGGCGCGAGATAGCCGACTTCGTTGAGAGGCTCTCCGACTTTGGGTTGACGCTACTCGACGTCTCCGAGAACTGTCCCAAGCAGGAGCGGACGCTCGTTGCCTGCCAGCAGGTCCTCCATCACGCGCGAAGCAATCCCGAGCTGCTCGAGCGTCTGGAGAGAACCGGGAAGCTTCCCATGGCCGAGCTTGCGGCAGGGTCTGGGGTGGAGAGAAAGACGATCGAGCGACATCGCAGGTATCTCGTGGCGGTGCTTCTCGCCTTTACCAACGGTTTCGAGATCATTCGCGGCCACCTGCGAAAGATCGTGCCGGAAGGAGGTGGTGCGCGATGACGTACCTCGTCATGGAGTGCCATCCCGCGTATGCGCTGGTCCTCGACGAGAGGGGCAGGTTGCTGAGGGTGCCCAACCTCGGGTATGAGGTGGGGCAGACGCTCGGGGCCGTGGTGACCTTTGACGACGGCGTGCTTGCGTTTGACGCGGCGCCGCGGAGGAGGCGCCGAACCCGACTCGTTGCGGTGCTTGCGGCGGCGTGTCTGTGCGCTGCCGTGATAGGTGGGCTTGCGGTTTGGCAGACGCCTATAGGAACGGTGCGCATGAGCATCAACCCCGAGGTTGAGATTGACGTAAACCGCTTTGATCGCGTCGTTGCGCTTGAGGGCGAGAACGACGACGGCAGGCGGCTCATCGAGAACTTTGCGTACTACGGCCGTACGGTCGACGAGGTATCCGACGACCTGGCGGACCGAGCGGAGGACCAAGGCTACCTCGAGGACGGCGGGCGCATCGAGATTTCCGTGGAGTCCGACGACGAGGGCTGGAAGACCGCTACTGAGGACAGGCTCGTGATTGAACTTGAGGTGCATCTTGACCACCGGGTCGTCGTGACCGGGCGGGAGGGCAGCCCTGCCGATACGGCTGCACCAGGAACGACGGAACCTCCGGCGAAAGAGACAGTGCCCGAGCCCGCTCCTGAGGTTGTGGCGCCTTCTGATGATGACGACGACCGGGGCGATGACGACTACGGCGCGGGCGACGACTGGGACGATGACTACGGCGCGGGCGACGACTGGGACGACGATGACGACGACAGCGACGACGATGATGATGACGACGATGACGATGATGACGACAGCGACGACGATGACGACGACAGCGACGACGATGACGACGACTAGCCACCAGAAAAAGTTTTCCGTCGACCCCGGTTTTGGGAAGAAGCCCACGCAACCTCTCACTGCAAGGCAAAAGAACGGCTCACAAGACCCAAGGAGGACACCATGAAGACCACGAGCCTGAAGAGCATCCTCGCCACCGCCACGATGGGCGTCGCCCTCGCCGCCGTTCTCGCGGGATGTGGGGCAACCCCCGCCGCCACCGCAGACAACCAGCCCGCGGGGAGCACCGGCGAGAGCTCGACCGTTCGAACCGCCGGCGCCCTGCTTCTGAGCGTCAACCCCGAGATCGAGATTGAGTACGACGACAACGGCCTCGTCACCAAGGTCGAGGGCGTGAACGACGACGGACGCGGAATCGTTGATGGGTACGCGGACTACGAGGGGAAGGAGTGCAGAGTCGTTGTCTCCGACCTTGTGACCGAGATCTACGAGGCGGGCCACTTCAACGAGACCGTGGGCGGCCACGATCGCAACATCGTCGTCAAGCTGCAGCAGGGCTCCGAGTATCCGGGTGAGGAGTTCCTTGACGGCATCGAGGGCGACGTGAGGACGACCGTGGACGGCTTTGGGCTTGAGTCCGATGCGCTCGCCGTTGCTCCTGACCAGCTGGACGAGCGCGGCTACATAGGAATCGATGCGGCAAAGGACATCGTGCTCTCGCAGCTGGGGCTCACGGAGGCCTCGTTCAACGATCACGAGTACGAGCTTGACGACGGCGTTTACGAGCTCGAGTTTACGTCGGGTGGCGTTGAGTACGAGTACGAGGTCGACGCGCGCACGGGGAAGGTCCTTGAGGCCGACATCGACGGGAACGACGACTGGGACGATCGCGACGACTGGGATGACTGGCACGAGGACCGCTACGATCGCGATGACGACTGGGATGACGTGGACGATCGTGACGACGACGCTGACGACCGCGATGACGCTGACGACCGCGATGACGATCGCGACGACTGGGACGACGACCGCGATGACGATCGCGACGACTGGGACGACGACCGCGACGACGCTGACGACCGCGACGACGACCGCGACGACGCTGACGACCGTGACGACGATCGCGACGACGACCGCGACGACCGAGATGACGACCGAGATGACGACCGCGACGACGATGACGATCGTGACGACGATCGCGATGACGACCGCTACGACGACTAGCAATCAGGTCAACAGACTCCCCGGTAGGGCGGGGCGCTTCGAGCGCTCCGCCCTTCTCGTCCCTCTGGCCGCTGGGCCCTAGAGCCGCCCGGTGATTCCCCGCACGCCGGCACGTGCCACGGCGGCGGCGAGCTTCTTGAGCGCCGGCAGCAGGACGTCCCGCGACTCCTGATCGATGTTGCGGGCGGCCTCGCCGAGAAGCGCCGGCGCGTTTTGCCCGCTGAAGATGACCTCGCCCGCACTTCTCGCGCCGGACGCCTCGATGGCCTTGAACAGGGCGTCCACAACGCGCGGCAACTCCTCTTCGCCGAGCGAGGCGAGCCATTCGGACATGACCTCGTGCGTGAACACCGCTGAGCTGCCCAAGCGCTCCGCATCCGCAAAGTCCTCGCCCTCAACCTCCCAGGTGAAGACGTTGTGCTGGTCAAGCCCATGCGCGGAGCTCCTGACCACGCGCGTGGGCACCGGCGTCTCCATCAGCATGCCCACAACGGACTCCTCCGGAACCATGCGATGGGTGACGCCAAGAACGGGCTCGAAGTCCCTCTCAGAGAGAAAACCCTGCTTGAAGCCGGGCCCGTCGTGATCGAACACCCCCGCGAAGCGAGTCCGGACTTCCTCCGGGGCTCGTAGCGCCGCGTACGTGGCAAGGTTGCCGCCCTTGGAGTGGCCGCCCACGTACAGGCGGCGGGGCAGGTGACGGGCTACCGAGACGAGGTACTCGGCGGCGAGGCGCTGAGCCGGAACAGGCGGGTCCACGGCCATCTCAAAGTTCTCGCGCCATCCGGTGAAGGAGTCGTCCGTCCCGCGAAACCCAATGTAGGCAAAGTTGTTGCTCGCCGCCGTGGGGGAGCGCCACACAAACGTGATGGCGGCAAACTGCGTGTTGCTCTTCTCGTCAAAGACGGAGGCGTAGTCACGCAGCTCAAGGTCGCGAAAGCGCGGGCTTGCCGCAAGGGCCGCGAGCTCGCGCCTGACGTCTCCCGGGGCAAGGCCGCAGAACAGGCCGTCGTAGTTCTCCGCCCTGTGGAGGTCAGAGAAGTGAGCCGGCCTCGTTACCAGCGCGTGGAGTCGATCGACGAGCCCGTTGGCGCGGTTGCGCGCCGCCGGTATGATGCCCTCGCCGCGGACCATGCAGAACTGGGAGAGCGCTGCGGAGTCCACGGGGGTCAGCGGGGCCTCGTCAAAGGTCTCGAGGCGCGTGTCGAGGTAATCGAAGAGGTTCAGGGTGTAATCCTTCCGTGGATAAGACGGGCGGCTGTACATGGCCGTCATACTTGGCTCCCATCGCGGGAAACATGACGGCTGTGTACAGTCTCTCATTTTAGAGGGGATATGGAGAGCCCGCTAAAATGTTGACAGGGTAACAACTTCGCCAGTACTGTGGGGGCCATAAGGTGCAATGAGGAGGGCGTCGTGGGTGAGTCTCGGTTCGAGGACTTCGTGGGCATCATCAGCGCTCTCAACAAAGAGATCCAGCGCATCAAGACCGCCGAGGCGCATCGCCTGGGCTTTCGCGGATCCGACGTCATGTGCCTCTATTACCTCGTCAAACATCCCGAGGGGCTCACTGCCTCCGAGCTTGCGCGCATGATCGACGTGAGCCGAGCCGCGATGTCTCGCACCATCGCGCATCTCGCCGAGGATGGCTTTGTTGAGGTGGGCAACGAGGAGGGCGAGGGGGCAAAGTACCGTGTGCCCGTGCGCCTTACCGAGAGGGGCCTCGAGGCGGCGCGTCCGCTCGACGACATCATTCGCCGAGTCCTCGATGAGGCGGGCGGAGAGCTTGCCCTGCGCCAGCGCCTTCAGATGTACGATTCGCTCAATCACATTCTCGAGAAGCTCAAGGCCATCGGACGCGAGTAGTCCCGACGGCACCCAAAGAAAGGAAGCGTCATGGCCGTTCGCATCATCGCAGACTCCGGCGTTGATTTTCCCGGCGAGGTTGACCCCCGCGTTACCGTGATTCCGCTGAGCATCACGTTTGGGGCCACCACCTACGCCGACGGCGTGGACATCACCAACGACCGCTTCTATGAGATGCTCATCGAGAGCGATGA
Organism: uncultured Atopobiaceae bacterium; assembly: GCA_944321385.1. GTDB lineage: Bacteria > Actinomycetota > Coriobacteriia > Coriobacteriales > Atopobiaceae > Thermophilibacter. The sequence goes on from CALULC010000010.1 coordinate 20,125, forward strand.
GCTCCCCAAGACGAGCCAGGCCACGCCCTATGTCTTCCAGCAGGCCTTTGAGGACGTCCGCGCGGCCGGGGACGAGGCCGTGGTGATCACGCTCTCCTCCAAGCTCTCGGGCACCTACCAGAGCGCCGTCACCGCAGCCGCGGACTATCCCGAGGTTCATGTTGTCGACAGCAAGAGCGTCACCATCGGCGAGAGCCTGCTCGTGCTCTACGCGCTGCGCCTTGCCGACGAGGGCCTCGGCGCGGCGGAGATTGCCGAGAAGGTCGCGGCGTCGGTCGACCGCGTCTGCCTGCTCGCGCTTCTCGACACGCTGGAGTACCTGCGTCGCGGCGGCCGCATCCCCAAGAGCGTGGGCATGATCGGCGAGGTGCTCTCCATCAAGCCCGTCGTGGGCGTGGAGGACGGCGAGGTCGTGATGCTCGGCAAGGCCCGCGGCTCAAAGAACGGCCGAAACCAGCTGCACCAACAGGTAGAGAAGCGCGGCATCGACTTCTCCATGCCGATCCTTCTTGGCTACACCGGTCTCTCCGACAAGCTGCTCCGTAAGTACCTCGAGGACAACCGCGTCATCTGGGAGGACAAGGTCACCGAGGACCGCCTGCCCATCGCCTCTGTTGGTGCCACGATCGGAACGCACGTGGGCCCGGGCGCCATTGCCCTCGCCTTCTTTAGCGAGCGTTAGCCTGTTCAGGGGGCGCGCTCGCCCCCTGGAAGAGTCCCTACAGGACCATCTGCATGAGCAGGGTGATGAGTTGGTCGATGGGCATGGGGCTCTCCTCGGCGGTCCACGCGCGGATGATCGCGAGGATGCCGGAGAGGTAGAACTCGCGCACCACGCGCCGCGCCTGCTCGTCCAGCTCCGCCTCGGGTAGGAAGAAGCGATCCACGAGCGGGCTGATGATCTCCTTGAGCCGGTCAGAGAACGCCGGGTCCCCGTGCGGGCCGAGAAGTACGCGCGTGTAGTCGCGTGAGCGCTGTGCAAGGCGCAGAATGAGGCTCATGTGCTGCGAGAACTCGAGCTTCTCGCCCTTGAGCAGGCGCTCGTTCACCAGGCGCTCGATGTTGCCTAGCACCATTGACTCAATTTCGTCCAAGAGCTCGTAGACGTCGTGATAGTAGAGGTAGAAGGTCGCGCGGTTGTAGCCGGCGCGGTCGGTGATCTCTCGCACAGAGATCTTCTCGACGGGTTTCTCCGCGTAGAGCTCCCAGAACGCCTGGCGAAGATTGGAACGCGTCTGCTCGGTGACCTGCGGCTGCTTCCTCATCGATGCCTCCGGAGATGTGGATGCGAGAAGGAGGGCTCGACAATTGCGGGAAGGGTGTCGAGCGGGTGTTCTTCTCGCTGGGTACCCTCAGTATACTTCAATTTAGACAACACGCTGTCGAGTAATCGAGGGCTTTGATTATCGGGGGCGACGATGGCCTATATCGAGTTCAGGGACGTGGTTCGCAGCTACGGTAGCGGGTCTGCAAAGATCAACGCGCTCGACGGGGCGAGCTTTGTCGTGGAGAAGGGCGAGCTCGCCGTGATTCTGGGCGCTTCGGGTGCGGGCAAGACCACGGCGCTCAACATCCTTGGTGGCATGGACAGCGCCACCTCTGGTCTGGTCTCGGTCGACGGCCGTGACATCTCAAACGCTGGCGAGAACGACCTCGTGCTGTACCGTCGCGCGGACGTGGGGTTTGTCTTTCAGTTCTACAACCTCGTCCCCAACCTCACCGCGCTCGAGAACGTGGAGCTGGCAACCCAGATCTGCCCGGACTCCCTGGACCCGGCGGACACGCTGGCCAAGGTGGGCCTCGCTGAGCGCCTGAACAACTTCCCGGCGCAGCTCTCCGGCGGCGAGCAGCAGCGCGTCTCCATCGCGCGCGCCCTGGCCAAGAACCCCAAGCTGCTGCTCTGCGACGAGCCCACCGGCGCCCTCGACTACCAGACGGGCAAGCAGATACTCCAGCTGCTCCAGGACACCTCGCGCCGCGAGGGCATCACGATCGTGATCGTCACGCACAACGCGGCGCTCGCAGACATGGCCGACCGCCTCATCCGCTTCAAGAGCGGCCGGGTCACGTCGATGACCACAAACCCGGCGCCAAAACCCATCTCAGAGATCGAGTGGTAGACCATGTCCGCCCGCCCGAAAGCGAACACGGCGTTTGCCAAGGGGATCTCGCGCACCGTGCGCGGGAGCCTCAAGCGCTTTCTGGCACTCGTGACCATCACGGCGCTTGGCGTGACCATGCTCGTGGGTCTGCGCGCCGCGTGCGTTGACCTGCGCAACTCGGCTGACGCGTTCTTTGACGAGCAGAACCTCTTTGACGTGCGCGTGCAGTCCACCCTGGGCCTCACGGACGAGGACGTGGCGGCGCTCGCGGCGCTGGATGGCGTGGACGTAGCGGAGGGCGGCTGGGTGGAGACCGTCTATGCCACGGTTGGCTCCGCGGCCGAGAAGGTGGACGTCAAGGCGCTCTCGCCCTCCGGGATGAACGAGCCCCTGCTTCTGGAGGGGAGCCTCCCCGAACGCGCGGACCAGATAGCCGTGACCAGGCGCTATCTGGACGACGCGGGTCTCAGCTTGGGGGACACCGTGACCTTCCGCGGCTCTGATGACGACGATGAGGACGCGACCGAGGTCTTTGAGCGGCGCGACTACGTGATCTGCGGCGTGGTGCTCGACCCGATGGAGATCAACGCGGGCGAGGGCGTGATGTCGTTCCGCTCGAGCGGCGGCTCGCAGTACTCGTTCTTCGTGACGGCGGACAACGTCATCGACCCGAGCGTCTACACGGTGGCCTATCTCGCGGTCGGGGGAGCCGAGGCGCCGCTGTGCTACTCGGGGGAGTATGAGCAGATCGTCGACGAGGTGTTCCAGAGCGTGGAGGACGCCCGCGCCGAGCGCGAGCGCGCCCGCGGCGACCAGATCCGCTCAGACGCAAATGCCGAGGTGGACGATGCCGAGGCGGAGGCGCTCGAGGAGCTGGCGGATGCCGAGGCGGAGCTCGACGACGCCCAGCGCGAGCTTGACGAGGGGCGCGCGGAGGTGGCAGACGGTCAGCGCGAGCTGGACGAGCAGCGCGAGGATGCCCTGGCGCAGCTCGACGACGCGCAGGCCACGATAGACGAGAGCCGCCGCGAGCTCGAGGACGGGGCTGCGGAATACGAGGAGGGCCTCGCCGAGTACGAGGAGGGGCTCGCCGCATACGAGGAGGCGCTGCCGGGCGCCGAGCAGCAGCTCCGTGACGGCCAGGCGGCTCTCGATGCCGCACGGGAGAACGTGAGCGGCATCGAGATCGCGGACGGCGTGACGATTGGCGACCTCGAGGCGCAGCGCGACCAGGCCCAGGCTGCCGTTGACTCGCTGCCAAAGACCATTGAAGGGCTCGACGACAACGCGGAGAGCGTTGCCGCGGGCCTGGACCAGATTGCGGCCGCGCTCAAGGGAATGATGGGCACGGACATGGGGCTCGGCGCGCTGGCGGGCCAGGCGCGCGAGGCCTGGGCGGCCGTCGTTGCCGTGGACCCGGAAGACGAGGAGGCCGTGGAGGCGGCCACCGCCGCCTATGCGGACGTGTTCGCTCAGGCGTCTGAGGCGCTCGCGCCCTTCTCGTCGCTCCTTGAGGGGCAGCTTGCCTCGGCGGACCAGCAGCTCGCGCTACTTGACGAGAAGATCGGTGAGCTCGGAACGGCCATCGAGGCAAACGAAGCCGAGCTTACGGACGTTGCGGACAGAATTGAGGAGCTCCAGGAAACCGACCCGGAGGCGCCTGAGCTCGCCGAACTCCTTGCCAGGCGGCAGGAGCTCGAGGAGACGCTTGCCGCCCAAAACGAGGAGCTTGGCGGCCTGCAGACCCAGCGCGACGGCCTGCAGGCCCAGCGAGACACCTATGCCGGCTACCAGGAGGGCATCGAGCAGATTGTCTCCTTCGGCAGCGCCGACGCCCCGGACGGACAGAACGCCGCGGCGCTCGCGAGCGGACGCGTCCAGGCGGCCGCCGGCCTCGCACAGGCCGAGGAGGGCCTGCTGCAGCTCGAGCAGGCCATCGACCAGGCGAGAAGCGCCGTGGAGGCGGAGTTTGCCACGCAGCAGGCGGCCATCGACCAGGGATGGCAGGACCTCTGGGACGCCTACAACCAGCTCGAGGCCGCGCGCGTCCTTCTCGCCGAGAGCGCCCAGCAGATTGCGGACGGCCGCGCCCAGCTCGCGGAGGGCCAGGCCGAGCTCGACCAGCAGCGCGCCGAGGCCCTGGCGCAGCTGGCTGACGCGCAGGCCCAGCTCGACGAAGCCCTGGCGGAGATCGCCGACGGGCAGGCGGAGCTCGACGAGGGGCGCGCCACCTTTGAGCAGGAACGAGAGGACGCGCTGGCAGAGATCGCCGACGCGCGCGAGGAGATCGCGGAGCTGCCCGACGCCACCTGGTACGTGCAGGACCGCTCGAGCCTCTCGAGCTACGCAAGCGTTGACTCCGACGCCTCCTCGATCGAGGCGCTCGGCACCGTGCTGCCCATCGTCTTCTTCATCGTGGCGGTGCTCGTGAGCCTCACCACGATGACGCGCATGGTGGAGGAGGAGCGCGGGCTCATTGGCATCTATAAGGCGCTCGGGTATGGTCGAGCGCGCATCCTCTCCAAGTACGTGTTCTACGCGCTATCCGCCTGCCTCGTGGGATGGCTCATCGGCACCCTTCTGGGCTTTGTGGTGCTGCCAACGATCATCTTCCGCATCTTTGCCACGATGTACGCGCTCCCGAGCTTCAGCTACGGCTTTGACGCCATATACTCGCTGGTCTCGCTCGTCCTCTTCATCGTGGGCATCGTGGGGGCAACGGCCCTTACCTGCCGGCACGAGATGCGCGAGACGCCGGCCTCCCTCATCAGGCCCAAGGCCCCCAAGGCCGGCTCTCGCATCCTCTTTGAGCACATTGGCCCGCTCTGGCGGCGCCTGAGCTTCCTCGGAAAGGTGACGGCAAGGAACCTCTTCCGCTACAAGCAGCGCTTCTTCATGACGACGCTTGGCATCGGGGGCTGCGTGGCGCTTCTCGTCACAGGCTTTGGCATCCGGGACACGGTGATCTCGCTCTCGCCGCGTCAGTACGGGGACGCGGGCGTGATTCGCTACGACCTCATGGCGGTTACGAGCGCGGACGACTTGGAGGCCGTGAGCGAGGAGCTTCTTGCCAGCGACGAGGTCTCTGACCTGGTGCGGGTTTACATTGACAGCCTCACCGTGAGCTATGGAGACGACAGCGAGACCGTGCAGCTCATGGTGGTGCCCGAGGGCGAGAGCCTTGACAGCTACGTGCGGCTCGCGGAGGAGTCAGGGACAGAGATCTCGCTCGAGAGCGAGGGCGCGGTCATCACCAAGAACGCCGAGCAGGTCATGGGCTTCTCGCCGGGGGACGAGCTTGCGCTGCAGGATTCCACACTCGCCGAGGGCGAAGCGGAGCCGGGGGCCGTGGCACTCAACTACCTGAGCAACACGCTCTTCATGACCGAGGACGCCTACGAGGAGGCGTTTGGGAGGGACTTTGAGGCAAACGGCGTGCTCGCGCACCTCACGGGGACGGCAGACGAGCAAGTGGCCTTCTCGGAGCGTCTCTCCGAGGACGGGCGCTTCCTCTCGGTGCTCTCCACGCAGAAGCTGGTGAATGACTTCTCGAGTGCGTTCACGCTGATTAATACCGTGGTCTACGTGGTTATCATTCTTGCCGCGGCGCTCTCGTTCACGGTGGTCTTCACGCTGTCAAACACCAACATCTCCGAGCGCGCCCGAGAGCTGGCCACCCTCAAGGTGCTGGGCTTCAAGCCCCCCGAGGTGCACGGATACATCAACAAGGAGACGCTCATCCTTACGGCGATTGGCGTGGCCATCGGCCTGCCCGTGGGCTATGTGCTGGCCCGCAGCCTCACAACGATCCTGCGCATGCCGTCGCTGTACTTCGACGTGGTGGTGAGCCCGCTCACGTACGTGATCGCGGCGGCCATGGCCTTTGCGTTCACGCTGATCGTGAACCTCATCACCAATCGCGCGCTGGACAAGATTGACATGGTCGGCGCCCTCAAGTCCGCGGAGTGACGCGACACGTGACAAAGGGGTCGTAGCCCACTGTCACAAAATGTGTGACAGTGGGCTACGACCCCTTTGTCACGTGTCGCGTTATGCGCGCTGGGCGAGGAAGGCGCGCGTGCGAGCCTCGCGCGGATGGTTGATGACCTGCTCGGCCGGGCCCTCCTCCACGATCACGCCGCCGTCCATGAAGATCACGCGGTCTGCGACCTCGCGTGCAAAGCCCATCTCGTGCGTGACGATCACGAGCGTCATGTTCTCCGCCGCGAGCTGCTTGATGACGCGCAGGACTTCGGCGGTGAGCTCGGGGTCCAGGGCGCTCGTGGGCTCGTCGAAGTAGACGATGTCGGGGTGCAGGGCCAGGGCGCGGGCGATGCTCGCGCGCTGCTGCTGACCGCCGGAGAGCTGGCAGGGCACCTTGTCCTCGTTGCCCGCCAGTCCCATCTTGGCCAGGAGCGCCCGAGCCTCTGCCTCTGCCTCGGCGCGGTCACGCTTCTGCACGCACACGGGCGCGTCCATCACGTTGCGCAGCACCGAGAAGTGCGGGAACAGGTTGTAGTTCTGGAACACCAGGCCAAAGCGGGCGCGCGCCGCAGCCAGCACGTTCTTATCGCCGTACGCGCCGTTGCGCGCCACTTCCACGTCTTCGTAGGAGAGGTCACCGCCGTCCAGGCGCTCGAGCAGCGTGAGGCAGCGCAGCAGCGTGGACTTTCCGCCGCCAGACGGGCCGATGATGGCAACGACCTCGCCGGGGGCAACGGAGAGCGAGATGTCATGCAGGACCTCTACGCTGCCAAAGCTCTTGCGCGCGTGCGCGAGGGATACGATCGCGCGCGCCGCGTCCTTCTCGGCGGCAGCTGCGCCCGTGTTTGCAGTCGTGCTTGCGCTAGTCATGGTAGTAGCTCAGCTTTCTCTCTATGCGCCCGGCGACGAAGTCGATGAGCAGGTTGAAGATCCAGTAGAACGCGGCGGCGATGGCAAAGGGCGTCATGCTCACCTGGCTCGCAACGAGCTGCTTGGCCACGGTGAACATCTCGATGACGCCGATTGAGAACGCGAGCGAGGTGTCCTTGACCAGCGTGATGACCTCATTGGTCATGGACGGCATGATGCGCTTGACCACCTGAGGCAGCACTATGCGCACAAACGTCTGCGTCTTGGAATAGCCCAGGACCTGGGCGGCCTCGTGCTGGCCGCGCGGGATGGACTGGATGCCGGAGCGGTAGATCTCTGCGAAGTAGGCGGCGTAGTTGATGATGAAGGCCACGATTGTGGCGTACCACTTGCTGTCCGTGGTGAGGCGGATGCCAAAGACGTAGTACGGGACAAAGTAGATGGCAAACATCTGCAGCATGAGCGGGGTGCCGCGCATGATGGAGATGTACAGGCGGGCGAGAAGCGCGAGCGGCTTGAAGCGGCTCATGCGCGCAAAGGCCACGAGCATGCCGAGCGGCAGCGACCCCAGCAGCGTGAAGGCAAAGATCTGGAGGCTGACGAGGAAGCCCTCGCCGAGCATGGCTGTCATGGTGAGCGTGTCCACGCTGCTCCTTTCTTGCGATGTGAGTGGGGTCCTGTCAAATGGGCCGGAGCCCTATTTAAGAGCCCGTTTCACATCGCCCCTTTACTCACAAAGCGCCGCTGCGCGACGGCAGCGGCGCCCGGGAGGAAATCGTGAGGTGCGCTACTCCAGGCACCAGTTGTCGTAGGAGATGCCGTCCTCGGCGTACTTCTCGCAGAGCTCGGCGATGAAGCCGTCCTCGTCCATGGCCCGCAGGGTCTCCGTGACCTTCTCGGCAGTGGCGTCGTCGCCCTTCTTGAAGCCGACGGCATAGTGCTCCTCGGAGAGGAACTCGTCGAGCTGGACGTAGGCGTCGGGCTTGGCCGAGAGCTGGTAGGCGGCGATGGAGAGGTCGCATGCCACGGCGTCCACGGCACCGGACTCGAGCTGCATGAAGGCAGTGTTGTAGTCGGGGATGGTCTCGAGGCTGGTAAAGGTCGCGGCGAGGTCCGCCTGCGTGGCGTCATCGCCGGCGAGCACGTTGTAGGCTGCGGAGTCCACCTGCGTGATCACGGCCTTGCCGGCGAGGTCGTCAAAGCTCTCGATGCCGGAGTCGGCGCGCACGACGATGACCTGGCCGTTGAGCATGTAGGGGCTGGAGAAGGTGTAGTCGTTCTCGCGGCCCTCCATGGTGAAGCCGTTCCAGATGCAGTTGATGGCGCCGCTGTCGAGCATGGTGTCCTTGGCGTCCCAGTCGATGGGCTCGAGCTGGACCTCCCAGTCGTTGCGAGCGGCGACCTCCTGGGCGAGCTCGAGGTCAAAGCCGGTGTACTCGCCGTCGTCGCCAACGTAGCCGTAGGGCGGGTAGGAAGAGTCAAAGCCAACGATGAGGGTGCCGGTGTCAACGGCTCCGGTTCCGGCCTCGGTGTCGTCGGAGCTGGCGGGTGCGCCGCCGCAGCCGGCGAGCATCGCAACGGACAGGGTTGCCGCGGCGAGAGAGGTGAGGACGAACGACCTTCTGTTCAGCATGGGATTTCCTTCCAGAGGTTCTTCTCGGGTGAGTCGGTACTTTACTCTACTAAAGCACCGACGAATATACGCTTTAGTCTGGTGGAGTGCAAGATGGGGTTGCCCCGGTTTTCAGGCTGGTAACAGAGGGGCTGTGGTACCATGCGGCCTCATGCGGATGAAGGGGGAGACGTCATGGGAATCGTGGAGCTGCTGCTCATCGCCGTGGGGCTTTCGATGGACGCGTTTGCGGTGTCCATCTGCCGAGGCCTGGGCATGAAGCGGCTCAACCTGCGCACGGCAGCGGTGCTCGCCCTCTTCTTCGGCGGCTTTCAGGCGCTCATGCCGCTTCTTGGCTGGGCGCTGGGCACGCAGTTCATGTGGCTGATCGAGCCGGTCGATCACTGGGTGGCGTTTGTGCTTCTGGCCTTCATCGGCGGAAAGATGCTGTGGGAAGCCTTCCATGAGGGCGATGAGGCCTGTGACTGCGTGGACACGAGCGGCATCGACCTGCGCGAGTTTGTGGTTCTGGCGGTGGCGACCTCGATCGACGCGCTTGCCGCGGGCATTTCCTTTGCGGCGCTTTCCGTGGACATTGCGCCTACGGTGGCGCTCATCGGCGTCATCACCTTTGCGCTCTCGTTCGTTGGCGTGGCGGTGGGCCATTTCTTTGGGGCGCGCTACGAGAAGCCGGCGAGCGTCGTGGGCGGCGTGGTTCTAATCTTGATTGGCCTTAAGGTGCTTCTGGAGCACCTGGGGGCGCTCGCTCTGTAGCTCGGGGCACCCCGAAGGACTTCCGGTGGCAGAAATCGCCTCGTTTGTGTGGCTAAATCAGGCACGACGGGAAATTGCCCGGATTTCCACTCGTTTTTCCCCAGTTCGAATACATATAAGAAATCGAAATGCCTATCTAGAGGTGGCATGAGCCGCACAAACGAGGCAAAAAGTGACACCGAACGGGCAAAAAACTGCCTCGAGGCCGCGGCGGGTCCCTAAAGGCACGCCTCGGCGATGCGGCGACGCAGCTCGTCGATGCCCTGGCCCGTCTCCGACGACGTGACGATCAGTTGCTCTCGCGAGATTCCCAGCTGGCGCGCAATGGTCGCCGCCTGCTGAGCCTGCTTGGAGCGACCGAGCTTGTCTGCCTTGGTGAGAGCCACCACAAAGGGAAGCTCGCTCTCTTGGAGAAAGCCGACCATCTCGTGGTCCAGGCGCTGCGCGTCATGACGGATGTCCACGAGCGCAATCACGAGGTTGAAGCTGCGCTCCTGGGCAAAGTAGCCGGAGATGAGGTCGGCCCAGCGTTGCTTCTCCTTCTGGGAGACCTTGGCAAAGCCGTAGCCCGGCAGGTCAACAAAGCGAATGCCGTCCACCTCAAAGAAGTTGATGTTGGCGGTCTTTCCGGGGGTGGCAGACACCTTCACGAGACCCTTGCGCCCAAAGAGCTTGTTGAGCAGCGAGGACTTGCCCACGTTGGAGCGTCCTGCCACGGCGACCTCGGGCGTGGTCGATGCGGGGAGCTGAGCCACGGTGCCGTACGAGGCCTCAAAGCGCGCGGTCTGATAGTTGATGCCTGCCATGGTTCCTCCCTGAGAGTCGCGGACCCACATTGTATAGGGCGCTCGTGCAAAAGTCAGGGCTTTGGCGGAGTTTTCCCCAGTTGGCCATCTCCGAAAGCATGACTTTTGCACGAGCGCACAAGGACGAGGCACGTATGAGGGACACCCGGGGACGGGTGGAGGCGCGAGAAGGGCACTAGCCCGTGAGGCCCCCCACCACCGATGCCAGCGCGATCACCACGCCGACGATGGACTCGCCGCCCAGTACGCCGGACGCCACGACCACGCCCTTCTCCTCGGAGTCGGCAACGCCGCGCACCGCGCAGACGCACTCGTAGACCCACCGCACGCCCGCACCGAGCGCCGCGGTGAGCGACATGTAGAACGGCAGGTAGACGCCCAGGCCAAACATCATCGCGGGCAGTCCGGCCCAGTAGAGCACGATGCCACCCAGAAGGCCAATCACAAAGCCCGGCACGCTCGGGATGCCGGAGACCATCGTCGCCACCACGCTCGCCTGCGCGGAGACAAACATCTGCCCGGAACCAAAGGCGCCCGGCCCGTACGCGGAGAAGAGCGTGACAAGCACTGCCACGGCAACCACGGTGCCCAGAAGGGCGCCAATGGCCTGGCCCACCCACATGGCGCGCGGGCTCGTGCCGATGATGGCGCCGGTCTTGAAGTCGCTCATGACGTCTCCGGCCAGACCGCACGCCACGGCAACCACGCCGGCAACGTAGAAGAGCTGCACCTGGCTCGCACTGGAGAACGCCGCCACGGCCAGAAGCACGATGAGGCCGAAGATCTCCATCGGGTCAATGCCCGTCTGGCCCACGGACTGAGCGCTCATGATCGTGGTGACGAAGGCAAGAAGCACCACGACCACGGCCACGACCGGCCCGAGGCCAAGGCCGATGCACACGAGCAGCGCCGCGGCGGCCACCATGAGGGCGAGCGTCCCGCGCTCGAGGCGGCTCCAGCCGGAGGTTGCGGCTACGCCTGCGCCCTCGCCCTTCTCGCCCGCCGCACGCCGCCCGCGCAGCACGCGCGCCACGTGGGGCAGAATGTCCTTGAGCACCACGCCCATGCCGGAGCCCATCATGAGGCCCATGCCCAGGCTGGAGACGATTCCCTGGGCCGTCGCCACGTCCCAGAGGCCGGCGGCGCTCCCGCCCGTGATGATGCCGAAGTTGCCCACGAGCGCGCCGAGGAACCAAAACGCCACGGCAAAGCCACCCACGAGAAAGCCCACGGAGAGCATCTGCGGGGAGTTGTAGATCGCAAAGCTCACCCCGGGGATGGGGAGCTGCGCCACGAGCGTGGGCATCCAGCCCAGGGCGTCGCGCGCCACGCACCACAGGCCCGCCAG
>CALULC010000011.1 GCA_944321385.1 uncultured Atopobiaceae bacterium
GCGGCGACGAGCGCCTCGAAGGCCTCGTCGTCCATGTCCTGGCCGGCGAGGATGGTGAGCGAGTCGCCCTCCTCCTCTTCCTGCATCTTGGCGATGAGGTCGAGCGTGACCTGCATGACGTCGGAGCCCACCACGTCAATGGAGTCGTCCTGGATGCCCATGACGTCACCGTCGTGGATGGGGGTGCCGTCGGCGGCCTGGGAGTCGCGCACCGCCGTGGTGACCTCGCCGCCACGGACGTCCTTGATGGCCTCGGTCATGGCCTCAACGTTGTCCTCGAGCGAGCCCTCCGGGTCCACGACGAACATCGCCGAGAAGCCCTGCAGGACCGTCTTGGTGGGCACCACGGCAACGTGCGCGTCCTCGCAGGCGGAGGCGGCGGCCTCGGCGGCCATGCGGATGTTTCCGTTGCCGGGGAGCACGATGACGTTCTCGGCGTTCACCTGCTCGATGGCGGAGAGGATGTCGGCCGTGGAGGGGTTCATGGTCTGCCCGCCGGAGACGACCACGTCAACGCCGAGCGAGCGGAGGATCTCCTCCTCGCCCGAGCCGGCGGCAACGGCCACAAAGCCGAGCGGCTTCTTGGGCTCGTTGGCCTTCTCGGCCTCGGCGGCCTGGTCGGCGGCAATCTTGGCGGTGCGGTCGTGGGACTCCATGTCCATATTGTGGATGAAGACCTCGTAGACCTGGCCAAACTTCAGCATGTACTCGAGCACGCGGTTGGGCTCGTTGGAGTGGACGTGGACCTTGAAGTCGGGGTAGGCGCCCACGATCAGCTCGCAGTCGCCGAGCGTGGCGAGATACGCGAGGGACTCGTCGACGTCAAAGGGCTTCTCGGCCTTGAAGAGGAACTCGTTGCAGTAACGGAACTCCGAGCCCTCCCAGTCGTCGTTGAGCTCGATGGCCACCTTGGCGGAGACGTCCGCCTTGGCGTCGACGGTGGTCTTGAAGTCGGTGAGCTCGCCGGCCTTGCCGGTGGCGGCGTTCACGAAGGCCTCGAAGAAGACGGCAAAGCCAAAGGCGCCGGAGTCAACGACGCCATTCTCCTTGAGAACGGGCAGGAGCTCGGGCGTGCGGGCCACGGACTCGTAGGCCTCCACGACGAGCGCGTCCAGCATGTCTCGCCAGCCGAGCTCCTTGTTCTTCTCGAGCTGGTCCGCCTTTGCGGAGACGTCGCGCAGGACCGTGAGGATGGTGCCCTCCACCGGCTTGCGGACGGCCTTGAACGCCACGCGGACGCCGCGACGGAAGGCGTGGGCGATGTCTGCGGGCGTGACGCGCGCCGGGTCCTTGGCGTCGCAGAGACCCTCGGCGATGCCGCGCAGGATCTGGCTCGTGATGACGCCCGAGTTGCCGCGGGCGCCCATGAGCGAGCCGTGCGTGATGGCCTTGGCGATGTCCTCGATCGTGGCGCTGGCGGGCAGCTCCTCGACCTCGCGGACGACCGTGTTTAGCGTGAGCGACATGTTGGTGCCGGTGTCACCGTCGGGGACGGGGAAGACGTTGAGCTTGTTGATCTCCTCGGAGCGGTCTGCGACGACCTTGGCTGCCGCGGGGAAGCACGTACGGATGACGGACGAAATCATCTTCGAGGACCTCTTCTACTCTCTGGCCGAACCTTGCCCGGAGGTGCTAGCGCGCGTTGCGCAGGCCCTCGATGTGAACCTTAACGTCAACGTTCTCGAGCTCGGCGATCTGCTTGAGCAGGAACTTGACGGAGCTCGTGAGGTTGCTCACGACGGAGGCCATGTTGACGCCCTGCTCCACGATCACGTGGAGGTCCACCGAAACGCGGCCGCCAGACGCGGCGACGTCGATGCCCTTGCGGAGCCTCTGGGACGGGAGCAGACGGGCGACACCGGCCTGCTCGTCGATGACGGCCATGCCCACGACGCCGTAGCACTCGAGGGCAGCGTATCCGGCGAGGTCCGCGATGCAGTCGTTGGAGACCCTGAGCGTACCCGGAACAACAGCTGACATGAAAACTCCTCTCAAACAGGAAGAGCGTAACGGGTCAAGTATAGCGCAGGCGGCACTGGCTTTACGGCGGGGTCTTGGCTCCTTGCCAGCCACACACGACTGAGACGAGCCTCGGTTGAGATCATGCCCACTACCTGCGACGATGCGCGTTTGCGCTGGTAGACTCCGTGCGCAGTGGCTTTACGAAACGGGGCTCGTCTCAGCTTTACCTGCCGAGAACACCGAAAAAAGGGGCCGCCGAGGCGACCCCTTGCAAGTGCCGTTGTTTCCGCAGGTTAGCTACGGGCGATCTTGCCGGACTTGAGGCAGCGGGAGCACACGTTGGCCTTGCGACGGTGACCGTCAACGACCACGGTGACGCGCTGGATGTTGGGCTTGAAGGTGCGGTTAACCACGCGGTTGGAGTGGCTGATGGAATGACCGGCAACGGCGTGCTTGCCGCAGAACTCACAGACCTTGGACATGCTTACCTCCTCGGGGGCGCGGCGCTCTTCTCGCGCCCGCTTGTACACAGCTTGCCAACTATAACACACACCCACCTGCGTGCAACACAAAACCTCAAGTAATTGTGGTGTTTGTGTTTGGAAACCCCATACGTAGGGTCTAGCGCCCAAGCAGATAGGCGGCCACGGCGCCAGTGCGGCAGACGATCGAGGCCGCCGGCGAGGTAACGACGTTGGAGACCCCCAGGTCACCGAGAAGCTCCATCGGCTTGTCAGACAGCTCCCACTGCATGCCATTCTCGTCAACCCGCGTGCCCGGTGCCACGGCGATTGCCGAGAACGTGCGCCCCACGGCCTGGGACCCCAGCTCCCAGCGGGCCTCCCCCTCAGGTTTCAGCACGCGCATCTCGTAGCCGTCCTCCACGATGCGCGCGGACGCCGAGTCCAGGCTGGCGAGAAGACCGACCACCGCGAGGGCGTGGTCCGCGCGGCCTCCGGAGGCGCAGGTGAGGGTCACGGCAAGGGGCGCGCCGCGGCGGGCGGCCTCATGCCGGGCGCAGTCGAGGGCGAGCGCGAGGTCCGTCGCGTACTTCTCGGAAGGAAAGCTCACGCAGGTCCGTGCCGCAGAGCGCGCCCAGGCGGCGGCCTCAGTGCCCGCCGAGTCGCCGTCTCCGCAGAAGACGTCCGGCACGACGCCGGCCGCGCGGCAGACGTCGGCACCGCCGTCGGCAACGACCACGTAGTCGGCGTCGTCGGCGAGGCGCGAGACAAGCGCGGGCGAGCTTGGCTCGGGCGACCCGTCAACCACAAGCGCGCGCAGCGGGGCACCGTGGGCCGCGGCCGGCCGCTCGTAGTCGCGCAGCAGAGCAAGCGAAAGCTCGGCAAATCCGTGAGCGAAGATGTCGCACCAGGGGCGGACGTCCTCCTCGCGGCGGCCGTCGTGGTCGTTGAAGAGGCCCACCACGGCAAAGCCCGCGCGGTGTGCCGTCCGCACGCCAAAGGGGGCGTCCTCAAAGACCCACGTCGTCTCGTGCGGCGTTCCCAGTCGACGTGCCGCCTCGAGGTAAACGTCGGGGAACTCCTTGTCGCGCCCGCCCACGTCCTCGGTGCTCACGAGGTCCGCGAAGTACCCCTCGAGCCCGTGCGCGGCAAGGGCGCAGCGCAGCTCGCGCACCGGCGTGGAGCTGGCGATGACCATCGGAACCCCGGCGGCGGTGAGCTCGTCGAGAAACGCGCGCGCCCCGGGCATGATCTGGACGTCACTTGCGTAGGCATCGCGAACGCGGGAGCAGACGCCCTCGTAGAGCTCGTCGGCCGTGGCCTTGGCCCCCATCTCGTCATGGAGCATCGCGCAGGTGTCGCGCAGGGAGAGCGACTCGATGCGGTCGAAGGGCACGTCGCCCACGCCGCTCTCCTCGATGAGCCAGGCGCTTGCCTCGCGCCACATGCCCATCGAGTCAACCAAGGTTCCGTCGCAGTCAAAGATCACGCCAGATACGTCCATCGCTCCCCCATCGTCGCTTTGCCCGCCCATCATACGTGACAAAGGGGTCGTAGCCGAGTGTCACATGTGACAAAGGGGTCGGAGCCGGATGTCACACGTGTGGGAGAGCGTCACATTCTCGGCGAGAAACGCGTACAGGTTGGGTAAAGTATCCAGCGGAAAACGAACGAACCATCGGAGGCAAGCATGGCACGCTACGACTATCACTGCCCGGACTGCGGAATCACGTTTGAGGTGGAGCACCCCATGAGCGCCCACCCCAAGGTGACCTGCCCCAGCTGCGGCAACGAGGCGGAGCGCGTCTTCGACCCCTCGGGCATCGTCTTCAAGGGCTCGGGCTTCTACAACACCGACCAGCGCGACAAGGGTTCCAAGCCCGCCAAGTGCGAGTCCTGCGGCGCCTGCGACTAGCCTACAGCCGCGCAGGCACGTTCTTCTCGCCACGCGCGCTTCTCGCCGCGCGTTCTTCTCGCCGCACGCATATTCACATCTCATCTCGCGCGAGCGAACTACGCCGAAACAGAAATTCGGCACAGAAGAGGCCCCCTCAGAAAGCCAATTCTGTGTCGTTTCTCTGTTTCGGCGGTATTCGGCAGGGAGGCGGAGCTCGCACGGAGCGCAAGACGACGCGCGCCACGGAGCGACACGACGCATTGCGCGACCTGCGCATCTTTCGTTAACTATCACGAATCTTTCGCCAACTCCACAAAAGTCCTCGCGAGAAGGTCGCTCTGATCCGCCGCGCGCCCTTGCGTCATGAAACAATGGTTCTGGACAGGGGGCCATCATGAGCGCGACGACTGACGAACGGATCGAGACGTTGCTGGACGAGGCCGAGCAGAGCGGAGCCTGCTGCGCGCCGGAGGACCGCGCGACGCGTGCCGCGATGCGTCGCAGGTCGGGCAAGATCGCCGAGCCCATCCGGGGGCTCTTCTTCCGTGCCGACGCCTGGGAGCACCTCGACCCACCCGAGAAGATGCGGCACCTCATGCGTGCCCTCACGCTGGTCCACCCCACCTGGAGATTCCAAGGAGCTTCCGCCGCCGTGGCCTACGGGCTGCCTGTCACGTGGTCACTACTCGACAACGTCTCAATAGCGGCGTCGCCGGGCTCATCGCACCAAGCGACCGCCGGGATTTTCCGGCGTCACATCTCCGATGATACGGTCCAGATGCACGACGGCCTTCCGCTCGTCCCCTTCTGGCGCACCGTGTTCGACTGCCTGGCAACGTTCGAGCTGCCCGACGCGCTTGCCGTCGCAGACGCGGCGCTGCAGATGGGCGACGTCTCCGCGATCGGCCTCACCTCGATTCTCAACGACAGCTTCAGCGGGCGCCGCGGAGTAAAGAGCGCCCGACAGGCCGCCGTCCTCGCAGACGCACGCGCCGAGAGTGGCGGCGAATCAATAGCCCGCGCCACGATGTTCCAGCTTGGCTTTGCTCGACCCGAGCTGCAGGTATGGATCGAGGACCCCGTTGAGCCGGGCACGTGGTTCCGAGTGGACTTCCTGTGGCTCACCGAGGCGGGAAAGCTCATCATCGGAGAACTGGACGGCCGGCAGAAGACGAGTCGGCCGGAGCTCATGCGCGGCAGAGACGCGCTGCGCGTGATGCAGGACGAGCGCTTCCGAGAGTCTCATCTCACCGCCCTGCGACCCGCGATTATTCGCTTCCCCTACGAGGTCGCACGCGATCCCGAACAGCTCGGGCCGCTTCTGGAGCGCTACGGCGTGCCGCGCGACCCAGGCAGCTGGCCAACCGAGGCGCCGCGCACAATCGTGACCAGCTCACGGCTGGACTACGGCGGCGAGCAGCTCAGGATTGTCCGCGCAACCACCTGCGCCTAGCAGGGCGCTTCTCGCGTCGCGCGCATTTCTCCACATTCTGCTTGCCCGTTCTGCTCACGCGTTCTGCTCGCCCGTTCTGCTCACGCGCTCTGCTCGCCCAGGGCTTCTCGCTTGCCGTTTTTCGGCGAAACAGAGAAACGGCACAGAATCGGCCTCCTGGCGGGGTCATTCTGTGCCGAGTTTCTGTTTCGGCGGTATTCGGTCCCGGGTCACCGGGACAAGCGAGAAGGACAGACGAGAAGGACCGTCCGCCCGTCGGCGTTACGCAAACTGCGAGCGATACAGCTCGGCGTATGCGCCGCCCATCGCCAGCAGCTCCTCGTGCGTGCCCTGCTCAATGATGTTGCCGTGGTCCATCACGAGGATTAGGTCGGCGTCCACGATCGTGCTCAGGCGGTGCGCGATCACGAAGCTCGTTCGGTTCTCCATGATGGCCTCCATCGCGCGGACGATGGCCTGCTCGGTGCGGGTGTCAACGCTCGAGGTGGCCTCGTCGAGGATGAGGATCGCAGGGTCGGTGAGCATGGCGCGCGCGATGGTGAGCAGCTGGCGCTGGCCCTGACTGATGTTCTCGGCGTCGTTGGAGAGCATCGTGTCGTAGCCGTGTGGCAGCGTGCGCACGTAGAAATCCACGCGCGCCGCGCGGGCCGCCGCCTCGACCTCCTCGCGCGTGCAGCCGGGCTTTCCGTAGGCGATGTTCTCCGCGATGGTGCCCTCGAAGAGCCACGCGTCCTGCAGCACCATGCCAAACTGGCGGCGCAGGTCGGCGCGCGTGAGGTCGCGGGTGTCCACGCCGTCGAGCGTGATGCGGCCCCCGTCAACCTCGTAGAAGCGCATGAGCAGGTTGATCAGCGTGGTCTTGCCCGCGCCCGTAGCACCTACGATGGCCACCTTCTGCCCGGGCTCCGCCACCAGGGACACGTCCCTCATGAGCGGGCGGTCGGGCACGTAGCCAAAGCGCACGTGCTCAAAGGCCACGCGACCCTCCACCGCCTCCGGCAACTCCGCCGGGACCGCCGGGTCCGGGACCACCTCGTCTTCGTCGAGCAGGCGGAACACGCGCTCGGCGGCGGCAAGCGCACCCTGCAGCATGTTCACCGTGAGCGAGAGCTGCGTGAAGGGCTCGGACGCCTGCATCACGTAGTGGAAGAACGCCTGGAACACGCCAACGGAGATCTGCCCCATGACGAGCATGCCGCCGGCGAGAAGACCAACGGTCACCTGGCACAGGCGCATCAGGAAGCGGATGGCCGGCGCGATGGCGTTGGTCACGAAGTCCGCGGTGCCGCTCGTCTCCGCGAGGCGCTCGGAGGCGTCGCGGACGTCGTCCATGCTCGCGCCCTCGCGCCCGAACGCCTTGATGACGGTGCGACCGGAGTACGCCTCCTCGACGATGCCCGTGAGTTCGCCGAGCGCGGCCTGGCGCGCGGCGGCCACCTTCAGGGTGCTCGTCGTCACGATCTTGGTGGCCACGGTCGCGATGACCGCAAACGTCACAAAGACGGCCGTGAGCATGAGGTTGTAGGTGGACATCATGATGATGGCGCCCAGCACCATGGCAACGGCGATCAGCAGCTGGAGCAGGCCGCGCTGCAGCACCTCGGAGACCTTGTCGAGATCGTTGGTCACGCGACTGATGGTGTCGCCCGGCTGGTGCGCGTCATAGTAGGACAGCGGCAGGCGCGAGCACTTCTCGCCGATGCGGCGGCGCAGGCTGAGGTTGAGCCGCTCGGAGAAGCTCGCCATGACGAGCACCTGGATGGTGTAGGCCACCCAGGCAGCCGTCCAAATGCCGAGAAACACGAGAATCTCCTCGCCCCCGTTGCCGATGGCGGCGACGAAGTTCTCCCCGCGCGCGAACGCCTCCTGGATGTTGGTCCAGAGCAGGTCGATGAGGTGCGCGCTGTAGGCGGTGGCCCCGAGCGATCCGGCAACGTAGAGGATCGAGCAGATCGTGGCCACGACGAGCCTCCAGCGCTGGCCGGCGGCCGCCTGCCAGAGGCGGCGCGCGGTGCCGAGGGCGTCGGTGGGGACCTCGAGCTCCTCCTCGACGGGCGTCTCGCCCTCGCCGCGTCTGAGCTTGGCGGCGGTGTCGAGCTCGCGGTTCTTCTCGTTACTCATTGGAGGACCCTCCCCTCGTCTGGGAGTCTGCGATGGCACGGTAGGTGGGGCAGCTCTCCATGAGCTCGTCGTGGCGCCCCAGGCCGACGACCTCGCCGTCCTTGAGAACGACGATCTGGTCGGCGTCGTGGATGGTGCTCACGCGCTGCGCGATGATGAGCGTCGCCGCGTCCGTGAGCTCGCCGGCGAGCGCGTGGCGCAGCGCGGCGTCGGTCTTGTAGTCCAGCGCGGAGAACGAGTCGTCAAAGACGTAGAGGTCGGCCTTTCGCACGAGGGCGCGGGCGATGGCCAGGCGCTGGCGCTGGCCGCCCGAGAAGTTGGTTCCGCCCTGAGCCACGCGCGTGCCGAGCGCGTCCGGCAGCTCGCGCACGAAGCCGCCCTGCGCGACGTCGAGCGCGTGCCAGAGGCGCGCGTCGGAGGCGTCGGCGTCTCCGTGGCGCAGGTTCTCCGCGATGGTGCCCGAGAAGAGCCACGCCTTCTGCGGCACGTACGCGATGTGGCGGCGCAGCTCGTCCTGGGTCAGGCGCCGCACGTCGACGCCGCCAAAGCTCAGGCTGCCGCCCGTGGCGTCGTTGAAGCGCAGCAGCATGCGGGCGATCGTGGACTTGCCGGAGCCCGTGTTGCCGATGATCGCCGTCACCTGGCCGCGGCGCAGGGAGAACGTGAGGTCGTGGAGGGCGTCCTCGTCCGCGTCCGGAAAGCGCATGCTCACGTGGTCAAAGCGCGCGACCTCGTTGTCCTTCTCGCCGGGCTCGCCGGAGCCGAGCGCCACGGGCGCGGGGTCGTCCGCAATCTGGGGGCGCACGTCCAGCACCTCAGCCGCGCGCGTAAGGCAGGCCAGAGCGCGAGGCACCTGGAGGATCGCGAACTGCGCCATCATGAGGAACATCATGATGAGCATCGCGTACTCCACGAGGGCAGAGATGGAGCCGATCTGCATGGCGTGAGCGCCCACGCGGTCCGCTCCCACCCACATGATCACCGCCTCCACGGCGTTCATGAGAAAGAACGTGATGGAGTCCGTGAGCGCAAAGACAAAGTTCACGCGGATGGCGTTGGTGGCGAAGTCCGTGAAGGTCTCGTCCAGGCGGGCGCGCTCGTGGCGCTCCTTGCCAAAGGCGCGGATCACGCGCACGCCGGTGATGGACTCGCGCAGGCGCGTGTTCATGTTGTCGATGAAGCCCTGGAGGCGCGTGAAGATGGGCGCGGACTTGGCCACCGCCGCCACGCAGATCACGATGACGGCCAGCGTGACCGCAAGGAGCACCCAGCCCATCACCAGGTCCGTGGCAAAGGCCAGCGCCACGGCGATCACGCACATGATGGGCACCGGGAAGATCATGAGGATGGACATGAGCAGCGTCTGCTGGACGACGTTGGCGTCCGAGAGTGTGCGCGTGATCATGGAGCCCGTGCCAAAGGCGTTGAAGTCCGAGGCTGAGTAGGCAAGCGACGCCTCGTAGACGCGCAGGCGCAGGTCACGGCCTACCTTGGCGCACAGGCGCGACGTGAGGTAGACCGTCGTGAGGTAGCCGCCCGAGCCCACGAACGCGGCGATGAGCATGGCCACGCCGTGGCCCATGAGGGCGGACATGTCCCGCGTGTTCACGGCCACGTTGATCATGGCCGAGAGCTGCGTGGGAATGAACAGCATGCCAGACATGTCCGCGAGCGACGCCACAAAGATCGCGGCGAGAAGCCCCTTGTAGGGCGCCATGAGACTCAGGAGCAGGCGCGCGGAGGTGCGCTTGCTGTAGTCGCGCTGTTGTTTGCTCAACGGTCACACTCCCCTTCCTTGAGATTGGCGAGCTCGCGGTCAATGGCCTCGGTGTAGGCACTTACCAGGCGCAGCAGCTCCAGGCGCTCCTCGGGGGCGAGGCTCAAAAACGCGCGGTCCTCCGCGGCGATGGCGGGGCGGATGCGCTCGTCGGAGAAGGCGCGCCCACTGGGCGTGAGCGAGACGAGCTTAGACTTGCGGCTCCCCTCCACGTAGTCAAGCTCCACCAGGCCGCGCGCCTCGAGCGTCTTGAGCGCGGAGTTCACGGTCTGCTTGGAGTACGAGAAGTTGCTCGCGATCTCGCGCTGCGTAATGGAGCCGCCGGAGACCTCGATGGCGTAGAGGATCCAGTACGCGGTCTCGGAGAGACCGCAGTTGCGCGCGAGCTCGTAGTAGAGCTTGTCGCTCTCGCGATAGAGCACGTCCATCTCGCGAGCATTCGTGATGTCGTGTTGCTTGGGCACGGAACTCCCCTCTCAACTTTTGGTCGAAGAGAGGTTAGTCCGATTTCGGATTAACGTCAAGGGTGTCGGGGCGGTTGTGGTCGTTGCGCGCGGCATGCGCTTAGAGAACGTCGCGATTGGAGGGCCGCTTGCCGCGGGCGCTTAGGGTCCGGCCCCGTTGGAGGCCCGCGGGCCGAGGGCGCTTAATGATTGGCCCGTTGGAGACCAAACGCCTACGTGCGCTTAGGGTTTCCGGCCGTTGGAGACCGGCTGATTAAGGGCGCTTAGGATATGGCGCCGCTGGAGACTGGCTGCCCAAGGGCGCTTAGGGTCCGGCCCCGTTGGAGGCCCGCGGTCCGAAGGCGCTTAGAGTTTGGCCCCCTTGGAGGGCTGAAGCCGGTCTGCGCTTAAAGATTGCCGAGAAAAGAGGGCGAGAACCACGAGCGGGTCTCCAACGAGGCAAAACCCTAAGCGCTTCTCGCCGCCAGGTCTCCAACGGCCGAAAACCCTAAGCGCTTCACCCCATCGGGTCTCCAATGGCGCCAAATCCTAAGCGCGCTCCCCCGCCGAGTCTCCAACGGGGCCAAACCCTAAGCGCGCCCCCCGGTGGGCCTCCAATTGCCGCACGTCTTAATCAAACAGCAGCAGACCCTCGCGCACGTCGCACAAAAGAGGGGCCCGAGCCAAAGCCCGAGCCCCTCCAAGTCGCCTTGTTCGCTAAAGCTTAGAGCTTGCGGACGTTGGAAGCCTGAAGCTTGCCGTTCTGGCCGGTGGTGACGTCAAACTCGACAGCCTGGCCCTCGTCCAGCGTCTTGAAGCCGTCCATCTGAATCTCGGAGTAGTGAACGAACAGGTCGTCCCCATCCTCACGGGAGATGAAGCCGTAGCCCTTGTCCGGATTGAACCACTTAACAGTACCCTGAGCCATGTCGTGCCTTTCTTTCATACGCCCCGCGGGGCAAAAGCTGCGCTTGCGCGCGATACCCGTGGCGATTTGCCACGAGGGATATGTTACCCCGAATCGGCTTTGAGATTCACGACAATCCACTTGGGGGCAATTCGCCGCCGGTGGGCGAGAAAGCCGAGAAGCACGGCCTCGCATGACGGTTGTGTTCGATTTCTTTGCCCCGTCCGTAGACCGCCCCGAGTGGGAACAATTGCGTTGGCCGATCAACCCCAAGGAGGCTAACGTGCTCCAAAACAGCTCAAGCCAAGAAAAAGAAGAGTCCGAGAAGGGCGGCATCTCTCAGGCTCTTGGGACATTGGGAGCCACGGGAGCGGCCCTATCCTACCTGCTCGTCTATGTATTTCGCCTGGGAGAGGCCATCAGATTCAGATTTGACCCGAGCCTCATCACCGTCTCGATCAACGACTTCCTAACCGTCCTCACCCCCACCGCCACCTGCCTGACGTATTTTGTCTTTGCCTCGATACTCATGCGAGACCTTGGTGACGAGGGCCGAGCGAAGAAGGTCCTTGGAGCGCAGCTGTCCGGTCCGGGGGCAATCGCCGTTGGTCTGATTCTTTCGATCCTACCCGTTGGCCTGACGCTGCTCGTAGGCTCGGTGCAGACAAGCATATGGGTGAGCCTTGTTGTGGCGGCGCTCGCGTCGATGGGAATCCTCTGCCTGACGCTACGCCATCTGTTGCACGTTTCTCCCATCGCGTGGGCGTCCGGTGTGTTCAACCGGGGCAGCCGAAGGCTCGGCGGAGCCCCGTCGCACATGGGCGCCATGCTTGGCGCGGCCGCGCTGGCGATGCTGCTTTTCTTCCTAGTTGCCGGCTACACCAACCAGCTCGATTTCAGCGGCTCACACACGCTCGTGATAGAGAGCGAGGAGAGCGGCGAGGATTACGCCGTACTCGCGCTCTTTGACGGAAACCGGGCAGTCACCAGAATTGCCGAGCCCACCGATGCCGAGGGCACGTTCCAGGTGAATCTGGACGAACCGTACCAGGTCACCTACATTACCGACGGGTATGTGGTAACAACGGCGCACTGCATCAGGGTCATCGACGAGAGGCCCTGATAAGGACAGGCACGAGAAGCCCCGTAGATGGGGCAAGACGACAAGACCCGCCCCCCGAAGGGGGAATCCTACTTCTTCTTAAACTGGCTCTGATAGGCCTCGAGAACCTCGTCAACGGGACCCATCATGCGCTGCTCGCCCTTCTCGATCCAAATGGCGTCATGGCAGAGAAGCGCGACCTGCTCCATGCTGTGGCTCACAAAGAGAACCGTTACGTTTCCGTCGTCGATGAAGTGCTGGATGCGCTCCTCGCACTTTTGGCGGAAGAAGACGTCGCCAACGGAGAGGGCCTCGTCAACGATCAGGATGTCCGGCTCGGTGCAGGTGGCAATCGCAAACGCAATGCGCGCGACCATACCGCTCGAATAGTTCTTGAGCGGCATGTCCAGGAAGTCTTCGAGCTCCGCGAACTTGACTATCTCATTGAATTTGGAGTTGATGAACTCGTGCGTGTAGCCCAGGAGCGCACCGTTGAGGTAGATGTTCTCCCTGGCCGTGAGCTCGCGGTCAAAGCCGGCGCCCAGCTCGATCAGAGGGGCAACGTTGCCGCGAACCACGCAGGTTCCCTCCGTTGGCTCCAAGACGCCGGCAATTATCTTGAGAAGGGTCGACTTGCCGGAGCCGTTTGTTCCGACCAAGCCCACGACGGAGCCCTTGGGAAGCTTGAAGCTGATGTGCTTGAGCGCACGGAACTCCTTGAAGAAGAGCTCGTGCTTCATGAGCTTGATGAAGTACTCCTTCAGGTTGCTCAGGTTCTCCGATGCCATGTTGAAGACCATCGAGACATCGTTGACCTCAATGGCGTACTCGGTATCTTGCGTCTTGTTATCTGCCATATTGCCCAACCCTATATATAGAGAATGAACTTATGCTCGTTCTTGCGGAACACCCACAGCCCGAACAAGAGCATAACAACGGCCCAGATGAGACAGAGAGCCATGGTCTTCATGCTTGGGACCTGCTGCCACAGCATGATGTCTCTCATGCACGTCACAAAGCAGTTCATGGGGTTTGCCTTGACGATGGCAATGATCGCCGCGGGCGCGTTGCCGCCGACCAAGGTGTCAAAATCCCAGAAGATAGGCGTGAAGTACATCCATGCCGTGATGACAACGCCCCACAGGTGAATGACGTCTCTGAAGAAGACGACGGCGGCGGACAGGGCCATGGCAAGACCGATGCAGAACACGGTCAGCATGAGCAGGATGATCGGGAAGAAGATGATCTGCCAGGAGGGCACCACGCGGAACACGATCATGACGAGGGCGACGGCCACAAGAGAGAATGCATAGTTGACCAGGGCAAAGAGCACCTTTTGGATTGGGAAGACTATGCGGTCGATGCGAATCTTCTTCAGCAGCGACGCCGAGCCCGTGATGGAGCGAAGCGACGACTTGGTAGCCTCGCTCATAAAGGAGAAGGTGACGTTACCGATGATCAGGTAGAGGGGGTAGTTCTCAATCGAGTGGCGGAATATGTACGTGAACACGAGGCTCTGAACCACCATCATGAACAGGGGGTTCAGCACGCTCCATGCAATTCCGAGCACGCTTCGACGATACTTGAGCTTGAAGTCCTTAACGACAAGTTGCCTCAGGACATAGAGGTCCTTAGCCAGCTTGGAGTCGGCGTAGACTTGTCCGGCGGTATGCTTGGTCTCCCGCATGTCACCACACCTTCTGCGAGTTGGATAAAGCATGATGCAGTATAGGCAAACTCACACGTCCCTGATTATCTCACGCCGAATGACCATCAAACGCCAAAAACCAGCCCCATTCAGCATGCGGTAACTTATGGCGATACGCTGCAAAATACGTTTCAATTCACGAATATCCACGTCAGAACTATAATGAGGAAGTTCGTGTATAGACAAGGAAAGGAAGTCCATGTCAGGAGCCGAGGAGCTAACGAATTCTACGAAACCCGACGTCTCCGTCGTTCTTCCAATCTACAACGCAGAGCCCTATCTTCGCGAGGCGCTGGACAGCCTCGTCGCCCAGACTCATCACAACATTGAGATCATCTGCGTTAACGATGGTTCCACAGACACCTCCCTCGCCATCATGCAGGAATACGCTGCAAACGACCCCCGCATCGTCATCGAAGACGGACCAAACGGCGGGTACGGGCGCGCGATGAACCGAGGCATCAACCGCGCGAAGGGTGAGTTCGTTGGAATCCTCGAGCCCGACGACACGCTCGAGCCCACCATGTTCGAGAAGCTCCTGCCCGTTGCGCGCAACAACAACCTCGACTTCGTTCGCGCCGACTTCTATCGCTTTACCAGCGACGAGGAGAACGGGACCAAGCGCTGGGTCGTGCCGATCTGCCACACGGACCCCACGCTGTACAACAAGGTTCTGAACCCCCAGAACAACCTCGAGCTCTTCAACGTGCGCATGCAGAACTGGACCGGCATCTATCGTCGCTCCTTCCTGAACGAGCATGAGATTCGCTTCCACGAGAGCCCCGGCGCAAGGTTCCAGGACAACAGCTTCTGGTTCCAGACCTATCTGTGGGCTACGCGCGTGATGTACGTTCCCGAGCCGTTCTATTGCCACCGTGACGACAACCCCAACAGCTCGACAAACCGCACGGACCTCATGTTCGCGATGCTTGACGAGTGGAAGTGGATTCGCGAGTACCTGGCGCGCTTCCCCGAGAAAGAGGCCAAGCTCATTACGATCTATCAGTATCGCAAGTTCCACAACTGCAGCTTTGCCTTCACCAAGCTTGCCAACGATCTGCAGCTCCCCTACCTCGAGCGCTTTGCCCAGGAGTTCCGCGATGCCGACGCCGCCGGCGAGATCGACTACGGCATGTTCAGCGAAAACGACCGCAAGCGCCTCCGGGCGATCATGGACGACCCCGCGGCCTGGCTTGACGACTATCGCAACAAGCGCGCCAAGGGGAAGGACATCGACTCGGTGCAGAAGAAGGGCCGCGTTGCCCTCTTCCTCTACCACCTGCATAACGGGGGGCTGATTCACGCCCTCAAGACCTCCGCACGCCACATCGCGCGCGCCATCGCGCGACGTCTCTCTCGTTAGTGAAAGGTAGTTTCATGCCCGCAGTCTCCGTCATCGTTCCCTCGTACAACACCGAGAAGTACATCGGCGAGTGCATCGAGAGCGTGCTTTCCCAGACACTTCAGGACATCGAGCTGATCATCGTCGATGACGGGTCCACGGACGGCACCTTTTCCATCGCGAAGGACTATGCCGAGCGCGACCCCAGGGTCAAGGCCATCCAGCAGCAGAACCAGTTCGCCGGAGTCGCGCGCAACAACGGCATGGCCCATGCCACGGGCGAGTACCTCTACTTCCTTGATTCCGATGACTTCATCGACCGAGACATGATGAAGAGCATGTACGCCGCCGCCAAGTCCTGCGACGCCGACGTCGTGGTCTGCCGCTCCCGCAACTACAGCATGAAGACCGGCGAGCACCACGCCATCGCCTATGCGCTGCGAGACTACAAGATGGACACTCCCCTGACCCAGGAGGACATCGCAAAGACCCTCTTCCGCAGCGTCGTGGGATGGCCTTGGGACAAGATCTTCAAGCGCAGCTTCATCCTTGAGCACGGTCTGACCTATCAGCCGCTTCGCTCCACCAACGACGCGTTCTTCGTCTTCATGGCCATGGCGCTCGCAAAGACCACCTACTGCCTGAGCAAGGAGCTCGTCACCCACCGAATCGACGACCTGTCCTCGATCTCCAACACGAGGAAGAAGTCCTGGAACAACGCCCTGATTGCCCAGGACGCCATCGGCGAGCGCCTACGCTCCGAGGGCATCTACGAGATGTTCGAGAGGACCTACGTTAACTGGGTCGTCAACTTCACGCGCTGGAACCTCAACACCCTTGACGACGAGTCTGCGAAGGGCCTGCTCGGCGCCGCGCGAGAGCGTCTCGAGGCGGCCCCTCTCGAGCGTGAGTATTACTTCCTCCATGAGGACTATGACTTCGTGGAGCTCATGCATGAGCCGGCGGACAGCCTGGTCCTGCGCGTGCTTCGCGCCCAGGAGGAGGTCAAGATGGCGAAGAAGCTTCAACAGACCCGCCTCTACAAGACGGTGTCCAAGTACGAGAACCAGGCCCGGTTTGTCTGGCATCGCATCCTCAAGAGGAAGTAGTCAACACGATAAGGAGCGTTTGATATGAACATCGCTGTCGCAGGAACTGGTTACGTTGGGCTGTCGCTTGCGTGCCTGCTGGCCCGTCATAACTCCGTCCACGCCGTTGACGTCATCCCTGAGAAGGTCGAGATGCTGAACCGCGGCGTCTCCCCCATCAAGGACACGGAGATCGAGCGTGTTCTTGCCTCCGGAGAGCTTGACCTTGTTGCCACCCTCGACGCCAAGTCCGCATACCGCGGCGCCGACTACGTCATCATTGCCACCCCGACCAACTATGACGACGAGCACGGCTCGTTTGACACGTCCTCGATCGAGGCAGTCCTCGACATCCTTGCGGAGATCTCGTCCGACGCCTCGGTGGTCATCAAGTCAACCATCCCCGTTGGCTACACCGAGCAGATCGCGAAGCGCTATCCAAGCCTCAGGATCCTCTTCTCCCCCGAGTTCCTGCGCGAAGGCCGCGCCCTCTATGACAACCTTCACCCCTCGCGCATCATCGTGTCTGCCCCGAACCTCGATGACGAGGTCACGGTGGCCAGCGCCCACACCTTTGCCGAGCTCCTGGCCGAAGGCGCCGACGAGCCCAAGGACTCCATCCCCACTCTGGTGATGCGCTCCGCCGAGGCCGAGGCAGTGAAGCTCTTTGCCAACACGTACCTCGCGCTTCGCGTCTCCTACTTCAACGAGCTCGACACCTACGCAGAGATGCGCGGCCTCTCCAGCGAGAACATCATTCGGGGCGTCTGCCTGGACCCGCGCATCGGCGAGGGCTACAACAACCCCAGCTTTGGCTACGGCGGCTACTGCCTCCCCAAGGACACCAAGCAGCTGCTCGCCAACTTCAAGAACGTTCCCCAGAACCTCATCCGCGCTATCGTCGAGTCCAACGCCACCCGCAAGGAGCACATCGCCCGTCAGATTGAGGCGAGAAACCCCTCGTGCGTTGGCATCTACCGCCTGACCATGAAGGAGGGTTCCGACAACTTCCGCGCCAGCTCCATCTTTGGCGTTATCTCCCACCTGCTCGCGGACGGAATCAAGGTCGTCATCTTCGAGCCCATGTCAAAGAAGGAAGCGTACAAGGGCTGCCCCATCACCAAGGATCTTGACGCCTTCAAGGCCCAGTGCGACGTGATCGTTGCCAACCGAGCCGACGA
The DNA here is from genome assembly GCA_944321385.1 of uncultured Atopobiaceae bacterium. Classification (GTDB taxonomy): domain Bacteria; phylum Actinomycetota; class Coriobacteriia; order Coriobacteriales; family Atopobiaceae; genus Thermophilibacter. The sequence continues at coordinate 17,443 of CALULC010000011.1, forward strand.
CGCGCTCGCCGACTGCATGGACAAGGTGTACACGCGCGACCTCTGGCACACGAGCTAGGACTTCGACTCCATCACCGCGCGACTGCGGCCCGCCCTGATGTTTAAGGGCGGGCCGCAGTCTTTTCCCTTATGAGCTCCGCCACGTCCCAGGCGGCGAAGCACGCCCGCATCACTACGGCTAAGCGCCTGTGTCCGACGTAGACGGCTTACTTTCCAAGGCGGCGCTTTACGCTTCGAGCCGCCTTCAGGAGAGCAGCTCCGCCCGGGAAGTCCCAGCGCCGTCGTGACAGCTCGACGTTCTCGCGCTTCAGGCTATCGATTCTCCCCTTGAGCTGTGCGACCTCTGCCTTCAGGGCGTCATTCTTCTCCTTCAGGCCGTCGCCCTTCTTCGTAAGGGCCCTCTCCTTCTCACGCAAGGCCCTTACGTCCTTTCGCAGGCTGCTAATCTCGTCATAGCACCCACGAAGCTTTTGTTGGCGCTCGGTCATGCCGGCCTTCCACTCTGCGGGCAGCGCAACGTCCGCCTCAAAGGCAAACCTCTCCTCTGGGTCTAGCGCCAGATAGATTCTCTGCTCGGCAAGCGAAAGACGCGAGTGAATCTCTCCGGCACTCCGCAGAAGCCGAATCGACATGTCATACAGGGCCTGGCGCTCGTCATCGGAATAGGTATGGAACTCTGGAAGGCGCTCCGTTAGATCCTTATAGGAAGTCCAGTACCCATAGGAGTTATCAAAGGACTCCGGCATTGTGGTGATGGACATCTGGCGGAAGCGCCTCTTGAAATACGGCTCGGAAACATGGCCAGCGCGCGAGGCAAGTGCAACCAACAGCACCGTAAAGGGATTGTCCTCGTGGAGAACCCCTCTGTGGAACGCGAGGCCGCATCTTTGAATATGCTCACGTCGAGCGATGTAGAGGCATGCGGACAGATAGAACTCGTTGTTCTCGCGCATCATCCTAAAGAGGTCTATCCCTCGAGAAAGGGCCGGATAGCGACTCTTTCTGTGATACAGGTCGGCATCTCTCTTAATCGTCTCGTCACTGATGATGCAGTCAGCGTCAAAGAGGACGCAGTCAAGGTTCTCCTCGTCGGCAAAACTCGTCAAGCGTTCCAGCGCCTCCGGGTCCAGGCAGTCATCACCATCCATGAAATAGACGTACTCGCCATGGGATTCCTTCATGCCATGGTTTCTCGCCATGGAGAGCCCCATGTTCTGCTGGACCAGAATCGAGATGCGGCCATCGGAGCTCGCACACTCTCGAACTATGCGCTCCGACCCGTCCGTTGAACCGTCAATTACGCAAATAATCTCGATGTTTCTCAATGTCTGATTGGTGATGCTCTCCAGACAGGAACCAATGTAGGCCTCAACATTGAATACAGGAATGATCACAGACACCTTTGGAGTGGTGCGGGCATCACCCCCGCGAACATCAACTCGATAGGTGTCGGGAATGGCAAGACGCTCGGCCCTGTTCTTAACCCATTGATCGCCAAGAATGGCCCCTTGGACATAAGCAAGGTCGGAGGGGGCAAGGTAAAACCCGCTCTCATGCTCAAACAGACCCAGGCTCTGATAGGGCTCGTCCTGAATGGCACGGACAATTTCCCTGTACGTGTCGCGTCGTTTTGTGGTCTCTAGACAGTATCGCGTAGTCGAAAGCGCAGCGCGGACAAAGGAGCGCTCGAGAAGCTCAAACAGCCCCCGCCGTTTAAGCTCCTCACACAGCCCCACATATGCCTCTATGAAGCACAGGGGGTGCTTCCATCTGCGGCCCTGAATGCTGTTAGAAATGCCAACCCGGTAGTTTACGAGCCTCTTGTCTACCCAAGAGATCGTATTGGCAATGGCCAACGCGGCAAACGAGAAGAACAGGTCGGTGGTGTTGTCTATCTCTTGAAAACGAAGGCCCTCCCTCAGGACGAACTCACGACTGAACGCCTTTGTCCATGGTGCGGGGCTTGTCACATAGAAGAGGTCGTCCGGAATGTCCCGAGCACAGAACACCGGGTACTTGGACACGATTGCGGGACGAAAGTAGTGCATCGGCTCAAAATACTCGCCCGAGTCATTCTTATACTGACGCGCGTTAAAGAGAACTACATCGGAATGGTGCTGCTCGATGCTCTCGAGTATGGAAGAGAGCAGGTCCGACTCAAAAAAGTCATCCGGATCCAAGAAGACGAGGTAGTCACCAGTGGCAACGGAGAGACCATGATTGCGAGCCGCGCCGGCCCCAGAATTGTCTTGCCGCAAAAGGACGATTCTGGGGTCACGTGCGGCGTATTTCTCAACGATTGTAGGAGAGGCGTCCGTTGAGCCATCATCTACAAAAATCGCCTCGAATTCCCCGCAGCTCTGCGAGAGGATGCTTTCGATGCAATCCGGAAGGAACTCCTGGACGTTGAACATCGGCAAGACAATCGAAAACAATGGACCCATATCCCTGCTCCCAAATTTAGAACGGGGCACCAACGGCCGGAGAATCCCATTGGAAGACAGGACGTCAGACCCCTCCTCGGACAAAGCCATGGGCACACTGTACGGCATTTGTCCCATGCCCACCTGAAGAGGGGCCCAAGTGGTATCAAACGCTTGGGTCTAAGGTGGCCTCTCCCCGCACCATACAGTTGGTCCTGGTGCAAGAAGAGGCCACAACGAAGATCTAGACCGAGACCTCAGCGAGCCTCAAGCCAAGCCAAGTCCGGCTCACTGGCCCCGTCTGAAATAGCGAGACATGAGAGGCCGCCCTACGGCATGAGCTTGCGCAGGCCCGGGACTTTCCTCCACGCCCAGACGACCGCAAGCAGGACGAGATAAAAGGCGAGCGCCCCGACGAGGCGAAACGCCACCGAGGTGGTTGGCACGCCCATAGCGCCAAAGACCACGCTCTGAAGAATGGGGCGATGAATCAGGTAGATGCCAAACGAGCAGGCGGAGACGGCTGCGATGAGCTTTGCCTTGCCTTCGAGCCAGGACCAGTCGTGGTACTTGAACCAAGTGAAGATGCCAACGGAGTAGAGCACCGACGGGAAGCCAAGATAGTTGAAGAAGGTGCGGTCAAGGTCGCCCGCGGCCTCGGAGGAGACCAACGTGTAGGTAAACCTCAGAAGCAGTCCAAACAGACCGAGTGCATAGATGGTCAATCTGGTTCTCTTGGACAGCTCCTGAGTGGACAAGAGATATCCAAGCAGAACAAACAGCAGATGGCCCGAGGCAACGAGCACGGTGAGGGAGGAGTTCCAGGAGAGGCCGAGCAGCGAGCAGAGCTGGGGAGCCAGCGACTGAAGAACAAAGGACCCGGCGACAAGATACTTGAGGACGCCAACGTGATCGGAGAGCAGAGAGAGCGCGGGCATGGACAGATAGATGGCAAACAGCGGGAAGAAGAACCAGTATATGCTCACGATCTCATTGGACATCATCATTGAGAAGAACGTCGGAAGAGAGACCGCGTAGCCGTCAAACACAACGCCCTTCATGTACCAGATCGCGTTCCACGCGAGAAACGGCACCGCCGTGCGAAGCAGGCGCTTCTTGAAAAACGTCTTTGTGTCGTACTTCTCCCTGTAGCGCATAAGCGTGGCGCCGGTCAGCATGAAGAAGATGGGGACGGCCCAGTAGCAGAGGCACTCAATCGCAAGGGCAAGCACCCAGTTCTTTCCCGGCACCCATCGGTGAACCATGGAGTTGCAGTGCAGGTACACAACGCAGATGCAGGCCCCAATGTTCAGTAGGTCGAAATAGAGGATGCGCTTTCCGGGTCTTTCGACGGGCCTGGAGCCACCTCTGGTCGACAGTTGAGAATCACGCTCGGTCATGAGCACCAACCTTAGTTTGAAGCCCCTTTTTACGTTCTGAAGAATATCACCCTGACGCCCCCATCGCATCTACCGCCACTAGAACAGCGTCCGGTGAAAACGCGCCGAGGACGCAGAAACCATCAGACAGACTAAACCCCAAGGTGATAGCCCGCCATCTCACGGTGGGACCAGAGGGCCCGTTATGAGTTCTCAAGTGTGGGCAGGGGGCTCGTGAGCTTGGAAAATGGCTTCTCTTATGCAAGCCAAAAGATGCTCAGCTTGATGAGCATATTAATTACATAGCTCCGTCTCCCCTCACTGAAGATATACTTTCACGGCTGTGCGCGCTCAACTAGATGAATTTTTTGTTCTAGCCGTTCGCTTTGCATGAATTGACCTTGAAGGGTAAATGGCATGAGGAAAGACTTGAATGCCCGCCACGGCGTTTCTCGTCGCAGCTTTGTAAAACTCGGTGGATCCGTTGTCTGCTCACTTGGACTTGGCATGCTTGCCGCCGCCGGCAACGCCGCCCTTGCTCCCGAGAGGGCGGCAGCAACGGTGGTCGGTGACCAGACTCCCCTCTCTGACGAAGAGGTAGAAGCCCTCATCCAATCCGGCGAAATCATGACCGAGTTCCCAGAGAGCATGGTCTCCACCTACGCCTCGGGAAGCTATGCGGTCAGGACCATCGCGGGGTCCAACCGATATGAGACCAACAAGGCTCAGGTGCTCGATGCGTTTACGAGCAGCTCGTGGGCAATCGTGGCAAGTGGGATGGGCTATGCGGACTCAATCTGCGCCGCGGGACTTGCGGGCGCGCTGAGCTGCCCGATCATCCTCACGAGAGACAAGAGCCTCAGCCCGACCGCCTCCGATTGCATCAAGGCGCTTAGGGCGTCAAAGGTCATCTTGCTTGGCAGCACCAAGGTTGCCTCCCAGCAGGTCGAGAAGGACCTCCGGTCGCTTGTTGGCTCTTCGGGCTCTGTCGTGCGCCTCTGGGGCCCCAATCGATACGAGACTCAGATGGCCGTGTATGACTACGGCAAGGAGCACGGTCTTTGGACGGGGGACACCGTCGTAGTGTCCAACGCGACGGATTTTGCCGACGCGCTCGCAATCTCACCTATCAGCTACAAGCTCAAGGCGCCTGTGTTCTTTGTCGATAAGAGCAAGTCCCTCCCCGCAGCCCAGAAGAAGGCGATTCTCTCCTGCGGAAAGACCAAGTTCATCATCACCGGTGACACAAAGGTCATGTCTTCTCAGGTGGAGAGCCTCCTCAAGTCCCTTGGCTCCGTAAAGCGCCTTGCCGGGACCGACCGTTACAAAACATCCCTTGCCATCGCCAAGTATGCGGTCTCAAACCTTGGGATGAGCTGGGACGGCGTTGCCATCACCTCCGGCAAGGCACCCTACGATGCGCTTGGCGGCGGCCCCACCCAAGGCAAGGAGAACTCCGTCATCGTCCTCGCCGAGGAGGACGACTATCACAACGCCCCCTCGGCTCCCTTTGGCTCCGCAAGGCCCTCCAGGATGAAGTTCTTTGGCGACAAGGCAATCTATACGGGGGCGTTCAAGACCCGCTTTGCGCTACAGGCCGGATATGGCCTGAAGGACATCGAGGGTCTAAAGGCCTACATCGACGCGGGCCACGGCGGGCCCGACCCGGGGGCCGCCGGAAGCGGCTACCAAGAGTACCGGCTCACCGCCGAGCTGGCAAAGCAGGTGTCCGCATATCTCTCGGGCAGCCACGGCATCTCCTCGTACACAAACACAAAGGGCAACGACTACAAGTATCGCCACCCTGAGGCAAACGCCATGGACTGCGGCATCTTTGTCTCGATCCACTTCAACTCGGGGGGCGGCACCGGCACGGAGTCCTTTGTCCATTCCGTCAATTCTGCCGCCGGCTCCAAGGTGCTCCAAAGCGCCGTTCACTCCAAGCTCGTCTCTGCCCTGGGCCTTGTTGACCGAGGCAAGAAGGCCGAGCGGTTTGCCGTTGTGAGCGGGCCCCTGCCCTCCGTGCTCCTCGAGATCTGCTTCATAGACAACGCGTCCGACATGAAGAAGTACCAGAGCAGAAAGGATGCCGTTGCCCGTGCCATCGCCCAGGGCATTGCAGCGGCCTAGAAAGGTTTCTCATGCTGAACTCTCAAAACATCTCCCGCAGGAACCTCTTTAGACTGAGCCGATCCGTCGCCTGCGCTCTTGGCCTGTCACTCGTCGCCCTTCCCAATGCGGCGCATGCCGAGGAGCTCCCCGGCAACGTCAACGATGCCGGGGAATACACCTTCGTGCCCGCCGAGTCCCTCACCCCAGACGAGCTCCCTCCCGAGACCGAAGCCAGGTCCCGCTCCCTTTCCAAGGGCGCGAAGGTCGTCAATCTTGGCGGGAAGGACCGCTACGAGACCGTTTCCAAGGAGGCGCTGTACGCCTTCCCGTCATCTTCGACGGCAGTTGTGACGAGCGGTGTTGGCTACGCAGACTCCATTGCCGTCTCGGGTCTTGCCGGAGCGCTCGGCTGCCCGATCCTCCTTACCAACTCGACGTATGTTCCAGACGCCACGCTTGGGGCGCTCTCGTCAATGGGCGTGAAGAAGATCGTTCTCATCGGCAGCGAGAAGGTCGCAAGCTCCGCCGTCATGAGCAAGCTTAGGGCATACGGCTCCGTCGAGCGCATCTGGGGCCCGGATCGCTACGCAACCCAAATGGCGGTATATGAGTACGGCGCCAAGAAGGGGCTCTGGGACAGGAGCACCACGGCGATAGTCGCGAGCGCAACGGACTTTGCGGACGCTCTCTCTGCCTCTCCGGTGGCATACGCGCTCAAGGCTCCTGTGTTCTTCTGCGACTCCTCGAAAAACCTGCCCTCGAAGCAGGCGAACGCCCTTGAGAGCAGCCTTACCAGCGTTAAGAACTTCCTCCTGCTTGGCAGCCCGGAGGTAACGTCGCGTTCCACCGAGCGCTTTCTGGAGCGCCTTGCCTCGGCCCGCGGAGGATCCTCTGTCCGTCTGGGAGGCGCAAACCGATACGAGACGAGCATGGCCGTGGCGGAGCACGCCGTCAAGCGCCTGGGCTTCAGTTGGGACGGGGTTGCCTTTGCCTCCGGACGGGGGCCCTACGACTCCCTTGGGGGCGGCGTCGTTCAAGGCCGGGAGAAGTCCGTGCTGCTCCTTGCCGACGAGACGAGCCATAGCTCGGTGAACGTCATATCCCAAAACGGCGGGAGCGTTGCCACGAACCTCAAGTTCTTTGGCAGCACGGTGGTGGTGCCCGGAGACGTCCGGGCGAAGATCTGCGCCGCCCTTCACGTCCCCTACTTTAGCAACACCTCCTTTGTGAGATACGGGATCACCCGCGACCGGATGGCACGGCTCCAGGTTGCGCGCAACGAGGGAAACGGCTACGGATACAAGGACTTCTACAAGGCCCTCGACCCCGACCAGCATGAGTACGGAACCTCGTCCTTCCATCAGTTTGCGCTGCTCACCGAGGGGTATTCAGGGACAACGGCTGCGGCGATCAACTCGTATGTCGCAAACAACTGCTCCTATTCCGAGTCAAGTTACGGAAGAAGGAGCAGCCTCAGAAATCTTGGCTCCGCCTTTGTCAGGGCCGCCCAGGAATCCGGGGTCAACGAGGTCTACCTGCTCGCCCACGCAATCCTTGAGAGTGGTTGGGGCTGTTCCGAGCTTGCCTGCGGGTGGGTCCCAGACAAAGACGGCGAGGTCATCGTCAACGGCGTTCACTATCCCTATAAGAAGGGCGTTTCGTACTACAACTTCTATGGCATCGGCGCCGTTGACTCCAACGCGCTCGCCGGCGGCCGCGCCCTTGCGGTCAAGGAGGGCTGGACGACTCCCGAGCTGGCCGTTCGCGGCGCCGCCGAGTGGATCAGCGGCAACTATCTCAGACGGTCCTCCGGGGCCCAGAACACGGTCTACCTCATGAAGTGGGACGTCGTTGGCGCGGAGAAAACCGGCTCTGCCTGGCACGAGTACTGCACGGGACTTGACTCCTGGTGTAACAGTATTGCAAGGCTCATGGACGGCTGCTATAAAAGCGCTGGTCGCCCCTTTGGGGATAAGCTCTCGTTCTGCGTTCCCGTCTATGCGAACTAACTATCTGTCAAAACGCGAGGGTTATCTTGGGGAGGGAGTCTTTCCCGACCCCAAGGCTCGTCTCGCCTGGCTTGACCTTCTAAAGGTCCTTGGCGCGTTTGCCGTGGTCATGACCCACATTGCCTCGATCGGGTGGCAGGTGATGGACCCTTCCGACGCAGGATGGCTTGTCACCAGCATCTATGAGATTGCCACTCGCTTTGCCGTGCCCTCATTCTTCATGGTGTCGGGCGCCATAATGCTCAACCCAAAAAAGCATCTGACCATCCGGGCGATGTACGTGCGCTACATTCCCAAGATTGCCATTCTGGCGCTGCTGTTCTCTCTTGGCTACTGCATGTTTGAGTGGCTGCTGAGGGGATGGCCGGATTGGTGGTCTGCTCTGCGCGCGGTGGCTGACGGCCCGTACTTCATCTGGTACCTCTGGGTTCTCGTTGGGCTCTATGCCCTGACTCCCCTGCTTCGCACGATCTCAAGGCGAGAAGACCTGCTGAGCTACGCCGTTGCCCTGCTCGCGTTTTTTGTCATCGGAAAGAGCACCTTGAACTCGATGGCGCCGGACTCTCTGCTCTCGACCTGGATGAACAACTTCATCCTGTTTCCCTCCGGCATGGAGGGCATCTTCTATTACCTTCTTGGCGCATGGCTCATCTCACATCGCCCAACACAATCCCAGGGTCTGATCGTTGTCTGCATAGGCGTTGTCTCTCTTGCCGTGGCCGTTGCCCTGAACCACTCTGACGCCCTCGCCCATGGTGCCAACCTTGACTATGTGACTCGAGACAACCTTCTTATCGCCCTGTATTCCGTTGGCGTATTCGAGGCCCTGAGGCTGCGCTCCGCTCACCTACAGCGCAGCGCCCTCCTCTCCATTCTCACGAGGGCCGGGATGGGCATTTACCTCGTTCACCCCTTCCTCAGGTTGACCATGGAGTCCGTTGACCTGTTCGCGCCCGCAAAGGCGTGGCTCTATAGTGACCCGCTGCTCTCCGTTCCCCTCATCAGTCTGCTTATCTGGGTTGTCTCCGCGGTCGTGACATGCGTCTGGATCTATGCAGCAAACAACCCTGGACACCGCACCCACCAGAGCGAGAAGAAGCCGAGCCCCACTCCTCGTCATTTTGCCGCCAAACGATAGCTGACGATACGCCCGGACTCGCTCGAGGCGACCATCGTCAAGCTCATGGCCATCGATTGGCCGAGCCGAGCCATATGGACGCCCCGTGTGATGCGCCCGCCTCCCTAGGCTCGGCGGTTTATGACTTAGAGAATGGGTAAAAGCTGACGGTGATGCCACGCCTACGCCAAAGGCGGCTAGACCGGATATCATTGTTCCCAGACAAGCCTGCTTGGGAAAGCCGCGTCTCTCAAGGATTGGACACCGATGATTGACCGAGCAAAGACGCTGATAAAGCACACGCTTCCGCCCACCACGAGCATGGTCGACAGGCGCCTCGAGGCGCTCGACCACCGCTTTGAGCAGATAGACAACCATATTGGGCTCATCGATCAGCGCATGGACGAGATGTCCCGCCAGTTGCAGGCGCTCCTTGAGCAAAACAAGAAGCTTCAGGACATTCTCGAGCAGAACCAGAGGCTGAGCGCTGCCCTAGAGAGCAACGAGAAGCTGCTGGAGAAGAGCACCGACCGACTCTCCGACGAGCTGTCCAGCTGCAGGAGCAACACCGAGAGGCTCGAGCAGCTGGTCACGACGCTTCGAGGCGACGTACTCACGGACAGGATGGCACGGGGCGGCGAGGCGCCAGCGTGCGACACTCCCAAGCTGATCGTCTCCATAGCCTCTTACGGGCCGCGAATCAACTACATTGAGCCCATGATCGAGTCTCTGCGCAAGCAGACGGTCCATCCCGATGCGGCATTCCTTTGGCTGCCGTCGAGAGACTTCCCCCATGGGTTGAAGGACCTCTCTTCGGCGGTCGTCTGCGCGCTCTATGACGCGCACGTCACGGTTCGCTTTGTTGACAAGGACCTGGGGCCGCACAACAAGTATTTCTGGGTCATGCAAGAGTACCCGGAGAGCACCGTTGTGACCCTTGACGATGACATCATCTACCCGCCCAACCTGCTCGAGAGGCTGACCGCCGCTCATGAGGCGTGGCCCGATTCCGTCATTGGCATGCGCACGCACCTCATTGCGACCGAAGACGGAGAGCCGGCCCCCTACAAGGACTGGGTGAAGGAGCAGGACGAGATCAGGGACCTCCCCTCCCAGAAAATTATCGCAACGGGATCCGGCGGAGTCCTGTATCCCGCAGGGTGCCTCGATGCGCGCGCGTTTGACCCCGAGGGCATAGTCAAGACCTGCCTTCGAGCAGATGACCTGTGGCTGAAGGTCATGGAGGCGGCAAAGGGCACGAAGACGGTGTGTCCCTCGGGCGGCTACGGCCTCCACTACGCCGCAGGCACTCAAGAGGTGGCGCTGTACCATGACAACATCGACAAGGCGGGCAACGACGCGCAGCTCCGCAGCATCATCGAGTATCTTTCGCCTTTGATGCCCAACGTCAGCTTTGTCAAGTTGGTCGACGACGAGGGCGACGAGGGCAACAAGAGCGACGAGGGTGACGAGGGTGACGAGGAGGAGTCGGCGTCCTAGCGCCCTCTCTTGCCAACGCCCTCGTACCACGCCTCCGTCTTGTCCTTCTCGCCCTCCCACCAGGAGCTGTTGTTCTCGTACCAGGCGATGGTCTCGCGAAGGCCGGCGAGGAAGTCCCGGTGCGCGGGCTCCCAGCCAAGCTCGGCCCTAGTGGCAGAGGCGTCGAGGGCGTAGCGCCGGTCGTGGCCGGGGCGGTCGCGCACGTAGTCAAAGTCGTTGGGCTCCCTGCCCATCGCCTGGAGGATGGCGGTGAGCACCTCCCTGTTCGAGCGCTCGCAGTCCGCGCCCACGAGATACGTCCTGCCCGGCGCCCCGCGCGTGAGGATGGCCCAGATGGCGCTGCAGTGGTCCTCCACGTGAATCCAGTCCCTCACGTTGAGGCCGTCCCCAAAGAGCTTGCCCCGGCCCCCGTTCAGGAGGTTTGTCACCTGACGCGGAATGAACTTCTCTACGTGCTGGTAGGGACCGTAGTTGTTGGAGCATCGCGAGATGTTCACCGGAAGGCCGTAGGTCTCGGCGTAGGCGTTCACAAACTGGTCCGCCGAGGCCTTGGAGGCGGAGTAGGGGCTCCGCGGGTCAAGCGGCGAGTCCGGGTGGAACTTCTCGCGGGGGGCGTCGAGGGAGAGCGATCCGTATACCTCGTCGGTTGAGACCTGGAGATAGCGGTGCGTGGAGGCGAAGCTGGCCCGCGGGCTCGCCCAGGCGTCCCTCACGGCGTCCAGGAGCGAGATGGTGCCCAGTACGTTTGTCTCGACGAAGGCGGCCGGGTTCTCTATCGAGCGGTCCACGTGGGACTCTGCGGCAAAGTTGACCACGTAGTCAGGCCTGTATTCATCGACGATCCTGCGCACGAGGGCGCGGTCGCAGATGTTGCCGTGAACGAACTCGTAGCGAGGGTCGTCCCTCACCGAGTCCAGGCTCGCGGGGTTTGCGGCATAGGTGAGGGCGTCGAGGTTGACCATCCGAACGTCGTCATAGTGCGAGAGCGTGTAGCGCACGAAGTTGCTCCCGATGAACCCCGCGCCACCGGTAACCAGACAGGTCCTCATGGGTCTTCCTCCTCGGGATTCTGGGTGCGCCACGTGCCCGGGCGCTTCTCGCCCGACCTACGCCCGGAACACCTCTGCGTCCAAGCTCGCGAGCTCGCTGGGCGGAGTCGCAGGGTCGCACCCAAAGGACTCCCCCACGGCCTTGGCCTGCAGGTGGCGCAGCCCCGCCGTGTCCTCGTCACCCGCCCTCTCGTAGAGGCGCGCGAGGCGGTCGAGCGCGTAGCCCACGTACTCCGCAACCGAGTCGCCCATGCCGGAGAGCACCATCATCGTGACGAGCGAGTCCGGCACGAGCGCGAGCGCGGTCTGCGGCTCCAGCTCAAGGAGCTCGCCGATCTGCCGCTCGGTCTCCACCAGACCGATCTTCTCGCCAAGGGCGGCGCGGCGCAGCGCGACACTCACCCCGTCGACGAACTGTCCCACGATCTCAAGCACGTAGTCCCTCTGCAGCATGTATGCCCCCTTCGACTCCCCCAGCATAGCGCAAGCGCAGCGCGCCACGGAGTGCGGGTGATCCGCCGTTTGGATTAACACGCACGGATTGTTTTCATCACGTATGTCCGCAGCTCAAAATAACACGCATTGCAAACTGTGCGTGTTAATTCGGAAGGCCAAGCGTGGCGAGAAGAGCCACGCCCCCCTACTCGCTGCGAAGGGCCTCCACCGGGTCGCGCCGGCTGGCGGCGCTCGACGGAATGAGGCCCGCGATCAGCGTGAGGACGACCGAGATGCACACGAGCACCACGGCGGAGGTCCACGGCAGGCTCATGATGTTCTCCACGGCAAAGGCGTCGAGAACCGCGGCGTTCACGGGAAGCGAGACGAGAACAACGAAGGCGATCGCAAAGAGGCCGGAGATGAGGCCCTCGATGAAGGTCTCCGCGTTGAAGACGTTGGCCACGTTGCGCTTGGAGGCGCCGATGGCGCGCAGGATGCCGATCTCCTTCTTGCGTTCGAGCACGCTGATGTAGGTGATGATGCCGATCATGATGGAGCTCACCACGAGCGAGATGCTCACGAAGGCGATGAGCACGATGGAGA
>CALULC010000012.1 GCA_944321385.1 uncultured Atopobiaceae bacterium
CTTGGTACGACAACGAGAACTCCTACACCTCCCAGATGGTCCGCACCATCAAGTACTTCGAGAAGTTCGTCGCGTAGTCAACGCTTCGCATCGGCTTTTCGCAGGGGTGCGGTCGCAGCTCACGGGGCCGCGGCCGCGCCCCTTTCTCGTAGGAACCAGACAAAGGAGTGAGCATGGCCTTCACCAAGAAGACCGTCCGCGACGCCGACGTCGCGGGCAAGCGCGTCCTCATGCGCGTTGACTTCAACGTCCCCCTGAAGGACGGCGTCGTCACGGACGACACCCGCGTCCGCGCCGCCATCCCCACGATCGAGTACCTCAAGGACAAGGGCGCCAAGATCATCCTCATGAGCCACCTCGGCCGCCCCAAGGGCGACGGCCCCGAGCCCCAGTTCTCCCTCAAGCCGGCCGCCGACAAGCTCGCCGAGCTCACCGGCTATGACGTGAAGTTCGTCGACGACACCTACGGCGAGAAGGCCAAGGCCGCCGTCGACGCCCTCCAGGACGGCGAGATCCTCGTCCTCGAGAACGTCCGCTTCGACAAGCGCGAGAAGAAGAACGACCCCGAGATCGCCAAGATCCTCGCCTCCTACGGCGACATCTTCGTGCTCGACGCCTTCGGCACCGCTCACCGCGCCCAGGGCTCCGTCGTGGGCCCCGCCGCGTATCTCCCCGCCTACGCCGGCTTCCTGCTCGAGAAGGAGGTCGACACCCTGACCTCGATCTTCGCCGAGCCCGAGCGTCCCTTCGTCGCCATCGTCGGCGGCTCCAAGGTGTCCTCCAAGATCGGCGTCCTCGATCACCTGATCGACTCCGCCGACACCCTGATCATCGGCGGCGGCATGGCCTACACCTTCTTCCTCGCCCAGGGCATGTCCGTCGGCATGTCCCTCAAGGAGGAGGACTGGGTCGAGCGCGCCGGCGAGATGCTGAAGAAGGCCGAGGAGAAGGGCGTCAAGATCCTGCTCCCGATCGACAACCGCGTCGCCGACCACTTCGGCGAGGACGCCGTGCCGGAGGTCGTCGCCTCCGACGCCATCCCCGACGACCGCGAGGGCATGGACATCGGCCCCGAGACCGAGAAGCTCTACGCCGACGCCGTCAAGGCCGCCAAGACCGTCTTCTGGAACGGCCCGATGGGCGTCTTCGAGTTCGACAACTTCGCCCACGGCACCGAGGCCGTCGCCCGCGCCATCGCGGACTCCGACTGCACCTCGATCATCGGCGGCGGCGACTCCGTCGCGGCCATCAACAAGTTCGGCCTGGCCGACAAGATGAGCTGGATCTCCACCGGCGGCGGCGCCTCCATGGAGCTCGTCGAGGGCAAGGCCCTTCCTGGAGTGGAGGCGCTTCTCGATGCGTAAGAGGATGATCGCTGGCAACTGGAAGATGAACAAGACCTAGGGCGAGGGCGTCGTCCTGGCCCAGGGCCTGGCCGACGAGCTCAAGGACGGCACCGGCGACGTCGACGTCGTCGTCTGCCCGCCCGCCGTCGACCTCAAGGGCGTCTCCGAGGTCATCGAGCAGACGAGCGCCCCGTTCGCGCTCGGCGCCCAGAACGTCTACTGGGAGGAGTCCGGCGCCTACACCGGCGAGACCGCTCCCAACATGCTCGAGGCCGTGGGCGCCACCCACTGCATCATCGGCCACTCCGAGCGTCGCGACTACTTCGGCGAGACGGACGAGGACGTGAACAAGAAGGCCAAGGCCCTCATGGCTCACGGCATCGTGCCCATCTCCTGCTGCGGCGAGTCCCTCGAGGTCCGCGAGGCCGGCAAGCACGTCGAGTTCGTCGTCGACCAGATCAAGAAGGACACCGAGGGCCTCGAGATCACCGACCCCTCCAAGTACGTGATCGCCTACGAGCCCATCTGGGCCATCGGCACCGGCAAGACCGCCACGGCCGACGACGCCCAGGAGGTCTGCGGCGCCATCCGCGCCACCCTCGTCGAGGTCTTTGGCGAGGAGATCGCCTCCGGCATCCGCGTCCTCTACGGCGGCTCCGCCAAGCCCGAGAACATCGCCGGCTTCCTCGAGAAGGAGGACGTTGACGGTGCGCTCGTCGGTGGTGCCTCCCTCAAGGCCGACAGCTTCGCCGCGATGGTCAAGAGCGCCATGGCGTAAGCGCTTCTCGACATTCGTTGAGACGGGCCCGGACCTCGTGTCTGGGCCCTTTCTGTGTGACAGTTGGCTCCGACCCCTTTGTCACATGTGTGACATATGGCTACGACCCCTTTGTCACACACCCAGGGGGAACTGTGATACCATGTCTTCTTGGATTATTGGCCTTATTAAGGAGTTCACGTGGGTCCTTTCGACATCATCCTCACCGTTCTGCTGTTCCTCTCCGGTGTTCTCACCGTTTTTCTCGTGCTCATGCACTCCGGCAAGGGTACGGGCGTCTCTGAGATGATCGCCTCCTCCCTCTACAACTCCGGCACCGGGTCGGGCGTTCTCGAGAAGAACCTCAACCGTCTCACGGTCATCTGCGTGGCGGTCTTCATCGTCTCCATCGTCCTCATGGCGCTGACGTTCCCCATCGGCAGCCTCAGCGTGATGTAGGCAAGGGTCGCTGGCCTGCTAAAACACAGTTTCTTGTGCCCCTGGGTGTCGTTGGGTACGGCATCTGGGGGCACAAACGTTTCGTACGCGTGTCGTGATTGGCCGTCTGTGCTTTTTTAGAGTAAAGTAAGCAGCTGTCATGCTGGGGGTCAGAAGACTCCCGGGTAAAAGAGCGAGGACGGGAAGAAGATTGCCCGCCTCGGTGACAAGAGGAGGAACACAACAATGGCTCAGGAGAAGATTGGTGGTGTCACTCGTCGCACGTTCGTGGGCGGAGCCCTCGCGACGGGCGCCCTCGCCGCGCTCGCTGGCTGCGGTCAGAAGGGTGGCGGCAGCAGCACCGCTGGCGACGGCGGCACGCTTCGCTACTACATCAACAACCCGGTCTGCATCGACCCCTTCAACCTTCAGGAGGATCAGGGCACCCAGGTTGGCTTCCAGCTCTTTGACTCGCTGACCCAGTACGACTTCGAGGCCGGCGAGCTCAAGTGCCTCGCCTGCGAGAACTACGAGGTCAACGACGACGCCACCGAGTTCACCTTCCACCTCAAGGCCGCCAAGTTCCACGACGGCACCGACGTCAAGGCTGAGAACTGGAAGTACGGCTGGGAGCGCATCGTCAACCCCGCCACCAACCCCGAGAGCCCCTCGGTGATTGGCTACCACCTCGCCATGATCGAGGGCTATGATGCTCTCGCCGCCGGTGAGGCCGAGGAGATGACGGGCATCACCTGCCCCGACGACAGCACCCTCGTCGTCAAGCTCTCCTACAGCTACGCCGACTTCCCCTACGTCGCCTCCCACCCGGCGCTGGCCCCCATCCCGGACTGCGCCAAGGAGATGACCCAGACCGAGTTCGGCCTCGCCCCCGTGGGCAACGGCCCCTTCAAGATGGACGGCGAGTGGGTCGACGGCCAGTACATCAACATCGTCCGCAATGACGACTACTACGGCGACAAGGCCATTCTTGCCGGCGTCAACTTCATGATCCAGAAGGACGTGGAGACCGCCTACAAGGAGTTCCAGGCCGGCAACCTCGACGTCTCCGACGTCCCCGTCGCCTCCCTCGCCACTGCCGCCGAGACCTACGGCGAGTCCGAGGATGGTTACACCATCACCCCGGGCCACCAGTTCCTCAACGGCACCGAGCCCTCCACGTACTACCTGACCTGCAACGTTGTTGACGGCCCGTTCACCGATGTGAACCTGCGTCACGCCGTTTCCATGGCCATCAACCGTCAGGCCATCTGCGACACCCTCTTCCACGGTTCCCGCACTCCGGCCGACAACATCGTCCCGCCCGGAATCGACGGTTACGAGGAGGGCGCGTGGGAGTACTCCAAGTACGACGTCGACGCCGCCAAGGCCATCCTGGACGAGCACTACCCGGCCGACGCCAACGGCAACCGCGGCCTCGAGCTGACGATCACCTCCAACCAGGACGGTGGCCACAAGGAGGTCATGGACTCCATCATCTCCGACCTCGCCGCCGTGGGCATCTCCTGCGTCGCCGACACCCCCGACTGGGCTACCGTCCTCGACCGCTACCAGAAGCTCGACTACGAGTTCGGTCGTCTGGGCTGGGTCGCCGACTACCCGATCATGGACAACTTCCTTTACCCGCTGTTCTACACGGGCAACGGCGACAACCGCGCCGGCTACAGCAACCCGACCGTTGACGAGGAGCTCATGGCTGCCCGCTCCACGGTTGACGACGCCGAGCGCAAGGCCGCCCTCCAGGCCGTCAACAAGCAGATTGGCGAGGACATGCCGGTCATCCCGCTCATGTTCTATACCCACACCTGCGTCGGTGGCGATAACGTTGCCAAGATGTACCTCGACCCGCAGAAGAAGGCCGACCTTGCCAAGGCTGAGCTCGTCAACGCTTAGTGATTTGGTGAAGAGACAGCGATAGGGATATAATCTCGATCATGTCTGTGTGGGGCGCCTGTCCTTCGTGGATAGGCGCCCCTCTTTCGTCCGTATAGGCAGCAGGGGAGAGACACATGGGGAAGTACATATTGAAGCGCGTGCTTCAATTCATCCCTGTCTTCATCGGCGTGACAATCATCTTGTTCGCCATGAAGGCAATCGTTCCCGGTGACCCGATTTCGATGATCACCGGCGGACGTTCCGTGCCCGAGCAGACCCGTCTCCAGCTCGAGGTGCAGAACAACATGATCTATGGCGACGAGAACGGCCAGCCGATCTACGACGAGAACGGCGAGACCATCCCCGTCCCCATCTGGGAGCAGTACATCCGCTACATGGATGACCTTCTCCATGGAGACCTGGGCACCTCCTACTCCAAGAAGCGCCCGGTCACCGACATCTTTGCCGAGAAGTACCCGTACACGATCAAGCTTGCCCTCTGCGCCATCTGCCTCGAGGCGATCATGGGCATCGGTGCCGGCCTCATCTCGGCGGTGAAGCGCTACTCGTTCTGGGACGTGCTGGTGACGCTGGTCACTTCCGTGCTCGTCGCGGTCCCGGCGTTCTGGCTCGGCATGATCTTGCAGCTGATATTTGGCATCTGGCTCAAGGATCTCACGGGCGGTGCCTTCTCCATGCCTATCTCTGGTGCGGGCGGTCCCAACTCGCCCTATCAGGATTGGCTGCACTACGTCCTCCCTGCGTTTACGCTCGCCTCGGTCTCCACGGCCTACACGGCGCGCATCATGCGTTCGCAGCTTCTTGACGTCCTCAACCAGGATTACATTCGCACGGCAAAGGCCAAGGGCCTCTCCAGGCGCTCGGTCATCGTGCACCACGCGCTCAAGAACGCCCTCATTCCGGTTGTCACCTACATCGGCATTGACTTTGGTGCCATGATGGCAGGCGCTATTCTCACTGAGACGGTCTTCAACTGGCCTGGAGTGGGATATGAGATCTACCGTGCCATCTCGGCACGTGACTGGCCGCTCGTGATGGGTGGCGTCACGATCATCGTCGTGGTGGTCATGGTCATTAACCTCGTCGTCGACATCAGCTACGCCTTCCTCGATCCCCGCATCAGGCTTGGCAGCAGCAAGAACAAGGAGTAGGGGGGTAACATGCTGTATCCGAGTCCCACCCAGCGGCTGGGCATGGAGGCCAAGGCTACCTCCGACGCTCAGGACCAGTCCAAGAGCGGACTTCCTTCTCGCACCCTGTGGGGTGATGCCTGGAAGCGCCTGCGCAAGAACAAGCTCGCCATCATCGCGGCGATCTGGATCATCTTTGTGGCTCTCGTCGCCATCACCGCGGACCTCTGGGCGCCCCAGATCCTCGGTTCGCCGACCTCGGCCGACACCACGGCCATGGCCACGTCCTCGCTTCAGCCGCCCTCGCTGGAGCACCCCTTCGGCACCGACGTCACCGGCCGAGACATCCTCGTCCGCGTCATCTACGGCGCCCGCATCTCGCTGACCATCGGCCTTCTCGCCACGGCGATCTCCACCGCGATCGGCCTGGTCATGGGTGCTCTCGCTGCCTACTACGGCGGCATGTTCGACACGATCATCATGCGCTGCGCGGACATCTTCCTGGCGTTCCCGTACGTGCTGTTCGTGCTGTGCCTCATCGCGGCCCTGGGTCAGAGCATCACCAACGTGTTCGTGGCAATCGGCATCCTCGGCTGGCCCTCGATCGCGCGCGTCTTCCGCTCGGCGATTCTCTCCGTCAAGGAGAACGACTACGTCGACGCCGCACGCTCCATGGGAGCCTCCGACTTCCGCATCATCGCGCGCCACATCTTCCCCAACTCCGTTGCCTCCATCGTGGTCTACGCCACGATGAACATCGGCTCCGCAATCCTCTCCGAGGCGGCCATCTCCTTCCTGGGCATGGGCGTTCAGCCGCCCAACCCCTCCTGGGGCATCATGATCCAGGACGGTCAGGCCTACCTCATGACGGCGCCCTGGCTCATGATCATGCCGGGCCTCGCGATCCTCACCACCGTGCTTGCCTTCACGCTGCTCGGTGACGGTCTGCGCGACGCCCTTGACGTCAAGATGAAGGATGCATGATGGCGAAGAAGAAGCACACCGATTACGTTGATCTCAAGGATCAGCCCATCCCCGAGGGTCAGCACCTCCTTGAGGTGGATAACCTCAAGATGTTCTTCCACACCGAGGACGGCGTGGTCAAGGCCGTTAACGGCGTCTCCTACACGCTCGATCGCGGCGAGACGCTCGGCGTGGTTGGCGAGTCCGGCTCCGGCAAGTCCGTGACGCACATGACGATCATGGGCCTCATCGACATGCCTCCCGGAAAGATCGAGGAGGGTGACATCCGCTACCGCGGAAAGTCCCTTCTCGAGATGACCGAGCAGGAGATGCAGCACGTTCGCGGCAACGACATCGCGATGATTTTCCAGGACCCGATGACCTCCCTGAACCCCGTCTACAAGGTGGGGCGCCAGGTGGGCGAGGGCCTGAGGCTGCACCGCGGCTACTCCAAGCAGGAGGCGCTCGAGCGCGCCACCGAGCTTCTCCGCCTCGTGGGCATCCCGTCCCCCGAGAAGCGCGTGAACGAGTACCCGCACCAGTTCTCCGGCGGCATGCGCCAGCGCGTAATGATCGCCATGGCGCTTGCCTGCGACCCTGACATCCTCATCGCCGACGAGCCCACCACGGCCCTGGATGTCACGATTCAGGCCCAGATCATCGAGCTCATGAAGGAGATGCAGCAGAAGAACGGCAACGCCATCATCATGATTACCCACGACCTTGGCGTCGTTGCGGACATGGCCGACAAGATCATGGTCATGTACGCTGGCCGCCCGGTTGAGTTTGGCACTGCCGACGAGATCTTCTACGAGAGTCGCCACCCCTACACCTGGGGCCTCATCCGCTCCATCCCCGAGCAGGCCATCGACGAGAAGAAGCCGCTCACGCCGATTCACGGCAACCCGCCCTCGCTCGTGAACCTTCCCAAGGGCTGCCCGTTTGCCCCGCGCTGCCCCTACGCCGTGGACATTTGCCACGAGCAGGAGCCCGAGCACATCACCACCGAGACCGGGCACTACTCCGCCTGCCACTTTGCGGACGACCCCGAGTTCCTCAAGTTTGCGCCCGACACCTCGCGCTCGCGCGGCAAGATCGCCACGGGCATGCCCGACACGCTCGAGACGAGCGAGGCGGCGCCCAAGGCGGATGGCGCCAAGAAGACGGGAGGTGAGGCCTAATGGCCGAGCAGAACGTTAGGGAGCCGCTGCTCAAGGTCGAGCACCTCTCCAAGGAGTTCCCCGCCGAGGCGGGCATGCTGGCCGGGCGCTTCTCCAAGCGCGTGGTCTCCGCCGTCAAGGACGTCTCCTTCGAGATCTACCCCGGCGAGACCTTTGGCCTTGTCGGCGAGTCCGGCTGCGGCAAGTCCACCACGGGCCGCTCCATCATGCGCCTGACCAAGCCCACTGAGGGCAGCGTCTTCTTCAACGGCCAGGACGTGGCCAAGATGAGCAACAAAGAGCTCAAGGACATGCGCCGCAACATGCAGTTCATCTTCCAGGACCCGCAGGCGTCGCTGAACCCGCGCATGACGATCGGAGAGATCGTCTCCGAACCCATGACCATCCACAACGTGGGCACCAAGGAGGAGCGCATCGACCGCGTTCGCGAGCTTCTCGACGTGGTTGGCCTTAACCCCGAGCACATCAACCGCTATCCGCACGAGTTCTCCGGTGGCCAGCGTCAGCGCATCGGCATCGCGCGCGCCTTTGCCCTGCGTCCCAAGCTCATCATCTGCGACGAGCCCGTCTCCGCGCTTGACGTCTCCATTCAGGCGCAGGTCCTGAACCTCCTCAAGGACCTCCAGGACAAGTTTGGCACGGCGTACCTCTTCATCGCGCACGACCTCTCCGTCGTGCAGCACATCTCCGACCGCGTGGCCGTGATGTACCTCGGCAAGATCGTGGAGATCTCCGACTGGAAGACGCTCTACACCGAGCCGCACCACCCCTACACGCAGTCGCTGCTCTCCGCCGTGCCCGTGCCCGACCCGGACGTCCAGAAGACGCGCAAGCGCATCATCCTCCCGGGCGATCCGCCCTCGCCGATCGACCCGCCCGCGGGCTGCCGCTTCCACACGCGCTGCCCCATCGCCAAGGAGATCTGCGGCAACGAGGAGCCCAAGCTCTGCGAGGTGCGCCCCGGCCACTTCTGCGCGTGCCACTGCGCGGCCGTGAACCCGATCAAGGAGACCTCGATCGAGCTGTAGGCGCGTCGTGTTTCTCGCTTTCCCGTGAGGCGGGGTCGGAGATGTCTCCGGCCCCGCCTTTCGCGTGTCGGCGAGGGGCAGAGCTTGACGATCCGGGCCTCGTCTCAGGATGTGGGTGCGCGGGGCTTGACGATTTGGGTCTCGTCTCAGGATTTCCTGCGTTTCTGGCTGAGACGAGCCCGCTTTCGTCAAGCGAGAAGCCCGACGGGCTGAGACGAGCCGCGTTCCGTCAAGCGAGAAGCGCAACAAAGCTGAGACGAGCCCCCTTTATATAGGCCCCGCACACCTGAATCGAGAAAAACTCAAAAAAGTGCTTGCGCATGACGGGGGAGTAGTGCATACTATCCCTTGCGCGAAAGCGCAGTGACAAGTCGGAGTGGCGGAATTGGCAGACGCGCTAGCTTGAGGTGCTAGTGACTGACTAAAAGGTCGTGCGGGTTCAAGTCCCGCCTCCGACACCAGGAAGGTGCACGGGCCCCGAAAGGGGCCCGTTTTCGTATGAGGGCGCTCCGCCCCCGTGCTACGCTGACGATATCGGACGGCGACGAAGGGGCCCAAATGGTTCAGGGGGCGCTGAGCAGAAGGATCGAGGGCATAGGCGAGGGGAGCGTGATTGGCACGCTCTCCAAGCTTCTGCAGCTCACCAGCGAGTCCGTCATCGTCTTTGACGGCGCCGGAAGGATCCTCCTTGCCAACGACGAGGCAACGCGCCTGCTCTCTGGTATGGACACGATTGTTGGAAGCGACGTCCGTCTGCTCTTTCCTGCTGGTCAGAGCGTGCCAACGGCTGGCGAGTTCCGTGCAAGTGACCTGCCCTTTCCGATCGACGGCAGCGCATCCAGGGTGATCTGTGCGGCGTCGTCTGGAAAGGCTCTCGAGGTCAGGGTTCGCTGTGACTCCGTGCGCGCGCCCGGCGAGACCTATCTCATGCTCCTGATGCCCGTCGAGGCGTTCGAGCTTGCCATGCGAGAGGAGAGTCGCGCCCTAGATGACCTCAGGCGCGCCAACCACAGGCTCTCCGGCACCCTGAACATCGTGCTGGACACCATCGACGCGGACGACCTCCAAGCGCTCTTCGGTCGCGTGCTCGAGGAGATCACCGAGACGATGGAGGCGGACGGAACCATCGTCTACCTTGCCGAGGCAGACGGTTTCAGGCTGCGAGGCATGTCGAGCTCGCTCGTGGGTGAGCGCGTGGCTCGCTTCATGCCGTTCGGGCGCAGCATCGAGCGCGTTGCGGTCAGGGACGGGCGGACCGTCCGCCTGCGCCTGAGCGCGCCGAGCAACGAGGCCCTCAGGCGTGGCAGGCTCGCGGTGCGCGAGGTCGTGAGCGAGGAGACCCATGAGGTCCTCAAGGTGAAGAGCGCCCTTCTCCCCCCGTTTGCCAGCTTCATGGCGGTGCCCGTGTGGTTTGGGGGTCACGTCATCTCGATCATCGAGGTTGGCTGGAGGCGGCTCCATCCGCTTCCCAAGGATGACGCCAAGCTGCTCGACTCCGTTGCCCACTACCTCTCTGTGCAGCTTGCGAGCGCGTTTACCGCTCTGAGGTCCCAGCGGGCGGACCACCTTGCCTCTGTCTCGACGGAGCTGCGCGAGGAGCTTCTCGACTCTGCCACCGAGGGGGCGGGAGAGGGCTTTGTGCACCGGTTGAACGAGGTCCTGCGCTCGGTTGCAGACGAGCTCGAGGCGGCGGCGGTCCCGGTTAGGGAGGGGGCCACGAGAGGCCTCGTCTCTGCCGTGCTTCCGCTCAACGGCCCCCGGGAGCTTCCTGTGGACCTCGATGCCGTCACGGGGCCCCACCGTCGCGAGGAGGTGGCCGTCGTACCCATCCCGCCTGAGTCCGAGCTCTCCGCTCTCCTGCGCGATCTGGGAGAGCCCTGCGTTGGTGCCCTCGTGGACATGGGGGAGATCGCAGGGGGACGCTACGGGGCGCTGCTACTCCGCCCCGACGGCGCGGAGCCGCTCGACGATTTTGAGACGGAGTTCCTCTTCGACCTTGCCGCCGACGTCCGCGACATAGCGCGCGGCGAGGAGGCGCGCGAGCAGGACAAGCGAATCGCCCAGGCCCTTCAGATGGGCATGAGAAACGAGCTCCAGGAGGTTGAGGGCGTCACCGCGGAGGCCGTTTACTCCTCCGCCACCGCGGCGGCCTCGGTGGGCGGGGACTTCTACGACCTCATACGGCTTCCCGGCCACCGCGCCTGCGTCATCATGGGAGACGTCTCGGGCAAGGGAGTGGAGGCGGCGTCCGTCTCGGCGGCGGTGAAGACGGCGCTTGGCGCCTACGCGTGGGAGGGTCTTGGCCCCGCGCGCATGGTGCGCGCGCTCAACGAGTTTCTGCTTGGGTTCTCGCGCCTCGAGACCTTTGCCACGCTCTTTGTGGGAATCCTCGACATGGAGGAGGGAACGATCAGGTACTGCAGCGCCGGTCACCCTCCCGTCATCAAGGTGAGCGCCAATGCGGAGGAGATCACCATCCTCGACGTGCAGTCGGGTGTCGTGGGAGCCTTTCATGACATCGCCTATCAGGACGGCGTGGCCCACCTTTCGCCCGGCGACGTGCTGCTGCTCTACACGGACGGCACCACGGAGGCTCGCTCGCCCTCTGGGGCCTTCTTCGGCGAGGAGGGGCTGCGGGAGGCCGTCATGCGGGAGTCCGAGGGCGAGAAGAGCTTTGAGGGCTTCGTGGAGCGCCTGCTCTCCGCGCTCGACGACTTCACCGGGCACAACCTCGAGGATGACGTTGCCATGCTCGCGCTGCGCTTCGACGGGCTCGCCGAGAAGGGCGCCCACGCGGCGCCGCCCACCGAGACGGGGGCCACCCGGCGATAGGCGGGCACGCGTGCTGGGAATAAGGACGTCATGTCCAGTTCCGTGAACATAGCCCTTGTCCCCGTGGAGGGAGACCTCGACGTCACGACCGCCCCGGTCGCGCGTCGAAGGATTGACTACCTGATTGCGCATGGGTGCAGGCGCATCTTTCTCAACATGGCAGATGTGGGCTACGTGGACTCCGCCGGGATGGGGCTCATCATCACGGAGCTCAGGCGCATGCGCGCCGCCGGTGGCCTTCTCTCGCTCATCAACGTCTCCGACCAGGCGTATATCGCTCTCAGGCGCATGCGGGTGCTCGACTACATGCCCGTGCGTCGTTCGGGCGCCAAGTCCCGGGTGACGAGCCTCGACCCCTCGGTGCTGCCGCTGTGGCGCATGACGTTCAGGGCGGACGAGCGCACGCTCTCGGAGGCGCGCGAGCGGGTCGGCGATCTTCTCGCCAGGCTGCCCTTCTCTGCGGACGAGGTGTTTGACATGAAGCTCGCCGCCGGCGAGGCACTGGGCAACGCGGTCGACCACACCTGCGAGGGAGGGGTGCTCGTCACCGTTGCCGCGTACCCCGACCGGGCCATGATCGAGGTGTCAGACTGCGGATGCGGCTTTGAGCTGTCGGACGACGAGGAGCCCGAGGAGGTTGGGCCCAATGCGGAGCGAGGGCGCGGCATTCGCCTCATGCGCCTGCTCGCGGACTCCGTGAGCATCTCGCGCAAGCACACGGGGGAGGGGACGGTCGTCAGGCTGGTAAAGCTGCTTGACGCGTCAAAGGCAACCGAGGGAGACCTCGCCTCCGCGGAGTGAGGCGTGGGCTTCTGACGCTGGCGTTCCACGGTTTCTCCATCCGTTTTTGAAAAAAGACTTGCGCCAAAGGGCCGTGGCCCGTATAGTATTCCCTGCTTTTGCGGGCTTAGCGCAGTTGGTAGCGCGCAACCTTGCCAAGGTTGAGGTCGCGGGTTCGAACCCCGTAGCCCGCTCCATGTATTTCCGGCCGGATACGTTCGGCCTTTTTCATACGGCGAAGTGGCCAAGTGGTAAGGCACGGGCCTGCAAAGCCCTGACCCCCGGTTCGAATCCGGGCTTCGCCTCCAGACTTTGACGGACGCCCTTCGGGGCGTCCTTTTTTCTGCCGTGTGCACAAGCTCCGAGTTGTGCGTCCGGGAATCGGCACTTCTCGGGAATAGTGGAGTTTGGCGTCCGGGAAATGGCTCTTCTCGGCATCTGGCGAGAAGGGCGGCCGGGACGGCGCCTTGGAACGGCGACCATTCGGCGCCCGCGTCCGGGAAACCGCGCTTCTCGGCGCCCCGCTGCGTGCCCGGCGGCCCGGCCCCGGGCCCGAGCCGCCGAGATGCCTGTTTTCCGGGACGGGAATTAGGCCGATTGCCGAGAAGCGCCGAATCCCGGAACCGTGGCGGCTGGCGTCCGGGAAAAGGCGCTTCTCGGGATTTGCGGCGTTTCGCGTCCCAGAATCGGGGCCTCTCGGCGTCTGGCGAGAAGGGCGGCCGGGGCGGCGCCTCGGAACCGCGCGAGTTCGGCGGCTGGCGTCCGGGAAAAGGCGCGTCTCGGCGCCTCGCGGCGGGCCCCGCGGTCGGGCTCCGGCGCCGATCTGCCGAGGAGCCCGTTTTCCGGGACGGGAATTAGGCCGATTGCCGAAAAGCGCCGAATCCCGGAACCGCGGCGGCTGGCGTCCGGGAAAGGGCGCCTCTCGAAAAAAGCCGAGCTTGTGCGGGCACGCTAAGGGGGCGAGAAGGTCCTTGGCTTGAGACCAAAATTCTCGCTTGCGTTTGTGCCATGATTCCCGTAATATACTTCCTTGCGTCGCGGGCTTAGCGCAGTTGGTAGCGCGCAACCTTGCCAAGGTTGAGGTCGCGGGTTCGAACCCCGTAGCCCGCTCCATAAACTCTCGGGGCCGGTCAGTGACCGGCCCTTTTTGCTATTCTTAACGGGTTCGTCCCCGTGCTCTAGGAGTCGTCGCTCACATGTTCCTGTCCCTCATCTTTGTGGTGTTCCTTTTTGCCGTGATTCAGGGCTTTGTGCGCGTGGTCGTCTTCTTCTGGGAGTGGCTCTCCGGCGGCGATTGCCTCGCGCGGGAGCGCGTGGAGCAGGCGGAGAGTGCCCTCGACCACTCCGAGAGCGTTCTTGCCCGCGAGCTTGCCCAGGCGGAGTCTCGCCGCGGGCTCTCACGGCTCTTTGCCCGCTGGCGGGCGTCCAACGAGGCTGTCGACGAGTATCTCGACCACCTTCACATTGGCTGGTACCAGGTCATCATCATCTTTTTCCTCGGGTCGATGGCCGGCCTTCTCATCGAGGAGGTCTGGATGCTCGCGACCTCGGGGCTCACGCAGAGCCGACCCGGCCTCGTCTGGGGGCCCTTCTCGCCGCTCTATGGGTTTGGCGCCGTGTTCCTCACCATCCTGAGCTTCTTCCTTCGTCGGAAGAACGCGAAGGGCTGGCAGGTGTTTCTTGCCTCGGCGGTCGTGGGGGGCGCGCTGGAGCAGCTCGCCGGATGGTCAATGTCCACGCTCTTTGACGCCGAGTCCTGGACCTACCTGCATCTTCCCGATCACATCTCCCAGTGGGTGGCGTGGAGGTTCCTCCTCATATGGGGTCTGCTGGGCCTTGTGTGGTGCCGTGCGGTCACCCCGAGGCTGCTCTACCAGATAGGCATGCCCACCACGCGCAGACAGGCCGTCTTCGTTACGCTGGTGGCCCTGTACCTGGTTGCAGACGTCACGATGACGCTCGTGTGCTTTGACCGAAAGACGGAGCGAGACGCGGGGATTCCGCCGGCAAACGCCTTTGAGGAATGGGTGGACACCAACTACTCCGACGAGTTCATCGCCGGTAGGTTCCAGAACCTCAAGATCGGCGAGAACCGCGACAAGTTTGACGAGCACGGCAACCTCTTGCCCAAGGAGTGGGAGAAGAAGCCCGAGGAGAAGGACGCGGGAGAGCGGGGAGAACCCGAGGAGCAAGGCGCGGGCGAGAAGACCGAGATGGGGGAGTGACGATGCGAGACGTCTATCTGGACTACGCCGCGGCAACGCCCGTTGACCCCGAGGTCACCGCCGCGATGCTGGCCTATCTCACGGAGCGCTTCTGGAACCCGTCTGCCCCCTATGCCCATGCCCGCGAGGTGCGCGACGACGTCGAGCGCGCCAGGGGGACGGTGGCGCGCCTCATCGGCGCGCGACCGGACTGCCTCGTCTTCACGGCGGGCGCGACCGAGGCCAACAACCTCGCATTCGCTGCCGTGGAGGGGCACGTGGTCGTAGATGCCATCGAGCATGAGAGCGTGCTCGCCTGCGCAGCCACGCATGCGCGCCGCACGGTGCGGGTGGGGCCTGACGGCCTGGTGGACCCGGCTGCGGTGGCGCGGGCGATTCGCCCGGACACCGAACTCGTCTCGGTCGAGCTGGCCAACGGCGAGATCGGCTGCGTCCAGCCCGTGCGGGAGCTCTCGCGCGTGGTTGCCGCAGAGCGCGCCCGTCGTCTCGAGGCGGGGGAGACAACGCCCATCTACCTGCATACGGACGCCTCCCAGGCCGCCGGGGTCCTCTCCGTGAACGTTGCCACGCTCGGCGTGGACCTGCTCACGCTCTCGGCTGCCAAGATCTACGGCCCCAAGCAGGTGGGCGTTCTCTGGGCCTCTGAGGAGGTGCGGCTGCGCCCGCTCGTCTACGGCGGCGGTCAGGAGGGCGGCGTGCGCTCCGGTACGGAGAACGTTGCCGGCATCGTGGGCTTTGCCCGGGCGTTGGAGCTTGCGTGCGAGAGGCGTGCCGAGGAGAGCCGCAGGCTTGCGGGTCTGCGCGAGCGGCTGCGAGAGGCCCTTCTCGCCCGCGTGCCGGACATGGTGGTCTCGGGGCCAAAGAACCCCAAGCGGAGGCTGCCGGGTCTGCTGCACGTGGCCTTTCCCGGCGTCGAGGCCAGGCGTCTGGTCATCGCGCTCGAGCGCAGGGGCGTCTCGGTGGGTACCGGTTCTGCGTGCGCGGCGAGTCGCATGCGCGTGAGCCACGTGCTGGAGGCCATTGGCATGCCGCGCGCTCTTGCTGAGGGCAGCCTGCGCCTCACGATGGGCCGCGGCACCACCGAGGAGGACGTGGACTACGCTGCGAATGCCATCGCCGAGGCTGTGTGCGCCGAGGTATCGAGGAGGACCGTGCACGCCTCTTCGATTGTGGCTCCAGATCGCAAAAACTAGCGAGGTTTGAATGGTTGCCAAGGTTTACTGCGGCCTCTCCGGCGGCGTCGACTCCGCCCTCGCGGCCGCCCTGCTCGTGGAGCAGGGCTATGACGTCACGGCCGTCTACATGCGCAACTGGTCGCGCGACCTCCCTGGCTTTAGGTGCCCCTGGGCGCAGGAGCTGGCGGACGCGGAGCGCGTGGCGGTTACGCTGGGAATAGACCTCGAGGTCTGGGACTGTGAGGCGGAGTACAAGGCAACCGTGGTGGATTACCTCGTGGACGCCTATGCGCACGGCTACACGCCAAACCCCGACGTCATGTGCAACCAGACCGTGAAGTTTGGCACGTTTCTGGAGCGCGCCCTCGACGCCGGCGCCGACTTCGTGGCCACGGGTCACTACGGGCGCGTGGAGCGCAGTGCGGACGGTCGCGTGCGCCTGCTGCGCGCCCTGGACGAGCACAAGGACCAGACGTACTTCCTCTGGCGCGTGGGGGAGGAGGCGCTCGCGCGGACGCTGCTTCCCGTTGGCGAGATTCGCGACAAGGCCGAGGTCCGTCGCATGTGCGCCGAGCGCGGCCTCGGCGTGGAGAACAAGCCGGATTCCGACGGCATCTGCTTTGTGGGGCCGGTGGGCATCCGCACGTTTCTTCTCGATTCGCTGGAGCGGCGCTCCGGCGACGTGGTGGAGTGGGAGACCGGGCGCGTGCTCGGTCGCC
Source organism: uncultured Atopobiaceae bacterium (assembly GCA_944321385.1). Lineage (GTDB taxonomy): Bacteria > Actinomycetota > Coriobacteriia > Coriobacteriales > Atopobiaceae > Thermophilibacter. The sequence goes on from CALULC010000012.1 coordinate 16,489, forward strand.
ATGACGGGGCGTTCCTCTTCACCGTGGGGCAGCGGCGCGGGCTCGACCTTGGCGGCGGTCCCGCCCGCTACGTCGTAAACACGGACGTTGAGAAGAACGTGGTGTACGTCACGGCAGACCACGACAGCCCGGCGCTCTTCTGCCGGGAAGTTACCCTCGAAGACGTGCGCTGGATCTCCGGCGAGGCCCCGGTAGGCGGCCGCTACCTCGTGCGCACGCGTCATACGGGAGAGCTGCGCGAGGCCGAGCTCGACGGCGCCGTGTTGCGCTTCGAAGAACCGGTGCGCCGCGTGGCCCCCGGTCAGTCGGCGGTCGTCTACGATGGGGTCCGCTGCCTCGGTGGCGGCATCGTCACGAAATGATACGAAGGGACAGTCCCTTCGTATCATCGACGGCTCAGCTGAAAAGAGGCCGTGCCTTTTCCGACGGGGAGGAGACGGGATGTCTATAGAGAGGGTTCGCGCGCATCTCGCTCAGTTTGGCGCAGACGAGCGCATTCGCGAGTTCGAGGAGTCGAGCGCCACGGTGGAGCTCGCTGCGGCCGCGGTTGGCACGGAGCCCGCGCGCATCGCCAAGACGCTGAGCTTCATGGTGGGCGAGACCCCCACGCTGATCCTCTTCGCCGGAGACGCCCGCGTCAACAACCAGGCGTTCAAGGCGACGTTCCACACCAAGCCAAAGATGCTCTCCGCCGATCAGGCGGAGGAGCTCATCGGTCACGCCGTGGGCGGCGTCTGCCCGTTTGGCGTGAATCCCGGGGTGGACGTGTTTCTCGACGAGTCTCTCAGGCGCTTTGATACGGTCTGGCCTGCGGCGGGCAGCTCCAACTCGGCCATCGAGCTCACCCTCGACGAGCTCGAGCGCTTCTCCGGGGCCCGCGGCTGGGTGGACGTGGCCAAGGGCTGGAGAGACGAAGAATTGTCGTAGACTTGCCGCCTGCGGCAGCCGCGCTCCCGTCCTTCTCGCCAACGCGGTACACTTAAACGACTATGGAAAACTCCGGACCTGCGGTCTGGCTGACGGGAGCGTGCGTGGCTGAGGACGAGAAGAGCACCGAGAAGACCAAGTCGGCGGTGAAGACCAAGAAGGTCCCGCTGAAGGTCTCCGCCGTGCGATCGGTTTCCGTCGAGGACAGCGCGGCGGACAAGAAGTCGCTTGGCCAGGTGCGCAAGACCTTCATCTTCCTGGGCTTCGTCGCCATCGCCTACGCCGCCTATCTCGTCTTCACAGGACAGGTTGACGAGTTTGTCTCGTCACTCGCGGGCGTCGACCTTGCTTGGATCGTGGCGGGCGTCATCTGCTTCCTGTTCTACTACGTCTTTGGCGTTGTTGCCTACGTACTCTCCATCATCGCCGACCCGGACAACCCCGTGGGCATCCGCGACCTCATGAGCGTGGAGGCCTCCGGCGTGTTCTTCATGCGCCTCACGCCCAACAGCGCCGGCGCCCCGCCCGCGCAGATCTATCGCCTCACGCGCGCCGGTCTCTCGGTGGGCGAGGCGAGCGCCCTCAACTTCACGCGAACGGTGCTCTACGAGGCGGGAGAGGGCGTCTTTGCCGCCATCATGCTCATCTTCTGCGGAGGGTACTTCTACGAGACCTTTGGCGACGTCACGCTCATCGGTGCGCTCCTGTTTGGCTTCAAGGTCATCCAGGTGGGCGCGATGCTCTTCCTGTGCCTGTTCCCCAAGCCCGTGGTTGCCATCGGAAACTGGGCGCTTCGCTTTGCCAACCGTCGCGGCTGGCTCAAGGACGACAAGTTCGAGCACTGGTACTCGATGGTCAACACGCAGGTCGTCAAGTTCTCGACGGCCTTCAAGCGCTCGGCCAAGAACGTCCGCGAGATGGCGCTCACGATGCTCGTGACCCTGCTGCAGCTGGGGTGCATGTACGCGCTGCCGTGGTTTGTGCTGCGCTCCTTTGGCGAGCCGGCTGACTTCCTGATCTGCCTTGCGTCCGGCGCCATGCTCGAGCTGCTCATCAACGCCGTGCCGCTGCCGGGCGGCGCGGGCGGCGCCGAGGTTGGCTTTGCGATTCTCTTCCAGGGCATGTACGGCGTGCACACAACCGCCGGCTTTGTCATCTGGCGTGCGGTGGAGTATCTGCTGCCCGTACTTATCGCCGCTCCGTGCATGGGCATGCGCTCCAAGAGCGGGGAGAGCCTCAACAGGCGCTGGGCGCGCTTCCGCAAGCGCGTGGTGAGGTTTGTGACGGGTCACGGCACCGGGAAGAAGACCGCGGCTCGTGGCGGCGTCACCGTGAAGCCCAAGAAGGGCGCCGGCAAGGGCGGCAAGACGGTCGTCGTGACTGGTGCGGGCAAGAAGGTGGCCGATCCGGACATCCAGGCGAGGATCGAGGCCGGCAAGGCCGCTGCCGCCGCCAAGAAGGCTGCCGAGGCCAAGGCCGCGGCTCTGGCGGAGGCGCGGGCGAGAAAGGCCGAGGCCGAGAAGCGCGAGGCCGTCATTCGAATGTGAGAATGACGTGTTGCCGGAATTCTCAAAATTAGGGCTTGCATTCCGGTGACGATCCTTGCTAATATATCCCTCGCGCTGCGGTCCCCTCGCAGCGGATTACATACGGGCGTTTAGCTCAGGGGGAGAGCGCTTCCCTGACACGGAAGAGGTCACAAGTTCAAATCTTGTAACGCCCACCACAAATGACGAGGCCAGAGGACACGTCCTCTGGCCTCTTTTCCGTTGCTGAGTTCTACGACGCCGCGCGGCTAGCGCGAAACCTGACTTTTGCACGAGCGCTTCTCGCCAAAGAAAGATTTGATAACACATATGTGCAGTTAGATGTCTTGCTCGTAAAACAGAGGACGGCGAGACGGGCCGTCCGCTCGTGCAAAAGTCAGGTTTCCGGCATGGCATGGCATGGCGCGGCGCGGCACGGAGCTGCGATGGCGCCTTGCTTCTAGTCCGGGCTATCTCAGCTTGCTCGCAAACTCCAGGTAGGAGATCTTTGCCAGGTCGTAGTATGCCTCGGGCAGGTCGCTGCTCTCCACGGTGGAGAGCCAGGTGCCGTCGGAGGTCTCCAGGCCCATAAGGCTCACCGCGGGGATCTCCTCTCTCGTGACGAGCTGGGCCTTCTGGAAGTCGGTGAGGGGCGCTCCAATCATCTCCGCCGTCATGGCCCCAAGGTAGGCGGGACTGGCGTCCATGCGCTCGCTGGTCTGGTCGTTGCCGGCAACGTCGTAGTTTGCCCAGATCGAGTATGTGGTCTCGTAGATCCGGCGGTTGTGCGTGAACTCGTCCTCCTCCTGAGGATAGAGCGCATCGTTCACGATCTGGGAGAGGGCGGGCTGGTGGTCACCGAAGAAGACCACGACAACCGGGCGGTCGAGCTGCTCGAGCTTGGCGAGAAACTCGCTCAGCGCCCGGTCGGACTCATCGATGCAGGCCAGGTATTCGGAGAGTCGGGCGTTGTCATAGTCGCTCACGCCGTCGACGTGGTACTGGGGGACGTCACCGATGTTGTTCTGGTCGTAGGCGGAGTGGTTCTGCATGGTGACGTCAAAGATGAACTGGGGCCCCTCATCGCCGTCGAGGAGCTCGAGGATCTTGTTGTAGGTCTCCTCGTCGGAGATGCCGCTGTGGAACACCTCGTCTCCCTGGAAGTCGTCGATCGAGAGGAACCGGTCAAAGCCGAGCGCCCGGTAGACGCGGTCACGGTTCCAGTTGGAGGCGTAGTTGGGGTGCATCGCCGTGGTGGAGTACCCGAGCTCGGAGAACTGCTCGGCAAGGCTCGGCGCGTCGGAGAGGTCGTAGAGGGAGTAGGGGTACTTGCCGTCGCCCACGTAGGCGAGCGAGACGCCCGTGAGGAACTCGAACTCGGAGTTGCACGTTCCGCCGCCAAGCACGGAGACGGCGAGGTCGCCGGTTGCGAGACGGTCGTCGAGGGCGTTGTAGTGCGCTGGCCCGTCATAGCCCCAGGACGCACCATCGAGGCAGGTGAGGTCGGAGAAGGTCTCGTTCATGATGCAGATGACCGTAGGCTTGGTCTTGTCGAACTGCTCGACGGCCTCCAGGCGACCCTCGCTTGCGCCGAGGGTCTCGTCGTAGGTGGCCGCGTACGCCTTCTTGAGCTCCTCGGCATCCTCCTCGGTGTAGCCTTCGGGCTTGTCGATCGGAAGGTCCTGTGCCACGGCTATGAAGCTCGTGAGAAAGCCCTGCTTGCGGTAGTAGTCGAGCGAGTACCAGTACTTCATCTGGACGCCGAGGTCGTCAAAGTAGTTGGGGACCGTCACGACCCCGACGAGCGCGCCGAGAAGCACCACGACGGCGCCGAGGTTCGTGGCCACGCGCCGGACGGCGCTCGTCGACGGCGCGGGCTTCACGAGGGAGCCCACGGCCGAGGAGAGCAGCAGGCACGCCAGGTTGATCGCCGTGCCGCCGCCGAGGACGTAGGTGTAGCTGCCGCTCACCGCGGCGGCCGTTCCTAGGACGAAGAGGTCGTTGGGGAGAATGGCGGCTCCCTTGAACGACGCGATGAAGTACTGGGCGATGCCGATGAGGGAGCAGAGGCCCACGCCCAGGACGAGGCCCGCGCCGTGGCGCTGGAAGAGGAAGTACAGCAGTGCCATGGCGAGCAGGATGATCAGGTACTGGAGCAGGGCAAACTGCGGGGCCATCAGGTAGAGCTCGTAGTTGTACGTGGCCTCGATGGCAAGAAAGCCGAGCAGCGCGCACACGAGAAGTGACGCCACGCTAAAGAGCGCATGCGCCCGCTCGGGGCTCAGCCCGCGCTTGTCATTCCAGGCGGCTACCGCCGCGCGGGCGCGATCGCCGTGGAGCGCGGCACGGGCTGAGACGAAGGCGGCCGCTCCGAGAGCGACAAGCGCGAGAAGCTCGAGGATGCCCGCCTGGTAAAGACCAAGGGCGCAGAAGACCGCAATGACCGCGAGCAGGAGGAAGGGCAGAACGAGCCAGCGAATCTGACGTGCGGTCGGGCGCCCCTCACTGCGGACGTACTTGACGACCTGATGGGTGATCGCGGCTATGGCGAGCAAGGGGACGAGAATCATGTGAGCGGTACCTTTTCTATCCATTACGCTGGGCTGACGGATAGCTCATGATACGAGTCCGATGTCAAAAACTTGTGCAGAGCGCCTTCCGTGCCCTGCGTCTCTCGCCGACGCTCCTACCGGGCGTCCCGCACGTAGATGCCCACCATGAGCTGGTGCCAGGGGCTTCTGGTGGGGTCCGCCTTGAGCACGCGGCACTCCAGGACGTCCGCGTGCCCGTAGTAGGCGAGCGTAGAGACGAGGCCGTTCTCGTCGGCGGGTACGTATCCCAGCTTGGTGCCGTTCCAGCTTATGGCAACCGCCTCGGGATCGTGGGGGTTGTCGCGCTCGGGCGAAAGGTCAAGCCCCATCCCGGATGCAAGCTCGCCGATGACGGTCGCGCCGTCCCAATACTGGAAGCCGGCGACGTAGAACGTTGCGATGTGGCGTGATGGCTCGTACATGGTCTCTCCTGGTCTCGTTGCTCCCTCCGGTCTTGGCCGGAATCTGAGCCTAGGGTAGAGGAGGCACCGGACAACAATTCAAAGAGCGGCCTATTGAGCCGCCTTGAGCCAGCGACGAACGTCCCTCCCTGCTCCCGGGAAGAAAAACGCAGCCGCTATTGCGAGCACGGCTGAGACGGCCCAGAGGTCAAACGCAACGTCAAACGACGCCAGCTGAACGGGAAACATGACCGTCCCGCCGTTCTTAGGGTCAAGGCCAAGCATCGTAAGCAGGCATACGCCGACCGAGACAACGATCGAGAACACCGAGCAGAAGCCGAAGTAGCCTCGGCTCATGAAGCTCGCGGTGCGGTACGCGGCCTCACGGGACGGCTCGTCCTGGGAGACGTTGCCGCGGAAGCGCCTCACGTTCGCCCGCATGATCGCGTATCCGAGAAGCGCGACGAGCGCCAGTATGAGGTAGAAGACCGCGAAGACTCCCACGCAGGGGTTGACCACGCTGAACACGGCGGCGCCGAGGAGAAGGGCGAAGGCCGCCCAGAATGACTTGGAGTGCTCCATGGGGACGAGTCCGATCTGTGTGAGAATAGACCTCGTCCATTGTCGCACGAAAGGAGCGGCCATGCCCGTCGTTCACACGTATAGTTCCGCCCCCATCTCCGATGGCGCTCGCGAGGCCCTCAAAGCCGCCTACGGCAAGGCGATCGAGGCCGTGCCCGGAAAGTCCGAGGCGTGGCTCATGTGCCTCTTCGAGGACGACGCCCACATCTACTTTGCGGGCGACGACTCCGAGCCCTGCGCCCTCGTGGACGTGAGCGTCTTCGCGCGCTCCGAGGTGCCGGCGAGCGCATGGGAGCGCTTCACCGAGGAGGTCACGCCGACCGTCTGCCGCGAGCTGGGCGTGGACGCCTCAAGGCTCTACATCCGCTACGGCTGGACCCCGAGCTTTGGCTGGAACGGGGCAAACTTCTGATGGGCGAGAAGAGCCTGGACGACGCGGCGCGCCTGGCAGCCTATGACGAGTTTGCCGCCGGGGTGCGTGACGAGCTTGCGGCCACCAAGGCCCGCATGGACGAGCTGGCGGCGGCGGGAAAGGTGAAGACCGCCACCTACCGGCAGCTCTTTGCCGTGCGCATCACCCTCAAGGAGATTGACTCGCGCCTGCGCGAGCGGAGGCTGTAGGGCACGCGCCGAATACCGCCGAAACAGAGACACGGCACAGAATGGGGGGGCCCGTGACGGCCGATTCTGTGCCGTGTCTCTGTTTCGGTGTATTTCGGCGGCGCAGCGCCTCCACCCTTCCTATGACATCGACTCCCAGGTGTCTCCGCTCAGGTTGCCAGGATTCCTGAGAAGCTCGTCGTCGAGGCCGTCCTGCCACTCCTGCACGCTCTCATAGTCCTCCCGGTGCCGGGGGACGCTCCAGGAGAAGAGCCGGTTCAGCTGGGAGCTGTAGAGGCCCTCACCGTCTTTCGCGACCTCCCCGTTGCGGTCGAGCGTGATGCGCTCGGACGGGAACACGTAGTTTCTCCCCAGGAGCGGGGCGTAGAGGTCCTTGCAGGAGAAGTAGCGGATCCCCACGATGCGATAGTCGTCCAGCCAGGCGAGGAGCCTTCTCGTGTTTCCGAGTGACCGGAGTAGGCTGCCCATTTCTCGATCAGTCAGGGTTGTCTCGCTTGTCCCGTCGTCAAACTTGAGTCGACGCGGATCATCGGAGGATGCTGGCTTGGACAGTTCCCCTCTCCTGTTGTTCAGGGCTTCAATCAGAAGCAGCAAGGCGCGATCGATTCTTCTCAGGAGTTCATAGAAGTCTCTCGGAAATATGAGTCCGGGATACTTCAGGGTTGTCTTTGTCAGCAATGAAACAATGCCCTTGAGCTTCTCCAAGAGGGAGGGGATGTGCTCGGGGTCCATCAGCATAAGGTCATTTGGCCTGTCCTTGCGTTGCTCGATTGCTCTGCGGATGAACTTCAGAATCGTTTCTAGTCTAGTTTTATAAATCTCATAGATTCCCGTGGCGGAGGTGTCGACGTCAGCCATCTCGAAGGTCTCGTTGGGATACTTCATGTTCAGGGGAGGCCTCTTGCTCAGGCGGAGCCACTGCATGAGCAGCTGCGGAATGGCGTACTCGTCCGAGTAGCTGCTCGAGGGGTTCTCTCGCACGAAGGAGCATGCCGCCAAGAGGGGGAACCAGAAGACGTAGCGGGATGTGTAGAGGATGTCCAGCTCCTCGGTAACCCCATCCTTCGGGGAATCCATCTCAGGGAAGAGAAAGTCCTGAGGCCGGATGCCGAGGTCGATGACGAGGGCGCTCTCGCGCCCGCATGTTCCTGCGAGCTCAAAGCTCGAGGCGATCGAGTGATACGGCTTACCCATCTCCTGCATGCTGAGTTTGAGCGCGTCCGCAAGGTAGAGCGAAGGATAGCCTGCGATGCTGTATCGCGTGGTGGAGATCTTGTCGCGCAGGTTCGCGGGCGTGTGAAAGATTTCGCATCGGGGAAATGTGCTGCCGTAGGAGACGGACCGCACCCGATAGAACTGTTCGGCCATGGCGGCGTCTACGGTTCTGGGGGACTCGGAGCTGAGGGGGCGGGGATCGTTGGTCTTCTCGCCTAGTGAGGGTTCGGGCCAAATTACGTCTCTCACGCGCGGGAGCGGCACTGCGTCGGTGAGCTTGTCCATCATGTCGGCAAAGGCATCGTAGGCCTTGCTGGGGTACCCGTCGTGAAGCGATTGGAGGGCATTGAGTATTCCGTCGCACATACGGCGGGTTCCGTCGTCAGGGAAGCTGGCGTATGGCCGTCCCAGGCTTGTGCCGCATGATTCTATGGCCTTCTCGACCCGCTCCTGATACGTGTCAAAGAGCTCGCGGAGATCCTTCTCAAAGCTCTTCTCGTGCCGGCGGGGGAGCTCGAAGGCGGGGTCGACCGTGCGCCCATCGGTGGTGAAGACGTCACGCAGGACGCGGTCCCTTGTGAGGAACCTGTCCTTGCGCCAGTCCCAGCGGTGTCTCTCTGACATTGACGGCCTCGACTTTCAAAAGCGTTTTCGCCCCTATTGTACGATTCGATTGCCGAAAGGACGGCGGCTACATGACGCGCCGACGTACGCCGAAACAGAGACACGGCACAGAATGGGGATCCGCGACGGCCGATTCTGTGTCGTGTCTCTGTTTCGGCGGTTTTCGGCGGAATACGAGAAGGGCGGGCGAGAAGAGCAAACGAGAAGGGCAAACGAGAAGAGCGGGCGAGGGCAGCAAGCGAGAAGGGCAACCCGCAGCTACTCCGTGGGTGCGAACTGGGCCTCGTAGATGCGCTTGTAGCGCCCACCGGCGGCGAGCAGCTCGTCGTGGGTGCCGCGCTCGGCGATTCTGCCGTCGGCCATCACGCAGATGAGGTCGGCGTCGCGCACGGTGGAGAGGCGATGCGCCACCACAAAGCTCGTGCGGCCCTCCATGAGGTGCGCGAGCGCGCGCTGGACCAGGAGCTCGGTTCGGGTGTCGATGTTGGACGTGGCCTCGTCGAGGATCAGCATCGCCGGGCGCGCCAGCATGACGCGCGCGATGCACAAAAGCTGCCGCTGGCCCGCGGAGAGCGAGGCGGAGCCGTCGAGCACCGTGTCGTAGCCCTGCGGCAGGCGCATGATGAAGTCATCCGCGTAGGCCTCGCGGCAGGCGGCGCGCACCTCCTCGAGCGTGGCGTCCGGACGCCCCATGCTCACGTTCTCGCGCACCGTGGCGCGGCGCACCCACGTGTCCTGCAGCACCATGCCCCAGCCAGAGCGCAGGCTCTCGCGCGTGAGGTCGCGCACGTCGTGGCCGTCCACGCGCACGGCCCCGGCGGTCACGTCGTAGAAGCGCATGATGAGGTTGATGAGGGTGGTCTTGCCACAGCCTGTCTCGCCCACGAGCGCAATGCGCTGACCGGGCGCAACGTCGAGGTCCACGTCGGTGAGGACCAGACGGTGCGCCTCGTAGCCAAAGGCCACGTGGTCGAGGTCCACCTCGCCTCGCGGCTCGGCGAGCACGACGGCCTCCGTGGCGTCCGGCTCCTCGGAGGGAACGTCGAGCAGCGCGAAGAGGCGACGCGCGCACGCCACGGAGTTCTGCAGCTCCGTGGCAACGCCGGAGATGTCGTTGAAGGGCTTGGCGTACTGGTCAGCGTAGCCGAGAAACGCCGAGAGCCCGCCCACGGTGATCCCTCCGCCCATGGCCACGAAGGCGCCAAAGATGCCGATGGCGGCGTACACGAGGGCGTTCGCAAAGCGCGTCGTCGGGTTCACGAGTGACGAGAAGAACACCGCCTTGAAGCTCTCCTCGCCCAGGGCCGCGTCCGTCTTGGCAAAGCGCGCGTGCACCTCGTCTGCCATGTCGAAGGTCTCGATCGCCGAGATGCCGCCGACCATCTCCTCGACGTAGGCGGTGAGCTCGCCGCGCAGGCGCGTCTGTCCCGAGAAGTGGCGCGCGCTGTGCGTGGCGATGAAGCGTGCGGTGAAGATCGATATGGGGGTGAGCAGCGCCACCACGGCGGCGATGGCCGGGTTGAGCACAAACATGAAGACGAGCGTGACCACGATCGTGAGCACGCCCACGGGCAGCTGCTGGAAGGCCATGAGCAGGCCGTTCGTGAGCATGTCAGCGTCGGTGACGATGCGCGCGGCCAGGTCTCCGTGGCCGTGGGAGTCAATGTAGGAGAGCGGCAGCTCCTGGAGGTGGTCGAAGGCGCGCCTGCGCAGCTCGAGGGTCGCGTCAAAGGCGAGGCGGTTTGTGACCGCGGTGAGCGACCACTGGCAGATGGCGGTGACTCCGAGGGTGATGGCGATCCACGCGAGCGCCCGCCAGAGGCCCACGAGGTCCACCTGGCCCACGCCAATTACGCAGTCGACTGCCTGTCCGGAGAGCACGGGGAGCGCGAGCGTTCCCACCACCACGGCTATCGCGAGCAGCGCTGCCGCCACGAGGTTTCCACGGCGCTCAGAGAAGAGCGCGAGCACGCGGCGGACGGTCTCTGACGTGGTCGCCTGGGCGGCGGGCGCCGCCGCGGCGGCGTCGACGCTCTCGGTTGGCGTGACGGTTTCGGGCGTCGGGTTCTTCTCGCTCATCGGGCCACCTCCTCCTCGGTGAGCTGGGACTCGCAGATCTCTCGATAGACGGGGCAGCGCTCGAGCAGTACCTCGTGGGTCCCTAGCCCAACCTGGCGTCCGCCGTCCAGCACGAGAATCTGGTCGGCATGGCGCACGGCGGTCACGCGCTGGGAGATGGTGACGACGGCGGTGTCCGCGCAGTCGCGGGCGATCGCGCGGCGCAGGGCGGCGTCCGTGGCAAAGTCGAGCGCGGAGGAGGCGTCGTCGAGGATGAGGACGCGCGGGTGGCGCACGAGGGCCCGCGCAATCGTGAGGCGCTGGCGCTGGCCGCCGGAGAAGTTGCGCCCGAACTGCTCGACCTCGGCCTCCAGACCGCCGTCCTTGCCGTCCACGACGCCCGCGGCCTGCGCGGTTGCGACGGCTGCCGCGAGGTCCTTCTCGCTGGCGTGCGTGTTGCCCCAGCGCAGGTTGGACGCGATGGTGCCCGAGAAGAGCGTGGCACCCTGCTCCACGAGCGAGACCTGGCGCCTCAGCGTGTGGCGCGTGAGGTCGCGCACGTCGTTGCCGCCCACCTTGACCTCGCCGTCCGTGACGTCGTAGAAGCGAAGGGCGAGGCTCGCGAGCGTGGACTTGCCGGAGCCCGTGCCGCCGATCACGCCGAGCGTGGCACCCGGCGCCAGCGAGAAGCTCACGTGGGAGAGCGCGTTGCCGGCAGCGCCGGGGTAGGAGAAGCTCACGTCCTCAAAGGCGAGCGCGGGGGCGTCCGCCGCGGGCGCCGCCTCGAGGGTGCCGTCCGTGAGGGTGGGGGAGGTCTCAAAGACCTCGTTGATGCGACGTGCGCACGCCGAGGCCTTGGCGAGAAGCACGATGAGGTTGGTGAGCTTGAGGAGCTCCACGAGCGCCTGGCTCACGTAGCTCACGAGAGCGACGAGCTGGCCCTGAGTGAGGCCACCGACGTTCACCTGAAGGCCGCCGAACCACAGGAGCGCGATGAGGCCGCAGTTGACGACCGTATACGTGAGCGGGTTCACGAGGGCGGAGATGTCGCCCGTGGCAACCTGGCGGTCGCGCACGGTTGCCGCGGTGGCGGAGAAGGCCTCGCGCTCCGCGTCCTCGCGGCGGAAGGCGCGCAGGACACGCACGCCCTCGAGGTTCTCCGAGACGCCGAGCTGGACCTCGTCAAGGCCGCGCTGGATGTCGCGGTAGCGGCTCGTGGTCATGCGCATGAACCCGAGGACGAGCGCCCCGGCGAGAAGAACTGCCGCGAGGAGCGCCACGCCCTCGATGCCGTCCACAAGAAAGGCCGCGACCACCGTGCCAAAGGTCACGAACGGAGAGCGCAGGATCAGGCGGAAGAACATGTTGAGACCGTCCTGGACCTGCTGGGAGTCGTTGGTGAGGCGTGTGACCAAGCTTGCGCGGCCGAGGCGCTCAACGTCCTCGCGCGAGAGGCTGAGCACGTGGCGGAAGAGGTCGTCGCGCATGGCGGTCCCAAACGCGGAGGCCAGTCGCGAGCAGAAGAACTGCGCCGTTACGGCAACGACCCAGGCGAAGACGCCCATTCCCACGAGCAGAGCACCGTGCCAGAGCACGTAGCCGGAGTCGCGGGCGGGGATTCCCACGTCGATGACCTGTGCCATCACGAGTGGGACGAGCAGCTGGAGCAGGGCCTCCAGCATCTTGAAGAGCGGCGCCAGCACACACTCGGCGTAGTGGCCCGCGAGGTAGCGCCTGAGCTTGAACATCTGGCCTCCGTGCGGGGGAGCGGTTAACCATTCGATTCTAGCGCGGGCGCGGGCGGAGGTCCTTCTCGGCAGGTTGAGCCGTGCGAAGTGCTGACAGTTGCTTGTGACTCAGCTAAAAGAAAGCCACGCTTTCGGGGCGGAAAGCGTGGCTTTTACTCGGCTGGCGAGAAGAACGCGCGGGCCGTTACTCCGCGGCGAGGACCTTGCTCGGCAGGATGGGCAGGTCGCGCACGTAGCGGCCCGTGGCGTGTGCCACCGCGCTCATGACCGCCGGGGAGGGCGTGTTGATGACGACCTCGCCGATGGACTTGGCGCCGAAGGGGCCCGTGGGCTCAAAGCTCGGCATGAACTCCACGCGCGGCTCGGGCACGTCCATGCGGGTGGGTAGCTTGTAGGTCATGAGGCTGCCGGTGCGCAGGTTGCCGCGGTCGTCGCGGGAGACGTCCTCGGTGAGCGCCATGCCGATGCCCTGGGCGATGCCGCCCTCGGCCTGCACACGCGCAAGGGCCGGGTTGATGACGGTGCCGCAGTCCACGACGGCCGCGTAGTCGGTGACCGTGACCTTGCCCGTGGCCTTGTCTACCTCCACCTCGGCCACGCCGGCCATGTAGGGTGGCGGGGAGGTGGGCTGGGCGTTGGTGCCGTGGCCCTCAAGCATGCCGGGGTGCAGGCCAAATCCGATGAGCTTGTTGGCGAGCGCGGCGACGGTCATCTCCTGCTCGCCGCAGCGTACGGACTCGCCGTCGAACTCGACGTCCTGGGCGTCCACGCCGAAGACGCGGGCAGCCTGCTCGCGAATCTGCCGGATGAGGTCCTCGACGGCGCGCACGACGGCGCCGCCGGTGGTGTAGGTGCCGGAGGAGGCATAGGCGCCGGTGTCGAAGGGGGAGGTGTCGGTGTCCACGCCCTTGGTGACGATGCGGTCCACGTCGCAGCCGAGCGC
>CALULC010000013.1 GCA_944321385.1 uncultured Atopobiaceae bacterium
CGTTGACGGAACCAGAATCCGCTGTCCTACCACTAGACGAAGTCCCAATTTGCCACTTCGTGCGCCTCTCAGCGCGAGGAAATACTATACGGGAAACCTCCCACTTTCGCAACTGAGAATTCTGAAGAAGTTGTGCGCAATCCCCCGCAAACGAAAATCGCGCTTGGCGTGACAGTCCCCTACCAGCGAAGCCAAGCGAGAAGCACCTCGCGGTCGTTGGGAACCTCCCCCGCCTTGACTGCCTCGAGCAGCTGGGCGAGCACCATACCCACGCCGGGCCCGGGCTCGATGCCCCGCTCGCGGATCACGTCCGCCCCGCGAACGGCGAGGTCACGGACCCGCCAGACCGCCCCGGCGGCAAGCTCGCGCCGCAGCACTGCGCTCATGGCATCCAGCTCCACGGCATACCCCATGCACGTGGGCGCCTTTGCCACGGCGTCCGCGCGCTTGAGGTCGAGAAGCGCAAAGGCCAGCGGCCGCGCCTGCCCAGGGGCCGCCGCCTCAAGCTCAGACAGCATCCGCCGCATGGAAGGCGCCGTCGCACGGATCTCAAAGTCATGGAGCAGCACGAGCGCCGAGGCCGAGCGCGTCACGTCACCAGGAATCGCCAGGCGCCCCATCACGCGACGCGTCACGCGCGCGCCCTCCTCCGGATGCCCGAAGAAGTGCCCGCGACCAGACACGTCCTCGCTCCAGCATGCCGGCTTTGCCACGTCGTGCAAAAGCGCGGCCCAGCGCAGGGCGGGCAGTGCGCTGCCTCCCGTAAACTCCTCAACGCCCGCGCAGACGCGAGCCGTGTGCTCGAGCACATCATAGGCGTGGTAGGGGCTCTTCTGGTCAAAGCCCTCCATCGCGGCGAGCTCCGGCACGGCAGCCGCGAGCACAGAGAACTCGCGCCTCAGAGCCCACGCCGCGCGACCAGTGGCGAGAACCCCGTCCATCTCCTGGCCAATACGTTCCTGGGCAATGGCCGAGAGCTCCGGCGCACACGCCACGAGAGCGTCCTGCGTTGCCGGCTCGATCGTCGCGTCAAGACGGCACGCAAAGCGAACCGCCCGCAGCACGCGCAGGGCGTCCTCCTCAAAGCGGCGCCTGGGCTCCCCCACCGCACGGATGACGCGCACCGCGAGGTCCTTCTCGCCACCAAACGGGTCGAGCAGACCGCGCTTGGGGTGAAAGGCCATCGCGTTGACCGTGAAGTCGCGACGAGCGAGGTCCTCGCGCACGTCCGTGACAAAGCGCACCTCATCCGGGTGGCGACGGTCAGAATAGGCGCCCTCCACGCGATAGGTGGTGGTCTCCACCGGGCGACCGTCCACGACCGCCGTCACGGTTCCGTGAGCCGTGCCGGTCTCATGCACCTCTATACCACAGGCGCGCAGCACGCGAGCCGTCTCCTGCCAGGGAGCCGAGGTGGTTACGTCAACGTCGTGCCCGGATCTGCCGAGAAGGGCGTCGCGCACCCAGCCGCCCACGACCCACGCCTCATAGCCCGCAGCCTCGAGCGCGTCAAGGACGACCCGTGCGTAATCGGGCAGCTCGCGCGCCAAGCGCCTCTCGATGTCCGTGGTCACGCGCACCCCCTCGACCTTTGTTCCTTCTCGACAAATTCTAGCAGGGAACACGCAGGTAGGCGCTACGTGACAATGGGGTCGTAGCCGACTGTCACGGTCGAGCCCCTCCGTCGAAACTCTGACTTTTGCACGAGCAAACGGAGGCCGTTTGAGACGCAGTCTCGACAGGCAGCTCATATAGCTGCGTATATGCATTCTTGACCATTTATTTAGCATGGCCGCTCGTGCAAAAGTCGGAGCTCGCGCGAGAAGGGGCAACGACAAGAACGGGGCGGCCCGAGCCTTGGCTCGAACCGCCCCGCCTGGAAAGGGCTCTCTATGCGAGATGCGCTACTCGCCGCGACGGCGCAGGGTCAGCGCGCCGGCGCCGAGGGAGACGAGGCCGGCGAAGGCGCTCGCGACGAGCGGGTATACGAGCGCCGCGTCGCCGGTCTGGGCCAGACTGCCGGAGCCGGGCCTGCCCGGGTCGGGCGTGGTGGGCCGGCCGGGCCCCTGGTCGTCGCCGGGCCGCTCGCCGGTGCCGGGCTCGTCTCCGCCGGGCTGCTCGCCGGCGCCGGGCTCGTCGCCGCCGGGCTCCTCGCCCGAGGTCTCGGGCAGCCAGCCGGCGTAGATCGTGAGGTCGGACCTCACGGGCGCCGAGAAGTCGTACTCGTCGGAGAGCTCGCCGGTCTCCGGGTCGACGGTCGTGAACCAGCCGGCGAACTTGAAGCCGTCGCGCGTCGGGGCGGCGGGCTCGGAGACGGCCTTGCCGTCCTCGACCTCGAAGGTGAGGTCCTCCTCGCCGTTGCCGAGGACCACGGTCACGGTGTGGGTCTCGGGCTGCGGCTCGGGCTGCTCGTCGGCGGTGACGGTGACCGTGAACGTGGCGTTGTGCATCCCCTTGTAGGTCACGGTGACGGTCTTCTCGCCGGCGGAGTTGAACTTCATGACGTCGAAGGCGAAGTCGGCGGCGTTGTAGGCGACTTCCTTGGTCTCGCCGTTGTCGTAGGTGACCTCAAGGACCAGGCCGGACGGGTCGAGGCTCTCGCCGACCTTGTAGGAGGTCTTGGACGGGGCGCTCCTGATGGCAACGGAGTCGACCTCGGGCTCGGGGACGGGGCCGGGCTCCTCGACCCCCTCGAAGGAGGCCTCGATCGCGTGGTCGGCGTCGACGCCCTCGAACTCGTAGCTCCCGACCGCCCCGACGGACTCGCCGTCGACGACGACGTCGGCGATCTCGTAGCCCTCGTCGGCGGAGATCGCGAAGGACTGGGACTCGCCCTCGGCCACCTCGACCTCGCCGGACGGCGCGATGGAGCCGCCCTCGCCGGCGGTGGCGGTGATGACGAACGTGTCGGGCGTGGGCTCGGGCTCCTCGCCGCTCAGCCCTTCGGTCGCGGCCTTGAGCGCGTCGCTCACGCGAGCGACGTCGTCGTTCAGCGCCAGCGGGCTCTCGAGCTGGGCGCGCGCCTCGATGAGGGCCGTCCAGAACGCGGACTCGGCGTCGCCGGTGCTCGCGACCGTGATGCCCTTCTCGGCAGCCAGTGCCTCGGCGGCCTCGACCTGCTCGGCCAGGGCGTCCTTGTCGACGGACTCCATGACCTTGAACTCCTGGATGAAGTAGGTGCCGGAGCCGGAGTTGGAGGCGATGCCCTGGAACTTGACAAAGCGCGCGGTCACGGGCTCGTCGAGGGCGATAGTCTCGAAGAAGTCCTGGTTGCCGGAAACGCTCTTGGCCTCGGTCCAGGACGCGCCGTCGTCGGACACCAGGATCTTGAAGTCGCGACCCTTGCCGCCGTTGCGCCACTGGATCTGGATCTCGGAGAACGTGCGCTCCTCGCCGAGGTCGATCGTCAGCGTGCTGTCGGGGTGGTTGCCCTTCCAGTAGGAGTAGATCTCGGAGCCGGACTCATCGGGCGCGGCGGTGGTGTTCTCGGAAACCGGGAACGCCTCGCCGTCGATGGCCTTGAAGGCAACGCGGACGCGGGAGTCGGCGTTGTCAAAGCCGTCGCCCGTGTGGCGGGACATGCCGCCGGCATAGGCGTTCTGGGCCACGTTGACCATGCCGTCGTCCTCGGCGCCGGCCACCATTGCGGCGACCTCCTCGGCGGAGAGCGCCTTGTTGTAGACGTTGATGTTGGCGATGTCGCCGTTGAAGTCCTGACCGATCTTCTCGAGCGGCAGGAGCACGGAGGAGTACAGCGTGGAGATGGCGCCGCTGCCCAGGCCGTCCTGGTCGGACTTCTGGGAGAGGAAGGTCACCAGCTCGCCGTCAACGTAGAGGCGCGTGGCCTGCATCGTGCCCACGATGGTTACCGTGTGCTCGGAGCCGTCCGTGGGGACCTTGTAGCCAAAGTCGCGCGTGAAGTAGTTGACGTCAGCGCTCATGTTGCCGTTGTGGCCGGCAACCTGGATGCGGCCGTCGTAGCCCGAGAAGAGCGAGCTCTCCTTGGTGTTGGCCGTGCCGTCGTCCGCGGAGAGGCGCAGGTCAAAGCTCACCGTGTACGGATAGGAGACGGTCTTGACCTCGGTGGTCATGAGGCCCTGGCCGTCGAAGGAGGCCCAGCCGTCCTTCACGGTCACGCCCTCGAGCGCGGCCGTGTAGCCGTTGCCGGAGGCGTCGAGAACCGCGGTGCCCTCGGCGATCACGTTGTCAAAGTCGTAGCTGGCGACGAGCGAGCTCTCGCTCTCCACATCCATGGCGATGCTCGTGCCGGGACCCTCGGCCAGGCGGCTCGCGCGGAGCTCGTAGGCGTCGAAGGTGTCGCTCTCCTCGGTGCCGCCCCAGCTCTTCTCGCTCACGATGGCGATGGCGCGGAGCACGCGCTGGTGGACGTCGCGCTCGGTCATGCCCTCCTGGCTCTGGTCGCCCCAGATGACGGCCTTGGCACCCAGCAGGTGCGGGTCGCCCACGAGGGTGTTGGTGTTCTCGCCGGGCTGGCCGGAGTCAAAGATCGCGGGGTTCCACTCGTTGAAGAGGTACTCAGCGGCGGGCACGTCGCGGAAGGTGCGGCCAGGGTTGCCGTAGAGGTAGGCGTCGCGGCAGTTCACAACGTCATAGCCCTCTGCCACGCGCTGCTTGGCGTTGTCGTAGCCGGGGTACCAGATGTCGAGCTGGAAGTGCTCGGCGAGCTCCTCGCTCGTCATGCCGAGAGCGGTCTCGGCGGTCGAGAAGGACGCAGTGCCGGCACCCCACATGCGGACCTTGACGTCCTCGCCGAGGTTGCCCTGGATGACCTTGCGCATCTCGTTGGCGAAGTTGGCGAAGGCGTTGTAGGTGTCGTTGTTGTGGACCCAGTACTCGTCCGAGCCGATGCCGATCACGTCGCCGTAGATCGTGGGGTTGTCGGGGTCGGTGTACTCGTCCCAGAGCTCGGTGGCAAACTGCAGCGCGCGGTCCTTGTTCTCGCCGGTAAGGTCGAGAAGCTCAAGGTAGCCGGAGTTGCCCGTGGCGCTGGAGGAGAGCATGGTGCCGCCCTCGAGCCAGCTGATGTTGTCAGGGTTCTCCTCGGCGTACTTGTTGTAGAGCAGGGAGTGGCCGGGGAGGTCGATCTCGGTGAGGAGGTTCATGCCGTAGCTCTTGGAGAGCTCGGTGAGGGCGCGCCACTGGTCCTTGGTGTAGGTGGGGTTGCCCTGGTAGTCCTCGTTGTTGTTGTAGTAGTCGGCGTTCACCAGGTCCTGCGGGATGCCGGCGTGCTTGGTGCCGGACATCTTGGCGAGGCTCGGATAGGTGTCGCTCTCGAGGCGGTGGAAGCCGGAGTGAGTGTCGAACGTGGCGCCGTTGACGTTGGCGTTGTCGTTGTCGTTGATGTGCAGGTCGTACTCGCTCATCTTGTACCAGAGCATGATCTTGGCGTAGTCCTCGAGCTGCTCGTAGCGGTACGGCGTGCGGGCGATGTCAAGCTTGACGCCGCGGACCTCGTAGGCCGGGTAGTCGCGGGCCAGGCCGCACGGCACGGAGGCGTGGTCCTCGGCCTGCCAGAGGATCTGCTCGACAGTGATGGTGCCGTAGATGGCGCCGGTGTAGGTGTTGGCGTAGATCTGGATGCCGTCCTCGGAGACCTTGAGGAGGTAGCCCTCGTCGCCCAGGGCGTAGGGGTCGGACCCGTCAGTGAGCGTCTCGATGTAGACGCCGCCGGAGACGGGCGCGGAGCCGTTCGTCGAGGTGAGCTCGATGCCGGAGATCTCCGCCACGTCGGCGATCATGTTGTCGGCCACGCCGGAGAGGCCAACGCTCGCGGCGTCGTTCAGCACGATCTGCGCGCCGTCGGCGAGGACGAACGAGCCGCTACCGCCCGCCCACTCCTGGATAGTCGGGACGACCTCGGGCTTCTCGTTGGAGCCGGAGGGGATCATGCTCGCATAGGCCGCGGAGGCGCTGTTGTCGGGCACGGTCACGACGAGGTTCTTCTGGGCGTAGTCGTCCGGGTCGCCGGTGCGAGAGGCGCGCACGATGATCGTGACGTCGCGCGAGCCCATGTTCTGGCCGGTCACGGCGCCGTCGTTGGTGATGACGTTCTCGAGCTCGCTGCCGTAGACGCTGTACTCGACGCTGTCGGAGACCTCGGGGAAGACGACCTCGTCGCCCTTGACGTAGACGTTGTCTGTGGTGAGCGCGTCAAGCTCCTCGGAGAGCGGGCGCAGGTCGTTCACGCCGTTGACGATGAACTCGGCGATGTTGATGTTGTTGCCCGGCGCCTGCCAGTTGGTCTTCTCGATGTAGAGGCGCACGTAGCGGCCGAGCGTGGTCTGCGTCAGCGCGGGGTTGGAGTCTGCGGTGATGGTGTCGGTGTAGGTGGAGGGGTCGGCGATGTTCTGTCCGCTGCCCTGCGTGAGGAAGCCGTTGGCGGAGGCGCGGTCGACGTCCGCCACGACGGTCCACTCGGCGTCAGCGGACTCGGGGTCGTCATCGGTGGTCTCGACGCGGTAGGCCTGCGCCCAGACCTTGTTGTTCTTGTAGACGACCTGGATGCTCGAGAGCTTGGTCCCGCTCGTCCCGAGGTCGACGCAGAGCCACTGCTCGGTCTGCGCCTCGGCGTCGCCGGAGGTGTCTCCGTGCGCGGAGCTCTTCATCGGATCGGAGTTCCACGAGGTGGAGGTGCTGCCGTCGACGGCATTGGCGGCCGTCGTGCCCTCGGCCTCGCTCGACGCCGTGGCCGGACGGCCCTGCGCTACGTTCCACGGGTCGACGACGGGCTCCTCGGGCTCCTCGGCGCTCACGCTGCCCATGATGCTGATGTCGCACACGTTGGTGTTGTTGCCAGGTGCGACCTCGTTGACCTTCTCGATGTAGAGGCGCACGTAGCGATAGACCGTGGCGCCCTCCTCGAGGGCAGGCTTGGAGGTTGCCGTGAAGGTGTCCCTCACGCCGCTGGCGATATCCTGGCCATCGGCGTTCTGCGGGTTGATGACGCCCTTGGCGTCGCGCTCGACGTGGGCGACCTTCGTCCACTGCGTGGAGTCGCCGTCGTAGGTCTTGGAGGTCTCGACGCTGTAGACCTGGCCCCATACCTGGTTGGGACGCCAGTCAACGGCGACGCTCGAGACGGAGGCGGAGGTGAAGTCCGATCCGAGGTCGATGACGACCCACTGCGGCGTCTGGCTCTGACCGGTCTCCTGGCTGGTCTTCATGTCCGCAGAGATCCACCAGGTCTCGAGGTTCCCGTCGACGATGTTGTCCGCGGGATAGCTCGAGTCCTCGGACGACTGGGCCACAACGGTGGCGCCGCTGATGAGGTTGGTGTCCTCGGCCACGGCCGTGCGCGGCGCGATGAACGCCATGAACGTGACGAGCACGAGGGCAAGAGCCACTCCGCCCGCCAGTAGCGTGCGCCGCTTCAGGTGCCTTAGCTTCTGCATAGCATCTCCTCCGACAAAGTCCACAGTGAACCGCATTCTCTTGATTGTGGAGGAGCCGGCAGCATCAGCCAACGTCAAACCAACTGAAAGCTACCTTTGGTTTCGTGGGCGGCGGCGAGAACCATCTCACCCGTTCTCGTCATCGCATGCCCCCCTTGAAGCGCCAAGAGCCCTGCATGCCGCGCACCTCGCTCTTTAGGCCCCTCGAGCGTGCTATCCTCACCACAAATCCCCAACGCAAGGAGGCCGCCATGGAAGCAGCAACGCCCGTAACCGCAGATGCCCTCTATGCCGCTCGCGAGGGCTTCTTCTCCGAGCGCGCCAACGTCGTTGCCAAGAACGCCGTCACCGCGAGCGGCATCCGCGCCGCGGCGCGCGTCCCCGAGGCCGTGGGTGCCAATGCCATGACCTTCGACGTCGAGGTGCGCCAGGGAGAGCGCTGCCACCAGCAGCACTCCGGGCGCTGTTGGATGTTCGCGAGCCTCAACACCATGCGCTACCGCGTCATCCACCGCTACAACCTCAAGACCTTCGAGCTCTCCCAGACCTATCCCCTCTTCTGGGACAAGCTCGAGAAGTGCAACTGGTTCCTCGCCAACATCCTGGACACGCTGGACGAGCCGCTTGACGGGCGCCTCGTCTCCTATCTGCTGTCAGACCCGATCTGCGACGGCGGCCAGTGGGACATGTTCCGCAGCCTGGTTAAGAAGTACGGCGTTGTCCCCAAGGATGCGATGCCGGAGACCGCCTGCTCGCGCAACACGCGCGAGATGGACAAGTACCTGACGCGCTATCTGCGCGGATGCGCGCGGCGCCTGCGCGAGAGCGCGGCGGCCGGCGTAAGCGCCGACGACCTCCTCGCCATGCGCGCCGAGATGGTGGACGACGTCTATCGCTACCTCGTGACCTGCCTCGGCGAGCCTCCCGCGCGCTTTGGGGTGCGCCTTCGCGACAAGGACGACAAGCTCACCCTCTCCGGAACCTACACGCCCCAGGAGTTCTTCGCCGAGGCCGTTGACATGAACGTCGACGACTACGTGAGCCTCATCTCCGCCCCCACCGAGGACAAGCCCTTTGGCCACGTCTACACCGTGAGCCGCCTGGGCAACGTCGTGGAGGACGGGGGCGTGCGCTATCTCAACCTTCCGGTCGAGCGCCTGAAGGAGGTTGCGGTGGCCCAGCTGCAAGACAATCTTCCCGTGTGGTTTGGCTGCGACGTGGACCAGAGCTACCTGAACGACGAGGGCATCATGGACACCGCAGCGCTCGACGTTGACGGCCTCTTCGGCTTTCCCGTGGAGGGCTGCCTCGACCGCGCGGAGCGCCTGGACTACGGCGAGTCCCTCATGACGCACGCGATGGTCTTCGAGGGCGTGAACCTCTCCGCCGACGGCCACCCCACGCTCTGGAAGGTCGAGAACAGCTGGGGCAAGGAGCACGGTCGCGACGGCTTTGACACGCTCAGCGACGCGTGGTTTGACGAGTACGTCTACCAGGTCGTCGTCGACCGCCGCTACCTCACGGACGAGGAGCGCGCCGTCTACGACACCGAGGACGCCAAGGTGCTCGCGCCCTGGGACCCGATGGGTTCGCTCGCCCGCGCGAGGTAGGCGCCCTAGAACTCCGCGAAGCGGGGCTCGCCGGCACGGGCAAGTTCCTCGCCGCCGGCGAGCTCGTACACGGCCGAGCAGAACCTCTCCTCGTCGCCGGCTCTGAACACGCAGGTCAGCTGCACGTCATCGGTGAAGAGCTGCTCCGTCACGCGTCCGCCCGCGTCCGCGCACATCCGCGCCACGCGGTCGTAGAGCGCGTAGGGCAGCTGGACCGTCACCGGACACACGAGCGTCATCTCGCAGACCGCGCCGTCCTTCTCCGCCTGCGCCACCGCCTCCTGCGTGGCGGCGGTGTAGGCGCGCACGAGCCCGCCCGGCCCCAGGAGCGTCCCACCAAAGTAGCGCGTCACCACGCAGCACACGTCCGCAAGGCCGGCACCGCGAAGGACCTCGAGTGTGGGCATGCCGCTCGTGCGGCTGGGCTCGCCGTCGTCCGAGCAGCGCTCGCGCCCGTCTGCCAGAATCCAGGCCGGAACGTTATGCCGCGCGTCGTGGTGACGCGAGCGGACCTCGGCGATGAAGGCCTCCGCCTCCGCCTCCGTCTCCACGCGTCTGAGCTGCGCGATGAAGCGGCTACGCCGGTCCTCGAACTCGCCCACGGCCTCGGCGCCCGCCCGCAGCGTACGGTATCCGGCAGCGCCCGGCACGCCTGCGCCCGTCAGACCGCCCATCTCATCACCGCCTCGCCTGCGACAACACGCTCGGTCCCCGCGGCAACCTCCACCGGCGCATAGGCATCGGAGTTGGAGACGGTCACCATGACCGTGGCGTCAAGCCCGCGCTCCGCCATGAGGGTTCGGTCGAACGCTATCAGGGGCTGTCCGGCGCACACCTCGTCGCCCTTCTCGGCAAGGCAGCGAAAGCCCTCCCCTCGCAGGGCAACCGAGTCAAGTCCCACATGAAGAAGAACCTCGGCCCCCTCGGCGGTTTGGATGAGCAGGGCGTGGCGCGTCTTCACGTCGGCGGTAACCACGCCCGAGACCGGTGCGTAGGCAACGTTTCCCTCGGGCGCGATCCCCAGGCCGTTCCCGAGCATGCCCTGGGCGAAGGCTGGGTCGCCCACCTGATCGAGCGGCACAACCGTGCCAGACACCGGGGCATAGGCAACGCCGGGCGCAGCGGCAACGTCAAGCGCGTCCGGAACAGCACGCCTCAGCCCACCGATCTTCTCGAGCAGTCCCATACAGCACCTCCGCAAAGGGCCCCGCCGGGCCGTCGTTCAAACGCAGCCATTGTAGAGCATCGACACGGGAAAACCATCTGGCCCGGTAGCGGCCTCATGGTAGAATCGACCACGCGAGGTGGGCCAGGCGACCGCGGGACGCGCTTGCGCGTCATGAGGAAAGTCCGGGCTCCACAGGGCAGGATGCCGGCTAACGGCCGGGCGGGGTAACCCGACGGAAAGCGCCGCAGAAAAGAAGACTCCCGCTGGCGGGCCTGGCCCGTTGAGGGAAAAGCTGAAACGGTGGTGTAAGAGACCACCAGCGTCGTGGCAACACGGCGGCTTGGCAAGCCCCATCCGGAGCAAACGCAAATAGGAGCGCCATGGTGTGGCCCGCACTGCGCTCGGGTTGCGCGCTAGAGGCGGACGGCGACGTCCGCAGTAGATAAATGGCCGCCCACGACAGAACCCGGCTTACAGGCCCACCTCGCACCTCCACGCCAGATTCGGCCTCGCGCCTGCAAAATAACGACCCCGGGTCGAGAAGGACCCGGGGTCGCGCTTTGTCTATCCAGTGGAACTAGTCCAGGTCGCCGAAGTCAGCGGCGCTCATAGCGGGAGCGGGCTTCGTCACGGGAGAGGCAACCGGCGTGGGCGCGGAGTCGCTGCGAACCGAGCCGGTGGAGGCGGCGGAGCCGGTGAGGCTGGACTGCGTGGGGAACATGGCCTCGGCATCGTCCATGAAGTGCTGGAGGAGCTTCTTGTACTCGCTGCGGAACTCCTCGCGGGAGACCTTCAGACGATCGATCTCGTCGAGCTCGTTCTGCTTCTCGGCAAGAGCCTGGCGGATGACCTCGCGGGCCTTGGCGTCAGCCTCGTTGCGGATGCGGTCGGCGTTGTCGCGAGCGTCGGCGACGAGCTTGTCGGCGGACTGCTGGGCAACGATGAGGACCTGGGAGATCTGACGCTCGGACGCACCGTAGGCGTTCTCCTGCTGGACGGGGGCCACCGGGGCGGCAACGGTGACGGGGCCGCGCTCCTCGAGGGTGGCGATCTGCGCCTGAGCGGCGTCGAGCTGCTGCTCGGTGGAGGTCAGGCGACCCTTCAGGTCGGCGATCTTCTGGAGCATCGCGTCGACCTCGCTGGCAAGCTGCTCGAGGAAGGCGTCAACCTCCTCGGTGTCATAACCGTGCTTGGAGGGAGAGAAGGTCTGCTGTTCGATGTCTGCTGGTGTGATTGCCATTCTTGTTCCCTTTCGCTTCGTCGCCGCACGGAGACGCCCGTGCGCCTGCATCGCAACCATCATTCTACAAAATGATTGTGAAAACTAGCCTTTCAATGGCGGTAAGCACCAATATGGCCACAATCGGCGATATGTCCACCCCGCCCAGAGGCGGGATGAACCGCCTGAAGAGGTTGAGATAGGGCTCTACCAGCATGCCCAGCGCCCCTCTGAGGTCGTCGGCAAAGCCGCCCGGCCTCATGGGGACCCACGTGAGCAGGCACCAGATGACGATGAGCCATCCATAGATGTCAAACAGACGTTGAATGAGAGAGAGGAGCTGAACGAGTTCCATCAAGAGCCTTCCGGGATCCTAGCCGTTCGCAAGCTCGCGCGTGCGCGCGAGGGCGGCGTCGATCGCCGCATAGGTCCCCTCCGTGAGCGGCCCCTCCAACTCATAGAGGGCCGCCGCGGTGGTCCCACCCGGCGAAGTCACGCGCTCCATATATTCCCTGGGATGCACTCCCTCAGTCAGAAGCTGCTCGGCACATCCGCGCATCGTGGACTCCACCATCTCGCGCGCACATGCCGCGGGAAGGCCCGCGCGCACGCCGGCGCGCGTGAGCGCGTCAACAAAGAGCGAGAAGAACGCCGGGGCGCAGCCGGAGACCGCACCCGCAACGTCGAGCTGGTCCTCGCGCATGACCGCAACGGCCCCGAGGGCCGAGAAGAGCGTCGTTGCGAGCTCGACGTCTTCCGCATTGGTGCGCGACCCGGCGCAGACCGCCGTGGCACCCGAGCGAACCTGCACGGGCAGGTTGGGCATCACGCGAACCACGCGAGCGGAGGGCAGCGCCCGCTCGATCGAAGAGACGGTGACGCCAGCGGCGATCGAGATCACGAGCCTCTCCCCCATCAGGGGGGCAAGGTCCGCCATGACGCCACCAAGCACCTGTGGCTTGACGGCAAGGATCACAACGTCGGGGGCATCGGCGAGGAGCGCCGCCCCGTCGGCAAACACGCGGGCGCCCATCTTGGCAAACGCGGAGACGCGCCGCTCGTCGCTGTCCGCCACGAGCAGGTGGGAGGCGTCCAGCACGCCCGCCTCGACGAGGCCGCGCGCGATGGAGCCGCCCATGGCGCCGACGCCGATGACGCCGACGCTCTGGGGAATGCTATCAGCCATGGACGACCCCCTAGCGGTTGAGGTCGCCGTTGGCGGCAAGCTTGTCAAGATCGGTGGCGGTCAGCTTTGAGCCGGCGGGAAGGACGGCAAAGACGCGCTCGCCCACCTCGCTGACGCTGCCGCCCACGCCGCAGGAGAAGCCAAAGCAGAAGTCGAGGATGCGCCTGGCCGTGTCAGTGCTGGTGTTGCGGAACGAGACGACGACGGGCTGGTTGGTGCGAACGCGCTGCACGACCGTCTGGACGTCGTCATAGGAGACGGGGCGGAGCACGTACGCGGGAAGCTGCGCCGTCGAGATACGCCCGGCGCCACCGACGGAGATGTCGGCAGTGGGCTGGGATCCAAGGTCATAGCTGGACATAGACCCGCCCGCGGACGATGCGTCGGAGCCCGCGCGACCCTGGGGACGCGTGGAGACGGGCCTGCCGGAGCGCGTGAAGACAGAGACGCTCTCGGCCTCGGGGCGTGGCGTCGTCCCCAGGAGGCGGTTCGAGGAGCCCTCGCGGCGGCGGGGACGCTCGTCGGAGCGGCCCTCGTCCTCATACCCCTCGTCGTAGTACTCCTCGTCGTCGTAGTAGTCGTTGCCCCCGCCCCTCAGGCGGTCCCTGATCGTATCGAGGAAGCTCATGAATCCCCCTTCGTCGTGCGCCCCGCGGGGCACCTTAGTCTGCTACAGAACAAATCCCTGGTCGAACACGCATCTGCCAAGGCGGACGAGGGTCGAGCCCTCCTCCACCGCTATCTCAAAGTCCTCGCTCATGCCGCACGAGAGCGTCTCGAGGGCAAGACCGGTGCGACGACGCAGCTCGTCGGCAAGCTCTCGCAGCCCAGAGAAGGTCCTTCTCGCGGCATCCGCGTCCCGGGCGGGAGCCATCGTCATGAGCCCGCAAACGCGAAGCCCGGGAAGCCCGACGATACCCTCGGCGCAGGCGAGCACCTCGTCCGGGGAGAAGCCGGACTTGGAGGGCTCGCCGGAGACGTTGACCTCGAGGAGGGCGTCGCTCGAGATGCCGCGGGCCTCGGAGCGCTTGGAGATGGCCTCAGCGAGATGGGCGGATGAGACGGAGTGAATCAGCCGAACGCGCCCGATGACCTGGTTGATCTTGTTCTTCTGGAGGTTGCCGATCATGTCAAAGGTGACGCTGGCGCCCTCGGGAACGCGGCCCAGGGCCTCGAGCTTTCTTCCGAGCTCCTGCGGGCGGTTCTCGCCGAAATGCGTCCATCCGGCGTGGATGGCGTCGACGACCTCCTCCACGCCGACGGTCTTTGAGACCGCAATCACCTCGACCTCGGACGCGTCTCGCCCGGCGCGCCGTGCCGCGGCATCGACCCTCTCGAGTATCTCGGCCCGACGGGAGCGGAGATGCGCCTCATAGGACCGTTCGTCACCGATCATCTAAGAACCGCCCCCTTTCCTTCCGGACCCAAAATGACAGCAAGCGCGCCGTGACGTCCGCACGTTCCGTCCTCGGCGCGATACGAGAAGAACCTGTCCGTAGAGCTCGCCGTGGACTCCTCGACCCACGCCACGCTCTCGGCGGGCACGCCCACCTCTCGGAGCGTGACCGCGAGTGCCGCCGACAGGTCGAGGTTCCTCTCGCCGGACACCACACCCGGGCCAAACGCCTGGACAAAGCGCTCGGCGAGCTCCGGCGAGACCTCGTAGTCGGTGGCGCCTATGTGAGGCCCCACATAGGCAAGAAGCTCGCTCGGCTCGCAGGACGCCTCGTCGCAGAGGACCTCCGCGGCCAGGGCGACGATGCGGGCGATCGTTCCGCGCCACCCCGAATGGACGACGGCAAAGCCCCCGGGAGCCACGAGGACGACCGGGACGCAGTCGGCAAAGCACAGAAGCACCGGCACCCGCTCGGCCGTGCACACCACGGCGTCGGCGCCCGCACGGGCCTCGGCGCGTGCCGAGGCAAGCTCCGAGGCGTCGGCGGAGCGTACGACAACGACGTGGCTCCCGTGAACCTGTCTCGGGTTCACGAGGTTCTCGAGAAGCCCCTCGGCACCGATGGCGGCAAGGGCGCGCCTACGGTTCTCGGCAACGCGCGATGGGTCATCCCCGCACGCGTCACCGAGGTTGAGCGAGGCGAAGGGAGCCTCGGAGACTCCCCCGCCGCGCTCAGTGAACGCAAGCGTGACCCCGCCCGGAACGGATTCGTCCGTGAGCAGGGCCACGCCGCTCGAGACCTGTCTCGAGAGAGCGGCCATCACTAGAGACGGCTGCGCTTGAGGAAGTCGGGGATGTCGAACTCCTTGTCGTTGTTGGAGGACGAGGAGGCCGAGGCAGGACGGCTCACGTTGATGGGCATGGAGCCCGACTGCTTGGAGGCGGGGCGAGCCGGGGTGCTCTTGCGGGCAGGGGCTGCCGGGCGCGTGACCGGCGTGAGCGTCGGGAGCGCCTGCTGGGCGTTGGCGTCGCCATAGCCGGTGGCGATGACGGTCACGCGGACCTGGTCGCCGAGGGACTCGTCGACGACCGTACCAAAGATGATCGTGGCCTCGGGGTCAACGTTCTTGGCAACGAGGTCGGCGGCGTCGTTGATCTCCTGGATGCCGAGGTCCTTGTTGCCGGCGATGGAGAGCAGGACGCGCGTGGCACCCTCGATGGAGCCCTCGAGCAGACGGCTGGAGATGGCCTCCTCGGCTGCGTCGGTGGCGCGGTTGTCGCCAGAGGCGGTGCCGATGCCCATCATCGCGGTGCCGGAGTTCTTCATGATGGTGCAGACGTCAGCGAAGTCGAGGTTGATCAGGCCGGGGACCGTGATGAGGTCGGTGATGCCCTGGGTGCCCTGGCACAGGACGTCGTCCGCCATGCGGAAGGCCTCAAGCATCGTGGTCTTCTTCTCGGAGAGGTCGAGCAGGCGGTCGTTGGGGATCACGATGAGCGTGTCGACGGACTCGGAGAGGGCCTTGATGCCCTCGAGGGCGGACGTGTAGCGCTTGCGGCCCTCGAAGGAGAACGGCTTGGTCACAACGCCCACGGTAAGGGCGCCGATGTCGTTCTTGGCGATGTCGGCAACGACGGGAGCGGCTCCGGTGCCGGTGCCGCCGCCCTCGCCCGCGGTGATGAAGACCATGTCGGCGCCAGCGAGGGCCTGCTTGAGCTCGTCGCGGGTGTCCTCGGCGGCCTCCTTGCCAACCTCGGGGTTGGCGCCGGCGCCAAGGCCCTTGGTGATGTCGGTGCCGATGTGGACCTTGATGTCGGCGTCGGAGATGGCGAGCGCCTGGGCGTCGGTGTTGACGGCAACAAACTCAACGCCGCGGATGCCCTCCTCGATCATGCGGTTCACCGCGTTGGTTCCGCCGCCGCCCACGCCAACGACCTTGATCACGGCGAGATAGTTGCTCAGAGTGTCGGTGTCCTTGATCATGTGTGTTCTCCTTTGCCTTCGTACATCGATTCGAGCCGCACTCGTTTCTGGCATCCCGACGTTGGCAAAACCCTAAAGGTCAAGTTAAGCCCGACGCTTGGGATAAAGCGATGTATATTGGCACACTTGAGCCTTGCTCGTCAAACTGTGTGTGCAAATTGTGTAGTGCGCAGGTAAAGGCTATAGAACTCTTCTATTGAGCATCAGTTTGCTCATCGGAGATGAGGTCCCCGCCCTGCACGTTCTCGGAGTCGATCTCCCTAAAGGACGGATTCGAGGGCATGCGCACATTGATGAGGACGACAGAACCCTGATGCTGCTCGAGGAAACTCTCAACGATTCTCTCCTTCTGGGAGATGTCGTCGGCAGACCCCAGGGAGACCTCGACGCCGTTGTCGAGGACGCACGAGATGTTCTCGTCGGAGGGGGCTCGATAGCAGACGATCTTCGAAGAGAACTCGTCGGAGAAACCGGCGCGGAACTCCTGCACGGCCTCGATCGACGAGTCGGTTGCCTGGGAGCCGGCCTCCGGCGCGACCGTCGCCGGAATGTCAGTGATAAGCAGGCAGCCAAGGTCCTGGGCCATGGCGAGCGCGGCGTCGTTCACCGACTGGCCCTCGGCGGCGCTCACCGTGACCGGCTCGATCCAGGAGCCGTTCTCCCCCAGATACCACGCAACGGTGCCCGAGCTCATGAGAACGAGGGCGTCGATCTGCTGCTCCTGAATGATGACCCTCAACGTGTTGGGGAACTCCAGCTCAAAAGTGGCGGAGGCCACCCAGGGGTTCTTCTTGAGCGACTGCTCGATGGACTCCGTGTCAACGTTGAGCAGCGTCGACCCTGCGCTCACGTGAGCGAGGTTCTCCACGTCCTCCACCGCCACGTGCTCCGTGGGCTCAAACTCCACCTTGGTGATCTCAAAGGTTGAGGAGTTCCTCAGCGCGAGATAGGCGACGAGACTAACGAACGCGAGCACGAAAACTCCGATGAGCACGCGGACCGCCAGCTTTACGGTCTTCCCGCGCTGGTAGCGCTCCCGACGCTCGCGGGGCTGGTTGACGACGCTCTTCTGGTCCTGCTTCTCGGCCTTCTTCCGCGCCAGCGCCTTCTTGGGGTTGAGAGAGGAGGCGGAGGGGCGAGAAACGGAGAGCTTGCTCTTGGGTGTGGCACCCTGTCCACCCTCGGTCCGAGCGGTGGCCGTCTTCTTGGGCAGGGAGACCTTGGTCCTTTTGGTCGCAACGGGCTTGGCTGCCGACTTCTTGACGGCAGCCTTCTTGGTCTCCTTTGGTGCCTTGGCGTCCTTGCGCTTTGTGGGCTTGCGCGGAGTGGGACGCTTGCTGCTGCTCTCCGCCACTCGCTATCCCCCAAAGCCGAGGAACTTGACCTCGCAGCTCAGGTCAACGCCGTGGCGCTCGAGGACCGCGTCATGGGCTCGCGAGATGAGCGCGAGAACGTCGGCCGCCGAGGCGCGCCCCGTGTTCACGATGAAGTTGCAATGGGTGGTCGAGATCTGGGCGCCGCCCTGCGACGCACCCGCGAGCCCGCACTCCTCGATGAGCTTCCCCACGGACTGGTCGGGGGGATTCCTGAAGACCGAACCGCAGCTCGGGAGGGAGAGCGGCTGAGTGTTCCTGCGCCGGTTCAGGCGCTCGTCCATCTCGACGGCGATGACGTCCTTGTCCGAGTGATCGAGCGCCAGCGTTGCCTCTAGGATGATCTCTGAGGTAGGGATGGACGTGGTGCGGTAGCCCCAGTCGATCTCGCTCCCGGCGTAGCGGAACATGCCCCTGCCGGGCCTCAGCACAACGAGGTCGCGCACGCGCTGGCCTATCCACTCCCGACGGGTGCCGGCGTTCATCGAGAGCGCCCCGCCAAGAGTGCCCGGTATGCCGGCGCAGGGCTCCATGCCGGCAAGCGACGCCCTCATGGCCTCGCTCACCACGCGGGAGAGGGCGGCGCCGGCGCCGGCGGTGATGAAACCCTCCTCAGCGGAAACGTTGATGCGGGCAAACTGATCGCCCAGGCAGACGACGCAGCCCTTATACCCGGCGTCGTCAGCGAGGATGTTGGAACCCTTGCCGAGAAACACCCAGCGCACGCACTCTGACCTGAGAACCTCGAGGGTCCTCACGAGCGCGGCGTAGTCGTTGGCGCGAACGAAGAGGGCGGCGGGCCCTCCGATGCGGTAGCTCGTGTGCCGCGAGAGCGGCTCGTCGAGCAGGACAGTACCGTTGATGTTGCCTGCCAGGCTCAGATATGCGTTCGAGACGCTCAACCGCGTGCCCCCCGACGATCGTTCATGGCCTTGATGAAGGCCGGCCCGACGGTGGTCACGTCTCCGGCCCCCTGGGTGATGAGAAGGTCCCCGGGGCGGCAGGTCTCGCAGAGGTCCTCGATGAGGGCGTGACGGTTGGGAACAAAGGCAACGTCGCCGTCAAAGCCGTGATCGCGGACGGCGGAGACGATCGTCTTGCCCGAGACGCCGGGAATCGGCATCTCGCCGGCGCTGAAGACGTCCATGACGCGCAGGACGTCCGCCTTGTCGAAGGCCGTGCCAAACTCCTCGGCGAGCGCCTGCGTGCGGCTGTAGCGGTGCGGTTGGAAGACGCAGACGATGCGCTTGAACGGCAGGTCAGATGCGGCCCCGAGCGTAGCGGCGATCTCGGTGGGATGGTGGCCGTAGTCGTCGACGACGGTCACGCCCTCGACGTCCCCAACGTGCGTGAAGCGTCGACGCGCCCCCTTGAACTGCGAGAGCGCCGCCGCGGCCTCCTCGAGGTCGAGGCCAAGAACGCCCGCAACGGCAACGGCGGCCGTGGCGTTGGCCATGTTGTGCCTGCCCGGGTTGGAAGAGATGGTCACATGCACGCTCTTCTCGCCACCCGGGAGACGCACGGAGAAGCTGCTGGCGAGCGCGTGGGTAGCAGGCTCGGGGAGGCAGACGTAGTCGCAGGAGGCGTCAAAGCCGTAGGTGACCACGTTGCGGCCGGTGGAACGAGCGAGCTCGACGTAACGGGGCACGTCGCCGTTCACGATGACCGTGCCCTCGTCGCCCACGAGACCCATGAACGTGCAGAAGGTCTTCTCGATGTTCTCGAGGGTGCCGTAGTGGTCGAGGTGGTCGGCCTCGATGTTGGTGACCACGACGACGCTCGGGTGCAGGTAGAGGAAGGAGCCGTCGGACTCGTCCGCCTCGCAGACGAAGTGCTCGCCAGAGCCGTTGCGGCCATTGGTGTCGTAGCCCTCAACAACGCCGCCGATGAGGAAGGACGGGTCGAGGCCCATCTTGTCGAGCATCGTGGCCACCATGGAGGACGTGGTGGTCTTGCCGTGCGTGCCCGCCACGGCAACGGTGCGCTGCGAGCCGGAGAGGTACGACAGCATCTTGGCGCGCGGCCAGATGGGGATGCCGAGCTCATGCGCGCGCACGACCTCGGGGTTGGTCTCGGGGATGGCCGTGGAGGTGACCACTACCTGCGGGGACACCTCGTCGATGGTCGCGGCGTCATGACCCACGCGCACGTCGATGCCGGCAGCCTCGAGCTCGCGCACGTAGTGGGAGCTCTTGAGGTCGGAGCCGGTCACTTGACACCCGCGCTCGTGCAGCACGAGGGCGATGCCGCTCATGCCGGCGCCTCCGATGCCGATGAAGTGGGCACTCGTAACGTTGTCGATCTGGGGCATGGGATCTGCCCTCCGTCCTTCTCGCGTAAAGCCGCGTGGTCGCGGCGCATATCGCCTTTACTCTAGCCTAATCCGAGCGCCCGGAAGGCGGCTCCGGAACAGCTGCACAAAATCCCGTTGTATGAGGGCGGCGAGGCTGCCTCGTCCGCGACGGTTATGCGCACTTGCGACGGTTATGCGCACTTGTGACGGTTGTGCGCACAAGTGCAGAATCTATATCCGCAGCTCAATTGCTTGCCGAGAAGAACCTCTCGCCGCAGGGGTGCGCATAACCGTCAGGGGCGCACAGCCGTCACCCGCGCGCCTCCTTCTTGGCAAGCCACGCCGGATAGTTTTGCGACTCGTGAAAGACGCGATACACCGTGGGAACGTCGTCGACGATGCGGTACACGCAAACGTACTGGCCGCAGACGAGTTTGCGGAAGCCCATAGACTGGAGCACGGGGTCATGGTGGAGCGGCCCTAGGAAGGGGGCGTCGCCGAGAAGCGCGATCGTATCGAGCAGCTTGTCCGTGACGGCTTCGGCGGAGTTTGGGCCCACGTGGCGAAGGCGGTGGTCGGCAATCTGCGAGATGTCCTCCACCGCCGATGAGAGAATCCTAGGCTCGGGCATGGTCGTACCTCGTCTTGAGGAGGGTGCGAACATCCTCAACGCCATAGTCCTTCTCGCCGCCAAGACGCCTCGCCTCGGCCTCTAGGACCTGTGCCCGCTGGTCGAGCTGCCTCTTCATGTCCTCGAAGACCTCAACACCCATGACGACGAGGTCGCCCTCACCGTTCTTGGTGATGTAGACGGGCTCTCGCGTCTCATGCGCTATAGCAGAAATCGCTCCGTAGTCATTGCGCAGCGCCGTCGAAGACTTGATGACCATGGCATACTCCTTCAGTGGAAGAATTCTGTCAGAATTATACCATTACTTAGCTGAGGCTATGCCTCGTCCGCGACGGTTGTGCGCACTCGTGACGGTTGTGCGCACAAGTGCAGACTCTATATCCGCAGCTCAATTGCTTGCCGAGAAGAGTCTCTCGCCGCAGGGGTGCGCATAACCGTCATGGGCGCCCAACCGTCGCCCGAACGCAGCAGCAACCCGCTCACCCGCCAAAGGCGTAGCGCACCACCAGAGGCTCGCCAGGCGTCTCCGGGTCGTCGCGCTCCACGCACACGAAGGCGCACTCCACCCGCTCGAAGCCCTCGGTGAGAAGGACGCCAGCGTAGAACTCCGCCTGCATCGCGTGGCGCTCGCGAACCTCCTCAATCGAGAGGCCAGCGTCGCCCGTCTTGTAGTCCACCACGAGGGCTCGCCGGCCGTCGGCGTCCGCGCAGAGCAGGTCCATCGCACCCTCGAGGTAGTCTCCGTGCGGGGAGTCAACCTGTGGCTGGAAGAACGGGACCTCGGCGCTCACGCGGTCCCAGGAAAGGGCCTCCGCTCGCACCGACGAGCCCCTCCAGCGCGCGAGCGCCGCCCTCAGGCGCGCCTCCGCTCGCGGCGAGAGGTGCCAGCGGCGCACCTGAGCCGCCACGCGCCCCTCCCCCGCGTCGCCGCCCTCGACCATGGCCTGCGCGAGCTCATGGAAAGCCGAGCCGAGGTTGGTGGCGCGATCGGCGTCCTCGGCGCACGGAGCGCCCTCGGCCTCGGCAGCTCGCGTCTCCCGCGTTGGCGCCGGCGCCTGGGCAAGCCCGGCGTGCACGCTCGAGTAGCTGAACACGCCCTCGCGGGCACGCCACGAGCGCAGGGTCGGAGGGGCGGCGGCCTTGGACTCGTAGAGGTCAAAGGTCCCGGGAGCCCCCGCGCCCTCCTCGGGCGCCGCAGACCCGCAGCCCACGCGCACCACGTCCGCGGGGCGTCCCGGCAGCGGCCCGTCAAAGCCCTCGAGCGTTCCGCCGGATGAGGCAAGACGCACCCTGTTGTCGCCCGTGCCCTCGGTCTCCACGACCACGCAGCGCAGGTACGCGGGCGCCGATCCGCCGTACTCCACGACGCTCTCCCCCGCCCCCGGCGCCACGGCACCGCCGAGAAGCGCCTCGAGCGTGGCCGCCGCAAGCGGCGAGGAGGGCACGCCGTCACGGTTGCCCGCGGCGGCGACGCCGAGTATCAGCACCTCGCGAGCGCGCGTCAGCGCCACGTAGAGCAGCCGCGCCCGCTCGTAGGCGTCTGCGTTCCTGTCTTCCTCCCGATACCTCGCGTAGCGCACGGCCAGGGGCGTCGAAGAGCCCTTGAGGCCGTCCTCCAGCTCCTCCGGGTCGAGCCCGTCGATTGCCTTCGCAAGCCCCTTGTCCTCGACGTTCGGGCGAAGCACGAGCTCACGCGCGCCGTCTCGTACCGGGCCGAGCGCAAACGCGGCAGCAGACTTGGGTCGGGACCAGCACTCAGCCACTGCGCAGACGCCAAACTCCAGGCCCTTGGAGGCGTGAATCGTCATGACGCGCACCGTGCCGTCGCCTGACGCCCCGTCTGCCCCTGCGAGCGAGGCGGGCGGGACCTTGGCCACCTTGAGCCAAGCGTCAAATTCCGTCGCCGCCCGCGCGGCGCCGAGCCCCAGGCTCTGGGTGAGGTCGCGCACGTAGCGCACGGCGGCGAGGGCGTTGGCGGCTCGGGCCCTGCCCTCGGCCCCGCCCCTCTCGAGACGGGCAATCCAGCCCGAGTCGCGCACCACGTCCGCACAGACGTCTGCGACGGGCCGCCAGCGAACCTCGTCGAGGGCCCGCGAGAGCACCTCGTGCGCCCTTCTCAGGCGCTGTGAGGGCTCGTGGCCGTCGTAGAACTCCATCGTGGCGAGACCCCGGTCTATCCCTCGCTTGGTGGGCGCCGCGAGCTTCTCCTGGTTTCTCGACCCCAGCTCGCAGAAGTCGTTTGCGTCCAGACCAAACATCTCGCTGGCCAATAACATGAACAGGCCCGACTCTGTGTCCCGCGGGTTAGCGAGCGTGTGGAGAAGGGCGCACATCACCTTGACCTCCTCGGTGGAGGTGAAGGTGGAACCCCCCGTGACCACGCACTCCATTCCCCGGGCGCGGATGGCGTCTATGTAGAGGCTGGCGTTTGTCGTCACGCCAAGGAGCAGCGCCATGCTCCCCGCGCGCTCCCCCGCGGCGCGGTAGCGAGCGAAGGAGTCCGCCACCTGCGCCGCCATCGTCGCGCTCTGATGCTTTGTGGGACCCGTCGACGCGCCCCCGCCCGCACAGACCTCGATGTCTACGCGCGGAAGGTCACGAGCCCTGAGCCCGTCCTTTCTCGCCGGGAAGTCGTCGAGGTGCATGAAGCCCTCGAGGGTACCGGCAGCCGGCCCCTCACCGCCCGTGCAGACGCGCTCCACGAAGGCGAGGATGTCTCCGTGGCTGCGGTAGTTGGTGTCGAGCCGCACGGTCCTCGCCTCGCCCAGGCGCCTGCCGTGGCGGCGGAACACGCCAACGTCCGCCCCCCGGAACCTATAGATGGACTGCTGGGCGTCTCCCACCGTGCACAGGTGCTCGAGCCCCTCACCGGCAAGGAGGCCAATGAGCTCGAGCTGCATCTCGTCCGTGTCCTGGAACTCGTCAACCATGACGAGCCTGAAGCGCCCCTCGTAGTCGCTCCTCACGCTGGGATGGTCTCGCACGGCGAGAAGCGCCTCGCGCACGAGGTCGTTGTAGTCAAGGCAGTGAAGGTCGTCCTTGAGCTCGCGATAGCGACGCTCCACCCGCAGGGCAAGCTCGCGCGCGTCCTCCGCAAGCGACCCCACCAAGAAGAACCTCGTCTCGGCAATCGCGAGCGAGAGCGCCGCCTTGGCGGCTCGGACCTCACCCGCGATGGCGCCTCGAGCCGGCGGGAGCGCGATAGCGGAGAGCATGTCCGCGGCCGCCCCCGGCGTGCGCTCGGACGGCGGAAGGTCAAAGAACGCCCGAAGGGCATCGAGGGCGGGGGTCACCTTCTGCGCCGCCGACGGGGTGAGGTCGCGCGCGGCAAGCTCTTCCACGCGATAGGTGAGACAGGCGAGTGCCTCGTCAAGCTGGTCCTGGGACGAAGGCGCTGGA
The DNA here is from genome assembly GCA_944321385.1 of uncultured Atopobiaceae bacterium. Classification (GTDB taxonomy): domain Bacteria; phylum Actinomycetota; class Coriobacteriia; order Coriobacteriales; family Atopobiaceae; genus Thermophilibacter. The sequence goes on from CALULC010000013.1 coordinate 23,672, forward strand.
TCCAGGGCAAGAACCCCCATCTCAAACGCCGAGCCCGCACGGAAGAGCCTCTCGACGATGCCCATGGCCCCCGTGTAGCCGCTCTTGCCGTTCATTCCCAGCCCGTACTCAGCAAACAGGGCAGAGAACCGGTCTTCGCCGCGAGCCTCGCGCATGACGTCGTCCATGGCCCGATCGAAGAGCGTACGCTCGGCTGAGTCGCTAACCACTTCAAAGGCGGGGTCGAGGCCGAGCTCGAGAGCGTGGCGGCGCAGGATGCGCGAGCACATGTTGTGAATCGTTGAGATCCAGGCGTCGTCTACGGCGAGCGCCTGCTCGGCAAGACCGCAGGAGCGCAGCGTCCTTCTCACCCGCTCCTTTATCTCGCGCGCTGCCGCCTTGGTGAACGTGATGACGAGCACTTGGTCGAGGCCGCTCAGAAACGGGGCGCCACCCTCCCCGGAGCCCGGCGAGAGCGCCCAAGCTATGCGCTGGGTAAGCGTGAAGGTCTTGCCGGAGCCGGCCCCGGCCTCCACGAAGAGCGGGGCGTCAAGCGTCGTGGCGATGGCGCGCTGCCGATCGTTGAGACCGGAGAGATCGAGGACGCCACTCATGCGCGAATCCTCCTCTCGCAGTTGAGGACCGGGCAGTGCTCGCACGCCTGCGCGTCGAGCGGGGCTGCCTCTATGTCGCCGGCGAGGAGCCTTCGCATCTTCTCCGCGATTGCTTCCTCACAGGCGTCGAGAAGGGCCTCCATGCCGCCCGATTCCTCGATTCCAAAGTCCTCGTCACGCGAGACGGCAACGTTGTTGCAACGCTTGGAGCGGTAGACCTTCTCGCCAAAGATCAGGTCCACGAGGTTCTCGTCTGCGGCGCCCGCCAGAGCGTGGCTCCCCTTGACGCAGAGATAGAGCGCCGCGCGTACCTTGAGCTCGGGAAACGCCCGTCTGATGACCTGTGCGTAGATGAGGGACTGCACGCGGCGTGGGAGCGGGGAGGCCCCAGCCGCCCCTCCGTTTGGCCGGAGGTCGTACTCCTTGGCAAAGACCCTGGGGGTCTTGTGCTTATAGTCGATGACGACTGCCTGGCCGTGGGCGTCAACGTCCACGCGGTCGACGGTGCCCGTGAGCAGAACGCCGGCATACTCCACGAACGGGGCAGCCCCACGCCCGAACCCCCACTCAAAGAAACGGGGCTCAAAGCCGGTGAGCACGTCCCGCTCGAAGTCCAGCAACGTTCCCAGGTCCCGCTTGAGGATGGCGAGCTGGCCGTGCTCAGTTGTCAGATGGGGGACGAGCGCCTGTGGGAGCGGTCGGCGGCCTCCGATGAGCTGATACTGATGGGAGAGATGGGCGTCAAACTCCTCGTCAAGAATCGCCCGCGCCTCCTCGAGCGCGGCCTCGTCCTCCCCCGGCGCCGACCCCGGGACCCTTGCCGTCGGGTCCAGCTGGGCGCGCCCCACAAGCTGCTCAACGAGCTCGCGATACGCCTCCCGCTGCATGGCGTCCGGAAGCTCGGCCCGCATCTCCTCGAGGGCGCTGCCCCCCTCGAGGCGCTCCTGGGCGCGCGCGAGCATCTCCCTGCGGCTCACCTCGAGCACGCGGTGGGCAAAGGTGCCCACCTCGGCACCCGTGAAGCCGGCATCGGCATCGCGCAGGCGCAGACGACGGAGGCTGAACCACTTGTAGGGGCACTCCAGGTAGCTCTCGATCTGCGAGGCGGAGAGGATCGGCCTCGCCTCGCCGGGCATCATGCCCTCGGGCGGGGGCGAAACGAGCTCTCGCTCCCCCTCGGTGATGCGCCCGGCAGGCGCCGGAACCTCGCTTCCCTCCCACCTTTGCCCAATACCGTCAGGAGAGAGGTTCTCGCTCAGGCACGTCTCGGAACGCCCGCGCGCGCCCACGGCGCCAAACACCCGCACGACATCCTCCGGGTTCGCCTCCGCTGAGAGCCCGTAGCAGGCCATAACCTCGGTCATCATGACGGAGGGATAGCACTCATTGCCGTCTGCGCCAAAGAGGGTTCGCTCGAGCACGAGGACGCGACGCGGCACGCGAACGATGGCAGAGAAGCGCGCGCGCTCGGCCTCCATCGCAGCCGGGGCCTCCTCGACGCCCCAGGCGCGCAGGATGAACGACCGGGCGTCGTCGCGCTCGGAGACGGCCGCCTCGACGGACGTCTGGCCGAGGAGGAGCAGGACATCGGCCGAGCAGGGCGCAAGACGAGAGGCAGTGCCGGCGTCGAGGATGCGAACGCGACCGCGGACCTCTGGTGCGAGAGCCTCTCTCCTGAGCACCACCGCCCCGTGAGAGAGGGCCTCCTCGGCGAGCGAGACGAGCTCGACGAGCGAGACGGCACCCTCCTGCTCGGGGTCTGCCGTTATGCCAAGCTCCTTCAGGGTGCGGGCGGCATCGAGAACCGCCGTTAGGGCCGCGACGGCATCCTGCGACCCGGGGGCACCCGCGTCTTCCTGCGCGTACGGCGCGAGCAGCTTGGAGGCCGCCGAGCCGAGGCGCCCGCGAAGAAGCTCCGTCGTGGCCTGGGCAACCTCCGGGGACACCACGCGTCCCGAGCACAGCTGGCCAAGAAGGACGGGTGGTGTGAGCAGGCGATTTCCGCGCCACTCGGCATCGAGCGCCCGCGCTCGGCCCGGCTCCATGCGGGAGATCTGGGAGAGCAGAAAGTCCGAGATGCCGCGCGGAGGCCACCAGGACATGCCTGCGAGGGCAACGCGCACCGTTCCCCTCTTGGGGGCGTCAGGACACGGGACCGTCTCCGGCCACGAGGCGGCAAGGTCCGCGAGCCGCGCCACGTCCCGGGCAAACTCGAGGAACGCGCGCCCCGGCTCGAGGTCTCCCGCCGAGCAGGAGATCTGCGCCCTCACGCTCACCCCACGTCCGAGCAGCTTGGGCGCCAGCGAATCCCACGCGCGCGTCGCATTGCCGGTGACCACAACGACATCCTCGCAGCCCGCATCCACGAGCTCCAAAACCTCACGTGCCACGAGTTCCGCCTCTGCGGAGGGTCCTGCCGGCAGCAGAAGCCGGACGGCACCCGTTGCCGCCACGGGACGCTCAATCGCCCCAAACAGCGAGCTGACGAGACCCTCAAGCTCGGCGGCGCGCTTCGAGCGGGCGCTCGTCTCGCCGGACGGCCGGATGAGCGCCACCTCGCACCGGAGGGCGAGACCATCGAGAAGCTCCCGCTCAGCGCGACTCAACCACGGAAAGCCAGCAAACGCGACAGGCGGGACAACAACCGACCCCTCAGCGAGCACGGCCGGAAGATCGGCCATGACCTCGCATCCCTCGACGAAGCCGCACGAGCGCAGGTTCGCTTCGAGCTCGACGAGCAGCGCCACGAGAGAGCGCTCGGCCTCGCTCGCGGCCTTGGGAGCGGGCGAGGAGCCCCTGACGAACCACGGGAGCCCCACGCGCGAGAGCTCGGCGAGAAGGGCGGCGGTACCGGGCGTGTCCTCGAGCGGGAGCTCCCCCGAGCCCGCCGCACGCGAGAGCACCCGCGCCGCGAGCAGCCCGCGCGAGACGCCGTCCACCACGCGCCGACCGTCTCCCCAGACCTCCCAGCGCTCCCCCGCCCAAGAGGCGGGCGTGTCCACGGTCAAACCGAGGGAGACCCCGGCGTCCGCGAGGGAGCGTTGGACCTCGAGCGCCTGTTGGAGGCTCGGCACAAGCACGACGGCACGCCCATGTGCATCCAGGGCGGCGCGCACAAACCCAACGAGCTCGGGCGACGTCAGCCTCTCGTCTGTTGCTGTGTGGACGCTCAGCGCCATGGGACCTCCCGAGCCAACGTGTTTCTCGACAATCCTACCCTACCGCAGACACCGGACAACAAGTGCGCGCCGCAAAACGGCCACCGCAAGGCATCGCGAGGCAGCCACATTCGAATGGACGAAATTGCCACCAGATTGCACCCGTCACCACAAAGCCAAAAACTCTCAACTGGGAAAACGCTGGTCAAAAACTCAATCCGCAGCGTCGCCCCGTCGCAATTTCGTCCATTCGATTTCTCCGCCTATAAGCGTGACGAGAAGAACCTCGGCCCGTACCTACCGAGCCCCGTCGAGGCGTGAGAGCACCATACGGTAGCCGCCCGTTCCCTTGTTGAGGCACTTGGAGACGCGGCTCACGGTGGTGGACGAGGCGCCCGTGGCGCGGGAGACCTCAAGGTAGGAGGACCCGGCGGCGAGCATCGTGGCAACCTCGAGGCGCTGGGAGAGGTCCTCTATCTCACGCGGAGTGCAGAGGTCCGAGAGAAACGCGCGGGCCTCGTCGACGGACGCGAGTGAGCAGAGCGCCTCGAGCAGACGCTCGACCTCGGCCTCGCCGATGCCCTCGAACCTCTCCATGCTTCTCTCCCCTCTCGGCCGATCCGGACTCTTGGCGCTGCTTGGGCAGCGGGCGGCGCGGAATCATCGGCGGCGCCGCGTTTCTCCGGCAACACACTTTACCCCAATAAAGCGCACCCGCGCCAGAGCCGCGCTAGAATTGACGGGGCGTTCACGAAAGGAGAACGGGAGGGACATGAGGACCTACGAGGAGGACGACCTCTCCGGCATTCGCCTGGTGGCGAGCGACATGGACATGACCCTGCTCGCCGACGACGGCTCCATGCCGCCGCGCATGGCCGAGAGGATCCGCGCGCTCGAGGACGCGGGGGCGCTCTTTGCCGCCGCGAGCGGGCGGCCGCTCTACACGCTGCGCGACATGTTTGGCGACCTTCTCGACCACATGGCCCTCATCTCGGACAACGGCGCGGGCGTGGTGTGCCGCGGCGAGGTGGTCTACAAGAGCGTGGTGGACCCGGACACGATCCAGGAGCTCACCGAGTTCACGCTCGGAAACGCCTACGGCATCCCCACGGTCTGCGGCCTAGACGCCTGCTACATCCGCGAGTGCGACCGCGCCTACGACGGCGTGTTCCGCGTCTTCTATCACAACATCGAGTACGTTGACTCCCTCGACCACCTGGGCGAGCGCCTGGGCGTGGAGCTCAACAAGTTCACGGTCTACTTCCCCGGCGCAAACGCCGTGGCCATGCGCGACACCGTCTACGGGCCGGAGTTTGGCGAGCGCCTCTCCGTGACCTGTGGCGGAGCGGTGTGGATCGACATCATGAACCACGGCGTGGACAAGGGAACGGGCGTGGCGCGCCTCTGCGATCACCTGGGGATATCCGTCTCCGACGTCGCGGCGTGCGGCGACACGGACAACGACGCCGAGATGCTCTCTCTCGCGGGCCACGGCTACCTCGTCGCCAACGCCGAGAAGCGCATGGAGCCTTTCGCGGACTTCCGCATCCCCTCCAACAACGACCGCGGCGTCGCCCAGGTGATTGACGCCATCCTCGCCGCCCGCCAGGCGTAGGACCTGCTGCGGCACGTTTTTCTCGCCAAAGTGGAGCGTGCCTCAAAACGCCGGGCGCGTCATCTCCGAACCTGGGGCTCGTCTCAGCTTTGGATGTTCCGAGCTTGACGATACGGGGCTCGTCTCAGTATCGACGGGCCTTCCGATTGACGATGCGGGGCTCGTCTCAGCTTTGGGCGTCTCTCGCTTGACCAAACCGGCCTCGTCTCAGCTTTTGGCGCCTCTCGCTTGACCAAACCAGTCTCGTCTCAGCCCAAACCCGCAAACGCACTGAGACGAGCCCGCTTTTGTCAAGCAGAAGCCTCCCCCAGCCTGAGACGAGCCCTCTTTTGTCAAGCGAGAAGGACCACAAGCTGAGACGAGCCCCGAGACAGCGGCGCCCGGCACCTCGCCAGGCAAACTTTCTGAGCGCAGAGCGCAGGGCAGTTTGCGTGCGAGGTGCCGGGCCCCTTTACGTTGGCGAGGATGCTACGCCATCACCTTGCGGAAGAGCTTCACGACGGCGGCGTGGTCGGCCTCGCGCGGGTTGCCCGGGAAGCAGGCGTCGGCGATGGCGTCGTCGGCCAGCTGGT
>CALULC010000014.1 GCA_944321385.1 uncultured Atopobiaceae bacterium
GGCTCGATGCGGCGGTCGTGGACCTCCCACATGTGCTCGCAGACCTCGTCGAGGAACCAGCGGTCGTGCGTGACCACGAGCAGCGCCCCCTCCCCCGCCGGCCAGCGGCGCTTGAGGTGACCCGCCAGCCACTCGATCGCGGCGAGGTCGAGGTGGTTGGTCGGCTCGTCCATGAGGATGACGTCCCAGGTGTGGCAGAGCACGCGGCAGAGATCCACGCGGCGGCGCTGCCCGCCAGAGAGCTCGCCCACGAGGCCGTCAAGGTCGAGGTCGCCTACGAGTTCGTCTAGAATCGCGCGGATGCGGGCGTCAGACGCCCACGTGTACTCCGGCACGTCGCCAAAGATCGCGCGGCGCACGGGGTCCTTGTCGCTCAGCTGGTCCGCCTGCCCGAGGTAGCCCACGGCGATGCCGCGACGCCACGTCACCGTGCCCGTGTCAGGCTCAAGCACGTGGCCCACGATCTCGAGCAGCGTGGACTTGCCGTCGCCGTTGCGGCCGACGATGCCGATGCGCTCGCCCTCGTTGATGCCTATGGTCTGGTCCTCGAGCACGCGCTTGCCGGGCCACTCGTGCCCTACGTGCTCAAGTCCGATGAGGATTCCCATTACGATTCAGCCTCCCTTGCCGCAAGGGTCCGCAGCAGCGCGATCTCTGCCGCCCAGCCGTCGAGGCCCGTCTGCGGGGTCTCGAGCACCATCGGCAGACCCGCGAGCCGCGGGTTGGTGACCACGGCGCGGAAGGTCTCAAGACCGAGCGTTCCCTCCCCTATCCGCTCGTGGCGGTCCTTGTGGGAGCCGAGCGGGTTCTTGGAGTCGTTTAGGTGCAGGGCGCGCAGGCGCTCAAGCCCGACCACACGGTCAAACTCGTCGAGCACGCCGTCGAGGTCGCCGACGATGTCATAGCCCGCATCGGCTACGTGGCAGGTGTCCAGGCACACGCCGAGAAGCTCGTCGTGCTTCACGCCGTCAATGATGCGGGCGAGCTCCTCGAAGGAACGCCCGACCTCGGTGCCCTTGCCGGCCATGGTCTCCAGCAGCACCGTCGTTGCCTGACCGGGCTCCAGAACATCGTTCAGGCCCTCGCAGATGAGGCGGATTCCCTCGTCTGCGCCCTGCTTGACGTGGGCGCCAGGGTGGAAGTTGTAGAGGTGCCCGGGCATGAGCTCCATGCGCTCCAGGTCCTCGCGCATCGCGCGTCGAGCGAACTCCACTGTCTCGGGCTTTGCTGAGCAGAGGTTGTAGGTGTACGGCGCGTGAGCCACCAGGGGTCCGATCCTGTGCTCGGAAAGCGTGGCGAGAAACGCGGCGAGGTCCTGCGCGTCAAGCTCGCGCGCGTTGCCGCCGCGCGGGTTGCGCGTGAAGAACGCGAACGTGGTGGCGCCGATGGAGACAGCGTCGTCCGCCATGGCCGCGTAGCCGTTGGCCGTGGAGAGGTGACAGCCTATGATGAGCTCGCCCATGGGGCTTCCTTTCTGTAGCGGTGCATCAGCGTCTCGCCCTCGTCGAGTGTGCATATATCGAGAAAAACGGCTGCAAGAGGAGTGATTTTCTCGATTCCTGCACACTCGGCGCGAAAGAGGCGGCGGCTACCGCATGCGCTTTCTTACGGCATCGAGGATCGCGTCGGCGACGGCGGGCAGCGGCATGGTCTCAAGCTGCTCCACGCCCTCCGCGCTCACGAGCGCCACGCGGTTGGTGTCTGCGCCAAAGGTGGACTCGGGGCGGCTCACGTCGTTGGCCACGATGAGGTCGGCGCCCTTGCGCTCGAGCTTCTCCCGCGCGTGGGCGAGAAGATCGTCCGTCTCGGCGGCAAAGCCCAGCACCATGCGAGAGCCCTTGCGGCCGCAGAGGTCGGCCAGGATGTCGGTGGTCTCCGCGAGCGCGATCGCATCCAAGTGCTCGCGCGACTTCTTGAGCTTGTGGTCGGCGGGCGACGCGGGCGTGTAGTCGGCCACGGCGGCGCTGCAGATGGCGACGTCCGCGTCCTCGAACTCCTCGAGCATCGCGTCGTGCATCTGTGCCGCGCTCTCTACGTCAACGCGCCTCGTGCCGGCGGGCGTGCCCAGCGACGTGGGTCCAGAGACGAGCGTCACCTCTGCCCCGCGGCGTGCGGCCGCGGCGGCGATGGCGTAGCCCATCTTCCCGGTGGAGCGGTTGGCGATGTAGCGCACGGGGTCGATGGCCTCATGCGTGGGGCCGGCGTTCACGAGCAGGCGCAGCCCCTCCAGGTCGCGCGGCCCAAGAAGGGCAAGCGCGGCCGCGACGATCTCGTCGACCCCCGCGAGCTTGCCCTCGCCCACGTCTCCGCAGGCAAGGCGCCCGCTGTCGGGTCCGACGAAGCTCACGCCGCGCCCACGAAGCGTGACAGCGTTTGCCTGCGTGGCGGGGTTCTGCCACATGTGCACGTTCATGCCCGGCGCCACGAGCACGGGGCACGCGCATGCAAGAAGCGCGGTCGTGAGGCAGTCGTCGGCGATGCCGCAGGCCATCTTCGCCATGACGTTGGCGGTGGCGGGCACCACCACGGCAGCGTCGGCCCACTCGGCAAGCTCGATGTGCGGGATGGCGGAGCCGGGGTAGTCGTAGAGCGACGTGGCCACGGGAGCGCCGGAGAGCGCCTCGAAGGTCGTCTCCCCCACAAAGCGCCCCGCGTCCGCCGTCATGGCAACGCGCACGTCGCAGCCGGCCTTCTGGAGGCCCCGCAGCACCTCGCACGCCTTGTACGCGGCGATTCCCCCGCAGACGGCGAGAAGGACGTGCCGGCGCTCGCTCGTCTCACCGGTCATGCCTACTCCTCCTCGGAGGTAACGAGGATTCGGTGGCAGTACGGGCACTCGGTGATCTCCTCGCCCTGTGCGAGGTCGTGGAAGAGGCTCGGCTGGAGCTTCACGCGGCAGACCGAGGGCACGTTGCCAACGAGCCTCTCCACGGCGAGGCCCTTGAAGCGCTTGCGGGCGGCCTCATAGCGCTCGAGCAGGCCAGACTCAAGCTGGGCTGCCACGCGCTCCCGCTCGCGGGTGAGCTCGACGATCTCGGAGCGCAGCGAGGCGCTCTCATCCTTGAGCGAGGTCTCGGTCGCGGTGCGCTCCTCCTCGATCCGCTGCTGCATGTGGCGGGCGTTTCTCTCGGCAAGACGGAGCCGCTCGAGCTTCTCCCTGAGCGGGGGCAGGGAGTACTCGGCCTTCTCGATGTGCTTGGCGAGGGAGGTGAGCTGCTGCTCGAGGCTCCTCACCTCACGGTGCGTGTGCTCGCCGCCCTCGGCGGCGGCGCGGACCTCGGTCGTCTTCTCCTGATAGTGCGCGAGGGCGGCCTCGACGTCGGCGATCTCGGTCTCGGCGTCCTTGCGCTGTCCCACGATGCCCTTCAGCTCGGAAGAAACCTTCTTTGCGGCCAGGGATATCGTCTTGAGCCGGGCCTGCTGGGGCATGGCAGCCAGCGAGGAGGCGCGCTTGAGGAGGGCGAGGTCGAGCTCCTGGATCTTGAAGAGCGCATTTGCTTGGGTCATGTGAGCTCCCTTTCTAGCGCCGCCGCTCGGCGACGATTCGTATGAGCGTATCGGTGAAGCATGCGAGGTCGTCATCGCCCACGCGCTCGTCAAAGGAGATCCGTAGGGACCCCAGGGCCTCGTTGCGCGGGACTCCCATGGCGAGAAGGACATGGCTGGCGTCGAGCGAGCCCGAGGAGCACGCCGAGGCGGCGGAGACCTCGAAGCCCTCCTGGTCGAGGGCGAGGATCAGGGTCTCAGAGTCGACCTCGGGAACGAGGACGCTCACGATGCCCGGGAGGTGTCCGCTGCCCATGCTGGCGTCGGTCGTGGGGACGATTCCCGTGCCGGGCGCGCAGAGGCCCTCGTAGAGGTGCGCGGCGCGACGAGACACGAGTTCCCTGTCCTGGTCGAGCCGGGCCGTGCAGGCCCGCGCAACGGCGGCAAACGCAAGGGCTCCGCGGACGTCCTGGGTCCCCGCGCGCCTGCCCCCCTCCTGTCCGCCGCCGAGTGCGAGCGGGCGCAGGGGGACGCGGCCCCGCACGACGAGCGCCCCGACGCCGACCGGGCCGCCGAGCTTGTGCGCCGCGACGCTCACGGCGTCAACCTCGGAAAGCTCGAGCGGAACGTGGCCAAAGGCCTGGACCGCATCGGTGTGGAACACGGCGCCGGAGGCGTGGGAGAGCCTCGAGAGCTCCCCTATTGGCTGGATGACGCCGGTCTCGTTGTTGGCGTACATGACCGAGACAAGCGCCGTGCAATCGTCGAGAAGCCCTTCGAGGGCGCCGGGACGAACGACGCCGTCGCGGCCGACGGGGGCGAGTGCGACCTCAAAGCCCCTGTCTCGAAGCGCCCCTCTGACGTCGAGAACAGAATCATGCTCAATCGAGGAGATGATCACCTTTCTCCTGCGGGAGCTCCTCGCCCGCGCGGCCTCCGCAAGGCCGAGAAGCGCGAGGTTGTTGGACTCCGTTCCGCCGGAGGTGAATACGACGTCAGACGGCCTGAACCCCCCGCCCAGCGCACGTACGATGTCGCGGCGGGCGCCGTCAAGGGCCCTGGCGGCGGCACGCCCGAGGGAGTGCAGCGAGTTGGGGTTGGCCCCCGCATAGGGAGCCTCGTCGTAGGCGCGCTGCGCGTCGAGCGCCTCGGGCCTCAGAGGCGCGGAAGCGGCGTAGTCGAGATATACCGTTTGCCTTGACATCTGCTACGCGATCTTCCGACGTCCGGCCTCGGCGGCATCTCGAATGGCACGGATGGCGGCCGCGCGATCGGCGGCCCCAAAGACCGAGGACCCGGCAACGAGGACGTTGGCGCCGGCGGCGGCCACCTCCTGGGCGTTGCGAGCGTGGATGCCGCCGTCAACCTCGACGTGCGGGTTCACGCCGTGCTCGTCGCAGAGGCGGCGGAGGCGGCGCAGCTTGCGCGTGGAGGACTCGATGAAGGACTGCCCGCCAAAGCCGGGGTTCACCGTCATGATGAGCACCATGTCAAGCTCGTCGATGATGGGCTCGAGCAGGCAGACGGGGGTCGCGGGGTTGAGGGCGATCGACGCCTTGGCCCCGCGGTCGCGGATGAGCGAGACGAGCCGGTGCGCGTGCGCCGTGGCCTCGTAGTGGAACGACACGATGTCGGCCCCGGCGTCGAGGTACTTCTCGACCATCTCGTCCGGGTTGGAGATCATGAGGTGGACGTCAACGGGCAGCGACGTGGCGCTCTTGACGGCGCGCAGCGTGTCGAGGCCAAAGGTGAGGTTGGGCACGAAGTGGCCGTCCATGACGTCGAGGTGGATGAGGTCTGCGGTCTGGACCTCTCCAAGCTCCTCGCCCAGACGAAGGCAGTCGGCGGCGAGCAGGGACGGGGCGATAATTGCAGGGCGCTGCATTAGCGATCCTCCTTGTCGTTGGGCTTCTCGGACTTATGGAACGAGAACCTGCGCTCCTCGTGACTCACGAGCCTGCGGATGTTCTCGCGATGGGACCACACGACCACGACTGCCGCGACCGCGACCGGAGCGACCGATATCGCGGGGAAGCCAAAGACGGCGCACCACACGGGCAGGGAGGCGGCGGCAAAGACCGATCCGAGCGAGACGTAGCGCGTGGGGATAACAAGTACGAGGAAGATGGCGAGCACGCCGAGGCCGATGGGCCAGTAGAGCCCGAGCGCCGCGCCAAATCCGACGGCTATGCCCTTGCCCCCGTGAAAGCGCAGATAGGGCGAGAACACATGCCCGCAGATGCAGGCAAGGAAGATGAGGGTGAGGCTCGTTCCGAAGACCGTGGTGTGGTCGAGGGCAGAGACGTCTCCTCCCAGCGCGAGGGATGCGATGGCCCAGCGGGAGACGAGCATCCAGACGAGGCCCTTGCTCAGGTCGAGCAGAAGCGTGGCGGCGCCGGCGCCCTTTCCCACGGAGCGGGCAACGTTGGTGGTGCCGATGTTGCCGGACCCCACGGTGCGGACGTCAACGTGGCCCATCGCGATCGCGAGGATGAGGCCGAAGGGGATGCCGCAGACGAGGTAGGCGCCGAGCATGAAGACGCCGGTCCAGAGGGCGAGCTCGCTCATCAGCGATCACTCCCCTCGTTCTTACGGCGGAACCTCAGGCGCACCGGCGTGCCCGTCAGCTCGAAGCGCTGGCGTAGGCGGTTCTCGATGAAACGCTCGAAGTTATCGTCCACGAGGTCCGGTGCGTTGCAGAAGAAGGAGATGACCGGCGGCTTGGAGCCGGTCTGCGTGGCGTAGTTGATCTTGAGGCGACGGCCCTTCTCGCTCCTCGTGTGCCCGCTCTCGCGGATCTCTGCGAGGAAGTCATTGAGCTGAGAGGTCTTGAGCTGCGAGGCGTGTGCCTCCGCGGCCTTCACGGCGAGGCCGAGGACCTTGTCGGTGGCGCGGCCGGTGAGGGCGGAGACGTTGACGGTGGGGATCCACGGCGCGAAGGCGAGGCGCTTGTCGATCGAAGCGACGATCTCGTCTCGCTGCTGCTCGGTCTCGATGAGGTCCCACTTGTTGAGCACGAGCACGAGACCGCAGCCGCGGTCGATTGCCATGCCGGCGACCTTCTGGTCCTGCTCGGTCACGCCGACGGTGGCGTCCACGACGAGCAGACAGACGTCCGCGCGGTCGATCGCCTGCAGGCCGCGGACGAGGCTGTAGTACTCCACATCCTCGTGGACCTGGGACTTCTTGCGCATGCCGGCGGTGTCGACGAGCTTGATGGGCATGCCCTTCCACTCGATGACGGTGTCGATGGCGTCGCGCGTGGTGCCCGCGACGTCAGAGACGATGGAGCGCTTCTTGTTGGCGAGGCGGTTTGCGAGGCTGGACTTGCCCACGTTGGGCCGCCCGACGATGGCAAGGGAGAGCATCTCGTCTTCATCCTCTTCCTCGGTGGGCTCGGGGAAGGCGGCGACGATGTCGTCGAGCAGGTCACCGGTGCCGTAGCCGTGCGCCGCGGAGAGCGGCAGGGGCTCGCCCACGCCAAGGGCGTAGAAGTCCCAGAGGCCGTCCTGCTCGGTGTCGGGGTTGTCCTTCTTGTTGACGACGAGGAAGACGGGCTTGTCGGAGCGTCGCACGATGCGCGCGACCTCCTCGTCCTCGTCGGTCACGCCGGTGGAGCCGTCAACGACAAAGACAATGACGTCGGCCTCGTCGCAGGCGAGAAGAGCCTGCTCGCGAATACGCGGGGCAAAGACGTCCTTTGACTTGACGGACTCGATGCCGCCGGTGTCGATGAGGACGAAGTCGCGGCCGTTCCAGTCGGCCTCGTGATAGGAGCGGTCTCTCGTGACACCGCGGGACTCGTGAACGATGGCGTCGCGTGAGACCGCGATGCGGTTCACGAGCGTGGACTTGCCGACGTTGGGGCGGCCGACCACGGCGACAACGGGTTTGGGCATCTCATCTCCTCGCTATTCGATTTGCGGGGAAATCTTACCACGAACGGTGCAAATTCGCCGGTAAGCGCGAGAAAATCCACGGGTCGCCCGCCCGCCCCGGCGAGGCTAACGTCCGGCGCTCAGACAGCTTGCCGAGAAGGGCGCTCGGCAAGAACTCGCGGCGGACGTTAGCCTCACCGGGGCGGGCTGCTGTCACGGAGTTGTCAGCGGAAGGCCGAGGGGCAAGGTCCGCCGCGAGTTCCGCAGCCGCGTCCTTTGCGGCGAGGACTGTTCGAAGCGCCGGACCCTGCCCCCTCGGCCGTCCGCGTCGGCTACGAGAGATTAAGAGCGGCGAGAAGCGCGTCAAGGTAGTCGCCGGGATTGGGGACGCTCACTGTTACGAGGGCGCCGCGGCGGCGGAGCTCGTCGAGGATGTGGTCCTGCGTGTCCCCGTCGAGGGTGAGGTGGTCGAAGTTGAACATCACCTCGGGGAGCACGACGAGCGTGCAGGAGAGGTCGCTCGGGATCTGGGCGAGAAGGTCCTCGGACACGATGAGGCCCGTGACGTTGACGTCCCCGCCGAAGTAGTCGTTTCTGATCGTACGGGTGGACGCGCGGCCCGCCGGTGAGAGCTCTGCGCAGAAGGCATCGATCGTCTCGGCCGCCGCCTCGCCGCAGACGAACTCCAGACTCAGGTTCTTCTCGGCAAGCGCATCGTCGACGCGTCGCAGGTCGGCGGTGCGCTCGCGTGCCACGAGCGTCGTCTCGTCGAGGAAGCTTCTGAGCATGCCGATGCCGTCATAGAACTGCGGGTAGCCGTCGTAGGTCTCGGCCGGCGGCACGGGCAGGCGGGCGTCCACGTAGAACTCGTCGGAGAGCTGGAAGCGCGTGATGCCGAGCGTCCTTCTCGCCCGCTCCTGATAGGGCTCGAGCAGGCGCACCACAGCCCGTGAGGCCTCGAGGTCGTCCGAGTAGGAGCTCATAAAGCGACGGCTGTGCTTGGTGTAGCCGAGAGGCACGATGGCAAGCGAGGTGATGCCGTCTCTCGCCTCCACCCAGTCGAGCGTGGCGGCGAGCTCGGCCCCGTCGTTGATCCCCGGGCAGAGCACGATCTGGGCGTGTACCTCGATGCCGCCCTCGAGCAGGCGCTCAAGCACCTCGATGCCGCGATCGGCGCGGCGGCCGATGAGGTTGCGGCGCACCTCAGGCGTTATCGCGTGGATGGAGACGTTCATCGGCGAGAGGCCGCAGGTGACAATGCGCTTGGCCTCCTCGTCAGAGACGTTGGTGAGCGTCACGAAGTTGCCCTGCAGGAAGGAGAGGCGGTAGTCGTCGTCTCGCAGCGTGAGCGTGGCGCGGGCCTCGGGCGGCAGCATCGCCATGAAGCAGAACTGACAGGCGTTCACGCAGGTGCGGATCCCGTCGAAGAGGACGTCGGTGAAGTCGATGCCCCAGTCCTCACCCGGCTCGCGCCAGAGCTCGCAGGGGGTGACGCTGCCGTCGCGCGGGTCAAAGACCTCGAGCTCGCAGCAGGCGCCGTCGGCTTCCCAGCGCCAGTCGATGAGGTCGCGCGGCGCGACGCCGTTCACGCGGTCGATGCGCATGCCGGGCTCGATGCCGGCCTCCCAGGCGGGGCTCCCCTCCTCGACGTCGGCAACCCAGGCACCCGTTGTGCGGGCACGAGTTGACGCGTAGTCCGCCCGCTTCTGCTCGGCCATGCGGCCTCCTCCCGTTCTTCTCGCCCAACGACCTCACGAAATAACACGCAGAATCAAGCACAACAATCTATATCCCCAGTTGAAAATAACACGCATGTCAGATTCTGCGTGTTATTTTGGGGCTGGCGAGAATACCGTGAACTTGCTACTCCCCCACCAGCTCCGCGATTCGCTCGCGCACGGCCTCGATCTGGCTCGCGGGCGTGCTCGCACCGGCGGTGATGCCGATGACGCTGGCCCCCTCGAACCACTCCGCGCGCAGCTCGTCGGCGCCCTCAACGTGGTGCGTCCGAGGGCAGCGCGCGGCGGAGATCTCCGCAAGGCGCGTGGTGTTGGCAGAGATGCGCCCGCCGATCACCACCATGACGTCAGCCTCTCGCGCGAGCGCGTCGGCAGCGGCCTGGTGACCCGCCGTGGCCTCGCAGATCGTGTTGATCACGCGGACCTCCTCGGCAACGCCCAGGAGCTCGGACACGACCTCGGCGAGAAGCGCGCGGCGGGCCGTGGTCTGCACCACGACACCCACCTTGCGCACGTGCGGCAGCGCGGCGGCCTCCTCGGCTGACCCCACGACGACCGCGCCGGGTGCGTGCGGCAGCGTGGCCTCTACCTCGGGATGTCCGGCCTCGCCCACCACGACGACCTGGTATCCCTCGCGCGAGAGCCGCTCGGCGGCCTGGTGGACCTTCTTCACGAAGGGGCAGGTAGCGTCCAGTACCCGCGCGCAGAGATCGCGGGCGCGGGCCTCCTCCTCGGGGACCGTCCCGTGCGTGCGGAGCAGGAGCGTGTCGCCCGCGGCCTCCTCGGGAGATTCCACGGCGTCTACGCCCTGGGCGGCAAGCTCGGCGATCACGCGGGGGTTGTGGATGAGCGGCCCGAGCGTGTGCACGGCGCCGGCGCTCTCCTCGGCGGCGGACTCCACCATCTGCAGCGCTCGCTCGACGCCGTAGCAGGCGCCGGCCTCCTCGGCGATGCGAATCTGGGGCGGGTTGGCTGCCATCTAGTCCACCCCCGGGTAGTCCCTGCGCAGCTCGTCACGGAGCGCATAGACGCGCTCCATGCCCGTGCGCTCCATCTCGGCGAGCTGCTCCTTGCGCTTCTCGGCGTTCAGGTCGGACCATTCGATGGGCTCGCCCGCGCGCACGTACACGCGATGACGGAAGCGCAGGCGACGTGCCCCGATGATGGCCACGGGCTGAACCGGCGCCTTGGCGAGCTGCGCCATGATGGCGTAGCCGCCGTGGGCCTGGGCGTCCTCGTCGCGGCGCACGCGGGTGCCCTCGGGATAGATGAGTACGCACTCTCCGCGCATGAGCATCGCGCGGGCACGGCGCACGGTCTTCATGTCGGCGGTGTCGCGCTCCACGGGAAAGCCGCCGGCGCGCGAGAAGAGCCAGGCGGCAGGCTTGATCTTGTCGAGCTCGCTCTTGTAGACGATCCTCACGGGCACGTGAGCGAGCCACAGCGTCACGACCGTCACCACCGGGTCGAGCATGGACTCGTGGTTCATGATGAGCACGCGCCCGCGGGCGTCGTTGACGAGAAGCTCGGCGCGCTCCACGCGCCAGGGCCACAGGAACTTGGTGATCGCCCACAGGATGCGCACGATGGCCCCTATGAGCAGGCGTCCGGGGAGCGGGTGCTCGCGGATGTCGTGGTCGTAGTAGTCGTCGAGGCTGTTGCCGGCAAAGGCGCGCATGCGCCCCGTCCCCTCGGTGGCCTCGCGTCCGGCGGCGTCCTTCTCGCTCATGAGCGCCTCCCCTCGGCACGCGCGGCAAGCTCGGGCGAGAGCTCGATGATGGCCTTGACAACCTGCTCGAAGGAGAGCTCCGAGGAGTCGATGCGATGGGCGTCCTCGGCGGGCCTCAGCGGCGATGCCTCGCGGGAGGAGTCGTAGTCGTCGCGGCGCACGAGGTCGGCGAGAATCGCGCGCTCGGCATCCGCGTCAACGGCGACGTCGTGCCCGGTGGCGAGGTTGCCGCCCTGTCGCTGAACCGCGCGCCTGCGAGCCCGTGCCTCGGGGGACGCGCTGAGAAACACCTTCACGTCCGCACCCGGGAAGACGACCGTCCCGATGTCGCGGCCCTCCGCGACGACGTTGCCCGCGGCACCAAACTGGCGCTGGATCGCGACCATCGTCTCGCGGACCTCGGGGGTGGCGGATACGGGCGGGACCGCGCGCTCGACCTCGGGCGTGCGGCTCTGGGTCGTGGCGTCCTCGCCGTCCACGAGCACGCGCTGGCCGTCCTCGCCGGGGAGAAACTCGATCCTCACGGTGCGCGCCACCTCGGCGACGGCAGGTGCGTCCTCGGGGTTGACGCCTCGGGACAGGCAGGCGTGTGCCACGGAGCGATACATCGCGCCGGTGTCCAGGTACGTGAGGCCGCAGCGTCGGGCAACCTCGCGCGCGACGGATGACTTTCCGGAGCCCGAGGGCCCGTCGATGGCAACGATCATTGCTGCTCCTTACTCCGCGTTCCCCAGATGTCGCGGGTGTCGTACTCGTTGGGTGTGGTGGCGTGCGCGATGACCTCCTCCGGGGAGAGGTTGAAGCCGCCGAGGGCGAAGGTCTGTCCATCACAGGTCAGGTAGTGGGAGGAGACGTTGAGCACGTGCTGGTCCCAGAAGCGCGTGAGTGGAATCTCGTAGACTGCGGCCGTGAGCATGCGGAGGTAGCCCCCGTGGGTGACGCAGGCCGTACGCCCCGTGAGGGGGCGCAGTCGCTCCAGGACGCGCCGGCAGCGCTCGCGCAGGTGCTCGAAGGACTCCGCCCCTGCGGGCGGGTGCGAGACGCCGCCTTCGTCCACGGGCCAGGGAAAGCTCGCGCCGGCGCCCATTACCTCGGCGACCGTCATGCCCTCGAGCGGGCCAAAGTCGAGCTCGAGCAGGTCGTCGAGGGGCGTGCAGGTGACGCCGAGCCGCTCGGCGGCCTCCTCGGCGAGCCCGCGCGCGCGGGAGAGCGGGGAGCAGAAGATGCGGTCGGGTCCAAAGGCAACGAGCGCCTCCACGGCACGGGCGCGCTGCTCCTCCCCGTGCGGGGTGAGCGGCACGTCGAGCCGCCCAGAGAAAAAGTGCTGGGTGTTGGATATGGTCTCAGGGTGCCTCATGAAGAGCACCCGCTGGGTGACAACGTCACCGGGCATGCCGGCCATGCTGACCCTCCCCTCTCGCCGCCGCGGCAAGCGCGCGCGTCTCGTTCTCCGTGAGCTCCCGCCAGGCGCCCTCGGATAGCCCAGTGAGCCTGAGCGGTCCAAAGGCGTCTCGATGAAGGCGCAGGACACGGTGGCCCACGGCCTGCATCATCTTCTTTACCTGGTGCTTGCGCCCCTCGTGGATGGTGAGTCCCACCACTGCGTTCCTCTCGCCGCCTCCCGTGCGTCCGGCGCCCTGCGGGGCCACGAGCGAGAAGAGCGGATCGCGTGGCGAGAGGAGCCTCGCCTCCGCGGGTGCGGCGCGCACGCCCTCCTCGAGCATTACGCCACGACGGAGACGCTCGAGGTCGTCCTCGCTCGGGGTTCCGGTGACGAGGGCCACGTAGTGCTTGGTCACGAGGCGCGAGGGGTGCAGAAGCGCCTGGCCGAGGTCGCCGTCCGTGGTGAAGAGGAGAAGCCCCGTGGTGTCGAGGTCGAGCCGCCCAACAGGAAAGAGGCCGGGGTGCTCGGCCAGGGGGACGAGCTCCGCCACGGTCCTTCTCGCATGCGGGTCGCTCATGGTAGTGACGTAGCCGGCGGGCTTGTAGAGCATCAGCGTGAAGGGCGCCTCGGCAAGCGAGCAGACGATCCCGTCGACGGTCACGACGTCATGCTCCGGGTCAACCTTGCTCCCGAGCTCGCTCACCACAACGCCGTTCACCCGCACGCGTCCCGCGCTCATGAGGCGCTCTGAGCCGCGCCTGCTCGCCACGCCGGCGCGGGCGAGGAAGCGCTGGAGGCGCATGGGATAGACGCCGCTCTCGCGAATGGGGTCGCTCATCGCTCGGTCTTCTCGCTTTCCGAATGGCCAGGCGCGTCTACGCTGGTCACGGCCTCAGGATCACGCTCGACCTCAGGTGCAGGGTTAGCGTCTACAGCGTAAGAATCGGGGTCTTCGTAGTCGTCGAGGAGCTCGCGCTCGTCGTCCATGTCCTCGGCGGCCTCCTCGAGCGTGGAGGAGATCGAGCGTCCGGAGAGGCGCTCGCGGATGAAGCGCTTGGACTCCTCGTCGGGCGCAAAGTCCTCGAGCGGCGGCAGTTCGCGCAGGCTGCGCAGGCCAAAGTGCTCGAGGAAGAGGCGCGTCGTGCCCCAGAGCTGGGCCCCGCCGTGCTCGCGGTCGCGACCGACCTCACGCACCAGGCCCTTCTCTCGTAGGGACGCGATCACGCCGTCGGAGTTGACGCCGCGGATCGCGCGCACGCCCTCGCGCGTGACCGGCTGGTGGTAGGCGATGACGGCGAGCGTCTCGAGCGCTGCCTGCGAGAGGCGTCGCGTGTCCCAGGAGAGCACGTAGTCGGCCACCTGGTCGTGGTAGGCGGGGTGCGTGAAGAGGCGCCACCCGCCCGCGACCTCGCGCAGCTGGAAGCCTCGGTTGGCGTCGGCGTACTCTGCGGCGAGCTCCGCCAGGGCTTCGGCGACCTCGCCGGGCTCCCCGCCCGCCGCCTGCGCGAGCGTCGTCGCCGGCACGGAGTCGTCGGAGACGAGCAGCAGCGCCTCGAGCAGGCCCTTGAGCGAGCCGGATTCAACACGTCCAAGATCAGACACGGTCTTCTCCCTCGTCCGGGGTTGCCTCTGTGATGTCCCACTCGCGCATCTCCGCGAGAACGGACTCGTCAAGCTCGTATGCCGGCGCCCCCTCGATGTGGGAGACGTCTATCTCTCCAAAGGTCTCGCTCTGGCGCACGTCAACCAAGCCGCGCTTGTAGAGCTCGAGGATCGCCAGGAAGTTGGCCACGACCACCTCCGGCGTGTCCTGACCGTCCAGAAGCTCGGAGAACGTGACGCGCCCGCGGCCGCGCACGAAGCGGTCCACGGCGGCGATGGTGAGCGCCACGGGCAGGCGCCTCGGCGCTACGTGCTCGGCCTCGAGCAACATGGTCTCGCGGCGGCTGTCGATGTCCGCGCAGATCACGGCGAGGCTACGAAGCGTTATGCCCTCGAGGTAGTCAGGCATGAGGCCGAGAAACTCCGGGTCAGGCCCCACGGTCCTCGGGTGCATCCGACCCTCCGCCTCAAGACGCGAGGCCAATGCGGAGGCCGCGCCCCTGAACTGCTTGTAGGCGATGAGGCGGGCGATGAGGACCTCGCGTGCCTCGTCGGGGGTGAGGCCCTCGAGGTCGTCCTCCTCGCCGAGGTCATCCTCGCGACGGACGGGCTCGTCGGGCACGAGCGAGGCCGCCTTGATGTCGAGCAGCGTTGAGGCAACGAGCACAAAGTCGCTCGCCACGTCGAGGTCGAGGTCACGCATGCGCTCCACCTCGGCGAGGTACTGGTTGGCCACCTCAGAGATGGAGATGGACCCGATGGTCACCCGCTGCCTGCTCACCAGCTGGAGGAGCAGGTCAAAGGGTCCGGAGTATGCCTGCGTTGAGACGCGGTAGGATGCCATGGCTAGACCCCCATGAGCAGAAGGTCGAGAAGCCTGTATGCCGTGGCGTCAAGGTACATTCCCACCGGGTCCACGCGCAGCATCGACGGCACGAGGTAGAGGACCACGATGAGGATCGGCATCGCGTACTGCTGGAGGCGGTAGTAGCTCGCGCGGGCCTCACCGGAGAGGAAGTAGAGCACGACCTTTGAGCCGTCGAGCGGTGGGATGGGGATGAGGTTGAAGAAGCACAGGACAAGATTCACCGCAACATAGGTGTAGAGCGCGGTGTAGATCCAGCCAAAGACCTCAACGGAGAGGCTGCCCGCCAAAACGGCGCTCGTCAAAGGCTCCCATGCGAGGTGGAGCACCCCTGCGCCGAGCAGCGCCTGGAGGAGGTTGGAGGCGGGTCCGGCGAGGGCCACGATCAGCTCGTCGCGACGCGGGTTGCGAAGTCGATGGGGGTTGTAGGGCACGGGCTTTGCAAAGGCAAAGACCGGCCCGCCGAGAAGCGCCATCACGAGCGGCAGCAGAACCGACCCAAAGCCGTCCAGGTGCGCCGCGGGGTTGAGCGTCAGGCGACCGTGCTCCTTGGCCGTGGGGTCTCCGCAGGCGAGCGCCGCAAGGCCGTGCGCCACCTCGTGCACGATCGCGGAGAACATGACGAGAAGCACGGTCAGGGCTATGGATGCGAGTCTCTCGAGCGTGTCCGACACGTCACTCCCCTCACGCGGCGCGATCGACGGAAGCGGAAAGCCGTGCGACGAGCCAGTCGATCACGAGCAGCACCACTGCAAGGATGGCAAAGTCTCCTCGGAAGGCCCCGCCAAATGGCGTGGGAAACACAAAGAGTCCGGAGAGGGGCGCTGGGACGCAGGCGGAGACGGCGCCGTTCAGCGGGAGGAGCAGCGAGCGCGGCCCCGCGGGAAGGAGGGCGTCCGCCACGACGAGCGCCACGAGGGCCCAGGCGAGGCAGCGGCACGCGAGAGAGATGAACCTGAGGACGGCGCTCGGAAGCCCGTTACGCATTGGCGGCCTCCTCGAGCTTCTCGGTGAGCTCGAGCCACTCCTGCTCGAGGGCGGGAACCTTCTTGGAGAGCGCCGCATACTCCGTCATGCACTCGTCAAAGCGCTTCGCGTCGTTGTAGAGCTCCTGATCCGCCATGAGCGTCTCGAGCTCCGCGAGACGGGCCTGAGCGGGCTCGAGAGCGGCCTCGACCTCACGCAGGCGGTCGCGCTCGGCCTTGAGGGCGCGGTTCCTGCGGTTGCGCTCCTCCGCCTCGGCGCGGCGCTGCTCTCGAGTCTTGACGTTGCGCCCGGTGGTCGGCTGGGCGGGCTCAGGCGCAGCCTTTGCGGCGAGCGCCGGCGCGGCGACGGCAGCCTCCTCGGCCGCACGGGCCTCGAGCTCTGCGCGCTTGAAGAGGAAGTAGTCGTAGTCGCCCTCGTAGACGGTGACCTTGTGGTCGCGAACGTCAACGACCTTGTTGGCAACGGCGCGCACGAGGTGCTCGTCGTGGGAAATGAGCACGATCGTGCCCTTGAAGTCAACGAGCGCCCGCTCGAGCACGTCGACCGAGTCGATGTCCAGATGGTTGGTGGGCTCGTCGAGCAGTAGCAGCGGGTCCGGCGCCACGAGCATCTTGGCGAGCGCCAGACGCGCCCGCTCGCCGCCCGAGAGCACGCCAACGCGCTTCTCGACGTCGTCGCCGTGGAACAGGAAGGCGCCGAGCAGGCGGCGCTCCTCGGAGGTGGTCCAGCCGGCAGCCACCGAGTCCATCTCGCCGAGCACGGTGTTGGCCTCGTTGAGCTGCTCGAGCTGGTGCTGCGCGTAGTAGGCCTTCGTCACGTTCTTGCCGAGGGCGACCGTTCCGGCGTCGGGCTCGAGCAGGCCGTTTATGAGCTTCATGAGCGTTGACTTGCCGGCGCCGTTGGGGCCAGTGAGCGCCACGTGGTCGCCGCGGTAGAGCTTGAGATCAACGCCCGAGTAGACGTGGTTCTCGCCAAAGGACTTGGAGACGCCCGCAAGGCTCACCACCTCGTCGCCGGTGCGCGGCGGCTCGGGGAAGCTGAAGTGCATCTTCTTGGTGCCCTCGGGCAGGATCACGAGCTCGCTCTTGATCTGCTCGATCTTCTTCATGCGCTCCTGGGCCTGAGCGGCCTTCGTGGGCTTGTAGCGGAACTTGTCCACAAAGACCTGCATGTGGGCGATCTCGCGCTCCTGGGCGGCGCGCTTTGCGCGCATCTGCTCGAGGTTGTCCTCGCGCTGCTTGAGGTAGCCGGAGTAGTTGGCGGTGTAGGTGGTGATGCGGCGGTTCTCCACGGCCGCCACGTGGGAGACGCAGGCGTCCATGAACGCGCGGTCGTGCGAGACGAGAAGCACAGCCCCGTCGTAGCTCGCGAGGAACTGCTCGAGCCAGCGGACGCTCTCGAGGTCGAGGTGGTTGGTGGGCTCGTCCAGAAGCAGCAGGTCTGGGTGGCGCAGCAGCAGCTTGGAGAGGGCGATGCGCATCTGCCAGCCGCCCGAGAAGTCGCAGGCGGGCTTGTCGAAGTCCTCCACGGGAAAGCCGAGGCCGGCCAGGATCTGCCGGGCCCGCGCCTCCAGCTCGTAGCCGCCAAGCCGCTCGAAGCGGTCCTGCGCCGCGCCGTAGCGCTCGAGCAGGCGGTCGAGCTCGTCGCCGGGGGCCGTCTCGGAGATCTTGCGCTCGAGCTTGCGCACGCGCCGCTCCATCTCCTTGACCTCGTGTGCGGAGTCCACCACCTCGGCCAGCGCGCTCTTCTCGCCCGCAAGGTGCGTCTCCTGCTCGAGGTAGCCGACCGTTACGTCGCGCGCGAAGCTCACGGTGCCCTCGTCGGCGCTCTCCTCGCCCATGATGATGCGAAGCAGGGTGGTCTTTCCCGAGCCGTTGGGACCAACGAGCGCCCAGCGCTCGCCGGCGTTGAGCTGCAGCGTGGCGCCCGCGTAGAGAACGCGGCCGCCAAAGGACTTGGTTATCTTGTCTGCAAGTGCGATCACGTGGGGTTCCTGTGCTAGTCGGCGATGGTGAGGTGGATCGCAAAGCCAGCGATCTCCTCCTTGAAGTAGATGAGATAGGTGCGCCCGGAGCCGTCTGGGCAGAGCGTGCGGGAGGCCTCGTTGAATTCCACGCCGCGCGCCTCGTACCAGGCCTGCGCGGCGTCGATGTCGTCTACGTGCAGGCCGATGTGGCCCTTCTCGCCGCGCCCCCCGTTGTTCATGACCTCCACGAGGCTGCCGGCGAAGGAGGACACCGGGAAGGGCTCCTCGCCGCGCGCGATGCCGAGCAGCGCGCAGAGGGCATCCGCAGTCTTGGACGCCTCCTCGGGAGTGTTGGTGTTGATGCCCACGTGGGCAAGCCTGAGCCCAAAGAGCTCGGCGGGATTCTCGTTGTTCATGGCGGTCCTCTCTCTTCAGCCGATTCAGTATACGTCATGGACTTGCAACATATGGAGGCTTCCCGAATCCCCATAGTCAGAAGGGTGGTCGACGTATAATCAATCCGTTTGTGTAGTGTTGAAATGATAGGAAGCGCAGTGCAGGTGAACGAACCCAGTACGAAGAATGTCCGAGCGGCGCACGCAAGAGGCACGTCAGCATCATCTAAACAACCCAAACACGCTGCAAAAACTGCCTCAATTAAGGCGGAAGAGCTCAAATCGAAGGGCAAGGTTGCCGCGCTCGAGGGGATCCGAGCCCTCTCCATCCTCGCGATAGTGCTCTACCACGCCGACCCGTCGTGGCTCCCAGGCGGCTTCTTCGGAGTTTCCGTGTTCTTCGTCCTCACGGGATACCTCACGACGCTCTCGCTCGAGAGAGAGCTCGACTCCTCCGGGCGCTTGGACTACCCCCGCTTCCTCAAGCGCCGTCTGGCAAGGCTCGTCCCCTCGGTGCTCGTGCTCGTGGGCTTCACCACGATCCTGTGCGCGCTCTTCTCGCACTCCCTCGTCCCCAAGGTGAAGTCGGATGCCCTGAGCTCGCTGCTCTTCTTCGAGAACATACATTTCATCATTAGCGACGTTCCCTACTTTGCGGCGGCTGGTCTCCCCTCCCCGCTCACGCACCTCTGGTTCCTTGGTGTGACGATGCAGTTCTACATCGTCTGGCCACTTGTGCTCATGCTGCTCCGCAAGGTCTGTCGCAAGCGCAGGACACTATTCGTTGTTGTGGGCGCCCTCGTCGTTGCCTCCGCCGTGGAGATGGCCCTCCTCTTTGACCCCTCTGGCGACACCACGCGCGTCTACTACGGCCCGGATACTCGTGCGGCTGAGTTTCTCATGGGTGCGCTGTGCGCGCTCATGACGCGGGGCTCTGGATGGGGCCAGCGTTTTGCCACTCGCTACGGAAAGAGGCGGCGCACCTACATTGCGTGGGGGTACGAGCTTCTTGCCGTTGCCTCGATCGCGCTGCTCGTTGTTATGTGCTTCACGATCGACGGTTTCTCCCCGCTCACGTACAGGGGCGGCACTCTCGTGGCGGCACTTCTCGCCGCTTCGCTCGTAGGAGTTGTATGCCGGGCCAAGAAGGGCCCCGTGGCGCGGCTCCTTGGCCTGAAGCCGCTTGTGGCCGCAGGTGCGATGTCCTTCTCGCTCTATCTCTGGCACTACCCGCTCTTGCTTGTCATGAACCCTGCCACCAGGACGACGGAGCTCCCCTGGTGGGGCTGGGTGCTTGAGTTTGTTGTCATCATTGGCGTGAGCGTTGCGTCTCATATCGTCGTGGAGAAGGGTGTGGGCAAGCGCTGGCTCTTTGGCCAGACGTCTGCTCAGGCGGCGCTCTACCTGATCAGCGTCATCGCCCTGCTCGTTCTTGCCGTGGTCCCCGTGAACGCCTCGCAGACCGGTGTTCCGCTCAGCCAGCAGACGCAGTCCTCCCAGGAGCCTGCCGAGCGCAATGACGTTGTGGTGGAGGAGAAGCCCGCGCCCGAGCAGAAGGATGACTCGGAAGCGGAGACTGAGAAGGACTCGGAGAAGGACTCGGAGAAGGACTCGAAAGAGGAGCCTGAGGAGTCTTCCGTGCCCAAGCCGGAGGACTACACCGTTGACCCCAAGACAGGTGCGACCGACGCACAAGTGCTCCTCGTAGGCGACTCCGTCTCCCTTGGCGCCGAGGACGCCTTCTATCAGATCTTCCCTGATGGTTGGATGGACTCAGCCATCAGTCGTCAGCTCATCGTCGGCGTGGACGTGTTCAACAGCTGTGTGGCGGCCGGTCATGACGCCCCGGTGGTGATCTTCGCGCTTGGCACAAACGGCGTGGGCGGAGAGGACGACATGAGGAAGCTCGTGGAGGCCTGTGGTCCGGACCGCCGCGTCCTGCTCGTGAACACGCGCCTCCCGGGCGCCACGCAGGATCGTGTGAACGGCATGCTCGCGGAGGTTGCGAGCGAGTATGACAACGTGGAGCTTGTGGACTGGCACGCGGCCAGCACCGGCCATGACGAGTACTTCTGGGACGATGGTACGCACCTGCGTCCCGAGGGCGCTCAGGCCTACGTCATGATGCTTCGCAAGGCGGTCACAGGGCGCTAGGGCATCGCTCAGGCGTCCCGCAGGCTCCTTCACGTCTCCCCACGCCCCGCAAAAGTCCCGCGAGCTTTTGGCCCAACTGGGGAAACCCAAAAGCTCGCGGGACTTTTGCGTGCACAGCACTTCCCGGTGCATTCAAAACAAGAAGGGCCGCCGGGCGAGAATCCCGACGGCCCCTGAGCCATCTGGTGGAGATAAGGGGGTTCGAACCCCTGACCTCGTGACTGCCAGTCACGCGCTCTCCCAACTGAGCTATATCCCCGCTGGTGGGCGATGCTGGATTCGAACCAGCGACCCCTTCCGTGTGAAGGAAGTGCTCTACCCCTGAGCCAATCGCCCGTGCGAGAAAGTATCCTAACAGAACTTGCGGCGGAACGCACGAAAAAGTTTGGACAGATTTTCTCGCCATACAAATTGTTCGCGAACCTCTATTGCATCGAGTTGAACTTATGACTTACCTGAGAGTTTCTTGAGAGCTTAAAGGAATCGCCACTCGCCGGATGGGCGCAACCGCTCGTCTCTCCCCTGCTCAGTCTGCTTACAGCTACCAAATAGACTGTTAAGGAGTGTAAACAGGGGCCTTGTGTCTTGGGGCCCCATGGGGAAAGGGGTTTTATGCGAGACACAAGAACGAGAAGGAGGCCTTTGCGCGTCGCGCTCGCAGCCACCGCTGCGGCACTGGCGTTTGCGCTGGTGGGAACCGGCGTGGCGTTTGCCGCGGACGACGGCTACGTGACGGATGCCGACCTCACGGGGACGGCAGCTGCGCCGGCGCAAAACGAGACGCTGCCCAACGACGGCCAGCTCGAGTACCAGCGCGACTCCTTCGCAGCCTTCTGCCACTTTGGCCCGAACACCTTCGCCAACATCGAGTGGGGCGAGAGCTACGGCAACGGCATGCCCGAGGCCTACGAGTACATGAACGAGCTCTCGAGCTTCGATGCCGACGGCTACGTCAAGATGATTAAGGACGCGGGCTTCTCGCGCCTGGTCGTGACGGCCAAGCACCACGACGGCTTCTGCATCTGGCAGTCGGAGTACACCGACTACGACATGGAGAAGGTCACCAACTACAAGAACGGCGAGGGCGACATCCTCGCCGACCTCTCTGCCGCCTGCACGGAGTACGACATCGACATGGGCCTCTACCTCTCTCCGTGGGACATCCACGACGAGTCGTACGGCTATGACCCCGACAAGGGCGAGAGCGTGACCGACGGCATCGGCACCTCCACCGACCCCGACGTCAACTACAACGAGTACTACGTCGGGCAGTTGAAGGAGATCCTCGGCAACGACAAGTACGGCAACCACGGCAAGTTCGTCGAGGTCTGGATGGACGGCGCCAAGGGCTCCGGCGCCAACGCGCAGGTCTACGACTACACGCGTTGGGCCAACACCATCCACGAGCTCGAGTCCGAGAACTGCATCATCTTCCAGTGCGCGCAGCACACCGGCGTCCGCTGGATCGGCAACGAGAACGGCACCTCGGTGAGCACCGCCACTGACGAGCTCTGGTCTCCCGTCAAGCTCAACTCTGCCGGCACTGACTACGACCCCAACACTCAAGGCGGGGTTCAGGTTGGTTACGCCGACGGCGACCTCTGGACCGTTCCCGAGGCTGACGCCCGCATCACCTCCGGTTGGTTCTGGGGCCCCAATAAGAGCACGCCCAAGTCCCTCGAGGACCTGAGCGCCATGTACTTCAACTCCATCGGCCACGGCGCCACGCTGCTCATCAACATCCCGCCCAACGATCAGGGCACCGTTGACTCCCAGATCAAGGCGCGCGTCGAGGAGTTTGCCTCCAACATCAAGATGAGCTTCGACGACAACCTCGCCACCGACGGCACCGCCAAGGCGACCTCCGCCTACGGCAACGACGTGACGTACGGCCCCGGCAAGGTCCTCGACGGAAACAAGGACACCTTCTGGTGCGCCAACGAGTCTGCCGACCAGTCGCTCATCATCGAGCTCGGTAAGAAGCAGACCTTCGACATCGTCTCCATCGAGGAGGCCATCCAGAACGGTCAGCGCATCGACTCCTTCAAGGTGAGCTACCGCACCGACGACGGCTCCTGGAAGGAGTTTGGCTCCGGTGCCACCATCGGCTCCAAGCGCCTCGTCCGCGCCGCCGAGGTCTCCTCCGACGCCATCAAGATCGAGTTTGGCATCGACGAGGTCTTCTCCGGCGAGCAGGCCCTCGCGCAGATCACCGAGGTCGGCGTCTACAAGGCCTCCCCGGCCTTCGAGATCCCGACGCCTATCCCGACGGGTCTCACCGCCATCGACAACATGGACATGGACCGCAACGGCACCTCCTGGACCAACGAGTCCATCTCCTCCTGCTACGAGGGCACGAGCCAGTGGACGAGCAACACCAGCTCTACTCTCACCTTCAAGTTCACCGGCACCCAGTTCAACATCGTCGGCACCGCCGATCCTGGCCACGGGACCATGGGCGTCAAGATCGACGACGGCGAGGTCATTCAGGTTGCCACCAACAACGTGAGCGCCCGCAACACCTCTGCGCTGCTCTACTCCTCCGACACCCTCGAGAACAAGGAACACACGGTCGTCATCAGCGTCATCAAGGGCGCCGTTGGCATCGACGCCGCCGCCTTCCTGCCCGAGGGCATGACGATGGTTGACTTTGAGACCGCAGCCTTCACGATGGACGAGGACTCCACCTACGAGCTCACGCTCCGTCGCATCGGCGACACCTCTGGGGAGCTCACGGTCAACGTTGGCTTTGAGCCCGGCACCGCCACGCAGGATCACTTCGACACCGCCGCCAAGCAGGTTACCTTCGCAGCCGGCGAGGACGAGGCCACCGTCACCGTCTCCACGCGCCGCGTGACCGAGGGCGAGCAGAGCTCCGGCAGCGCCGACGGCGACCGCCAGTTCTACGTCTCCCTCGCCCTTGACGGCGACGACGTCATCGGCGGCTTCACTGATGTTGTCACCGTCACCATCACCGACGTCGACCAGGATCTCGATGAGGTCATCACCAAGGCCGAGGCCGTCGACACGGACAATTACACCGCCGCCTCCGTCGCTGCCCTGAACGAGGCCCTTGAGGCCGCGAAGGCCGCCTACAAGAATGCCGATATGTCCGCCGCCGAGGTCCGTGAGGCCATGGAGGCGCTCCAGGACGCCATCGACAAACTCGTGACTGCCAACAACTACACCGAGGAGGACCCGTTCCTCTTCCCGTACAGCGACGAGCCCGCCACGCTCGAGTTCGAGCTCGGCCAGCTCGAGGACGTCACCAACTCCGCCGACAGCAACGGCAAGTGGCCGGCTGAGGTCTGGGTTGACACCGCCACCGGAATCACGGCAATCAACTCCCTGAACGACGGCGACTCGCTGAGCGTCCCGTTCCGCGCCACCTACGCCGGAACCTACAAGGCCGTCCTCACCTACTCCAGCGGCTCCACGACCAACGAGCTCTCCTGGTCCGACGCAAACGGCGTCATCGAGGGTGGCTCCAAGGTCGCCGGTGCGTCTGACGCCTCCCAGTGGCACGAGGTCGAGTTCGAGATCGTGGTCACCGAGACCGGTAGTTCCACGCTCGTCTTCGCGCCGCCCGCCGGCAAGAACGCCCCGCGCTTGGACAAGCTCGTCATCACCTACACCGGCGAGGTTCCCGTGACCGAGGCCGATCCTACCGAGAACATCGCCCTCGGCAAGGACGCCGCTGCGAGCTCCCGCGAGGACAATCTCGAGCGTCTTGACGCCACCAACGTCACCGATGGCAACAAGACCGACAAGGACAACGGCCGCTGGTCTCACCAGCCTGGCGAGAAGCCCGCATGGGTCTACGTCGACCTCGGCGCCAACTACGACGTCCAGACGGTCCGTCTCTTCTGGGAGACCCGCAAGCCCACTGACTACGAGGTCCAGTTCGCGCTGAACGGCGCCGACCCGACCAAGGACTCCTCGTGGAAGACGGTCGAGGAGCTCGGCCAGCCCGCCGAGAAGACGGTTGACGTCGTACTCGACGAGGCTCAGGCCGCGCGCTACGTCCGCGTTCTCATCAACGACTACGTTTCCCAGGATCCCGATGGCGCCGGCAACTGGAACAACACCTCCCTCTACGAGATCGAGGTCTACGGCGGCATCCTCGAGGCTGAGGTCAACTATGACGCTCTCAACGCCGCCATCGACGAGGCCCAGGCCCTGACCGAGTCCGACTACACGGCCGACTCCTGGTCCGCCCTCCAGACGGCGCTGAGTGCCGCTGAGGACGCGCTTGAGTCTGACGACCAGTCTGTGGTTGACGACGCTGCCGAGGCTCTTGAGCAGGCCATCGCCAACCTCGTTGAGGCCACCGAGCCCGAGCCCTCTGACGACAAGTACACCGCCGAGAACCCGTTCGTGTTCCCCGAGAACGAAGAGGAGGCCGCGGTTCTCGAGTTCGAGCTCGGCGAGCTCGTCAACGACGAGTCCAACGACAACGGCTGGCCGATGACGATCGCCGAGGGCTACGACGGCGTAACCTACGTCGATGCGGTCAACTTCGGGGACGAGATTCGCGTGCCGTTCAGGGCGGAAGTCGCCGGAACCTATGATGTCGTCCTCTCCTATGGCAGTGGTGACGTGAACAACAAGCTGGCCTGGTCTGATCATGAGGGCGTTGTCGCCTCCGGACAGACTGGCATCACCGAGGCCGAAGACGGAGCGTCCACGCTTCACACCGTCGAGTTCCAGATGACCGTCACCAAGGCCGGAAGCTCCGTGCTCGTGTTTGGCGCTGCCGACGAGAGCAAGGCACCTCGTCTTGACAAGCTCACCATCACGCTCGCTAAGACCACCGAGCCCGAGCCCACGCTCGAGTCCATCGCGGTCAAGACCGCCCCGACCAAGACCGAGTACACCGTGGGCGATACGCTCGACGCCTCCGGCCTCGTGCTCACGCTCACCTACTCTGATGACTCCACCAAGGACGTCGCCTACGCCGACGCGGCAGACGAGATCACGCTCGACCCGACGACCCTCACCGTGCCCGGCAAGCAGGCCGTGACCGTCAACTACGGGGGCAAGACCACCACGTTCGAGGTCACCGTCACCGAGGCCGAGGAGCCCGAGCCCGAAACGTTCGTCATCACCGCCCTCGCCGGCGAGGGCGGCACCATCACGCCGTCCGGCAAGGTACAGGTGACTGAGGGCGAGGGCCAGTCCTTCACGGTCGCCGCCGACGAGGGGTACGAGATCGCCGACGTCAAGGTCGACGGCGAGTCCGTCGGTGCGGTCGAGAGCTACGAGTTCAAGGGCGTCGACGCCGACCATACGATTGAGGCCACCTTCGAGAAGATCGAGGAGCCCGGCCCCGGGCCCGAGAAGCCCGACACCACCAAGCTCCAGGCCGCCATCGACGATGCCGAGGCCCTGAAGTCCGACGACTACACGGCCGAGAGCTGGGACGCCTTCCAGAAGGCAATCGAGGCGGCCCAGGCCGTCCTCGACGACCCCGATGCCACGCAGGCCGATGTCGACTCCGCGCTCGACGCCCTGAGCGCCGCCAAGGGCGCCCTCGTTGAGTCCGAGCCGTCCGACCCGGGCACCGAGCCCGGCACCGACCCGGACCAGCCCGGCACCGACGAGCCCGGCGACGTCACCGACCCTGACGACCAGAAGCCCGGCGACACCACCAAGCCCGGTGGCTCCACGACCGGCGGGTCCACCACCGGCGGCGGCCTCGCCCAGACGGGCGACCCGACCTCCGCGGTCGCGGCCCTCGCCACGGCCCTCGCCGGCACCGGCGCCCTCGTCGCTTCTCGCAAGCGTCGCTAGCGCCAACCCCGGCCAAGCCGGAACATAGCTCCAAGAAGGGGCGCCTCGCAAGAGCGGGGCGCCCCCCCCCTTTGTATATATGCGACGAAACTGGCCTCGTCTCAGCCAAAAGTCCCTTTCGCTTGACGAAACTGGCCTCGTCTCAGCCAAAAGTCCCTTTCGCTTGACGAAACGGGGCTCGTCTCAGCCTCTTTGCGGTTTTTGGCTGAGACGAGCCCACTATCGTCAAGCGATTTGAGCCAGAGACTGAGACGAGCCCGCTATCGTCAAGCAACTTGCTCCCGAAACTGAGACGAGCCGTGCTTCACCGAACGCAAACAAAGAGCCGGCCGAAGGACGTCTCCTCCGACCGGCGTTTCTCTTGGTGGGCCCTGAGGGATTCGAACCCCCAACCCAGGGATTATGAGTCCCCTGCGCTAACCGTTGCGCCAAGAGCCCGTTATGAAAAAGGCGGCGACCGAAGCCGCCGCCAGCAATTACATGGTGGAGATAAGGGGGTTCGAACCCCTGACCTCGTGACTGCCAGTCACGCGCTCTCCCAACTGAGCTATATCCCCGCGTTGGTGCGTAGAAGATACTACCAAAACGAGCGCCTCAGTCAACCGAGAATTTCAAAAATGTGGAGACGCGAGAAATACGCCCCCTAAACGCTCTCGCTCCAGCCAAGAGAAACCGATCACCAGAGCATCTCGCGACAGATGTCGCGGATGGTTGCCGCGCCGCACATCTCCATGACGTCGGCGAGTTCGGTCTGCAGCTGATCAAGGTACGAGCGCACACCGTTCTCTCCCCCACCATGGGCCGCTACAACGAACGGACGGCATACGAGGCATGCGCGCGCTCCCAGGGCCAGCGCCCGGAAGACGTCCAGGCCGCTCCTGATGCCGCCGTCAACAAGAACCTCAACGCGGTCGCCAACAGCATCCACTATCGACGGCAGAACGTCTGCAGTCGCCGGAACGCCGTCAAGAACCCGTCCCCCGTGGTTGGAGACCACGATGGCGTCAACGCCCGCCTCGGCCGCCCTCAGAGCCGCAGAGGCCGTCATGACGCCCTTGAGGACAAATGGGACGCGGACCTCGTTGCAACGATCGGCAACACGAGCGATCTGCTCAGGGGACTTGGCTCCCGCGGGCGGGTTCATGCCCCTGAGGAACGGCAGCCCCGCCGCGTCGATGTCCATGGCAACGGCGGCAGGGTGCGCCGCCAGAGCCTCGTCGAGCTTCTCGTCAAGCGTAGCCTCGTCCCAGGGCTTGACCGTGGGAACGCCCGTGCCGCCCAGCTCCCCAATGAGACCGCAGGCCTCGGTCATGATGGAGGCATCCAGGCCGTCGCCCGTCCAGGCGAGCGTGCCCTTCCCTGCCGCGGCAGTGAGAACGCAGCGGTTATAAGAGACGGTGTCGTACCTGTCCCCGTAGTGACGCTGCACGTCACCAACCGGCCCGATCATTATCGGCAGCGACAGCTTACGCCCCAGTGCCGTCATGCTCGTGTCGGCCGAGAAGGATTCGTGCAGGGTGTCCATGTTGACGCACATATCCTGCCAGCTACGCCAGTTCTTCTCGGCCACGCGCCCAACGCCCTTGTCACCGGGTCCCGGCATGACGCCGGCGCACGCGCGCCCGTCGCAGACGGGACACGCCCTGCAGAAGGGCCCGATGTTTCTGCGCGCGGCCGTGGCAAGATCGGCGTAGCTCATGAGACTTCCTCTCGATAGAAGAGTGCCCCGGCAAAGGGACCGGGGCACCAAGGGACAAATTAGGCGCGGGCGGGGACGACGCGCTCGGTGAGCCAAGAGACGAGCTCGCCCATCGGCACGTCAAAGCGCTCGCCGGTCTCGCGGACCTTGACCTCGGCCATGCCGTTGGCAACGCCGCGCTTGCCCAGGATCACCTGGTACGGAATGCCAATGAGGTCGGCGTCGGCAAACTTGACGCCGGGGCGCTCCTTGCGGTCGTCGAGAAGGACCTCGAGGTCGGCGGCGCTAAGCTCGTCAACGACCCTCTCCGCGACCGGCGTGACCACGTCGTCGTTCACCGCGAGCGGCACGACCTCGACCTCGTAGGGCGCCACGCAGACGGGCCAGGAGATGCCGTGCTCGTCGTTGTGCTGCTCCACGACGGCGGCCAGCGTGCGGGAGACGCCGATGCCGTAGCAGCCCATGAGGAACGGGCGCTCCACGCCGTCCTCGTCCGCGAAGGTGGCGCCCATGGACTCGGAGTACTTGGTGCCGAGCTGGAACACCTGGGAGATCTCTATGCCGCGGGCGCTCTTGAGGGCCGCTCCGCAGTGCGGGCAGGGGTCGCCCTCCTTCACGCTCACGAGATCGGCCCACTCGTCGACCGTAAAGTCGCGGCCAGGCTTGGCGCCCGTGAAGTGGTAGTCCACCTCATTGGCGCCGCAGGTCCAACTGACGCTCTCGCGCAGGGACTCGTCGCAGACCAGGCGAATGCCGTGCGGAAGTCCCACGGGCCCGATGAAGCCCTTGTGCAGGCCGGCCAGCTCGAGCTCCTCGTCGGTCATGAGGTGATAGGCGCCAAAGAGCTTGCCCGCCTTGATCTCGTTGAGCTCGTGGTCGCCGGGGACGATGGCCACGACGCTCGTGCCGTCCTCGGACACGAGCGCGAGCGACTTGCGGGTGCCGTTCTCAGGGAAGCCGAAGAAGCCCGCCACGGCCTCGATGGAGCCGAGACCCGGGGTGTGGACCTTCTCGAGCGTGCCGTCTCCGGGGCCCTCGGTCACGGGTACCTTGGAGGCCGCAGCCTCGACGTCGGCGGCAAAGCCGCAGTCGCAGTAGACGAGCTCCGCCTCGCCGGAGTCCGCAAGCGCCATGAACTCCACGGACGTGTCGCCACCGATCTGGCCGGAGTCGGCCACGACGGGCAGCGCGTAGATGCCGCAGCGCTCGGCGATGCGCGCGTAGGCGGCCTTCTCCTGCTCGTAGCACTCCTGCAGCGACTCCTGGGTAGCGGAGAAGCTGTAGGCGTCCTTCATAATGAACTCACGGCCGCGCATGAGGCCAAAGCGCGGGCGCATCTCGTCACGGAACTTGTCCTGGATCTGGTAGAGGGTGCACGGGAGCTGCTTGTAGGAGCGCAGCTCGTTCTTCACGAGGTCCGTGAAGGTCTCCTCGTGCGTGGGGCCCAGGGCAAACTC
>CALULC010000015.1 GCA_944321385.1 uncultured Atopobiaceae bacterium
CAGGGCAACGTGATCTCCTGGCAGTCCGGCGGCACCGTCGGCTTCAAGGGCTCCCGTAAGTCCACGCCGTTCGCCGCCCAGCTCGCCGCTGAGGCTGCTGCCAAGGCGGCCATGGAGCACGGTCTGCACAAGGTTGCCGTGTTCGTCAAGGGCCCCGGCTCCGGCCGTGAGACCGCCATCCGTTCCCTCCAGGCCGCCGGCCTCGAGGTTTCGGGCATCCAGGACAAGACCCCCATCGCGCACAACGGTTGCCGTCTGAGCAAGCGTCGCCGCGTGTAGCTAGGAGGAATATCAATGGCTATCGATAGGACTCCCGTCCTCAAGAGGTGCCGTCAGCTCGGCATCGACCCCGTTGTGATGGGTATC
Organism: uncultured Atopobiaceae bacterium; assembly: GCA_944321385.1. GTDB lineage: Bacteria > Actinomycetota > Coriobacteriia > Coriobacteriales > Atopobiaceae > Thermophilibacter. The sequence continues at coordinate 367 of CALULC010000015.1, forward strand.
AACAAGACCTCTCACCGCGAGCCCCGTCGCCGTCGTCGCCAGGAGAGCGAGTACGGCATGCAGCTCCGCGAGAAGCAGAAGGCCAAGTTCATCTACGGCGTTCTCGAGAAGCAGTTCCGTCACTACTACGTCCTCGCCATGAAGCGCGAGGGCATCACCGGTGACAACCTGATGAGCCTGCTCGAGTGCCGTCTTGACAACGTCGTCTTCCGCCTCGGCTTTGCCCGCACCCGCAAGGAGGCCCGTCAGACCGTCCGTCACGGCCACATCACCGTGAACGGCAAGCGCGTCGACATCCCCTCCTACCAGGTGAAGGCCGGCGACGTTGTTGCCGTTGCCGAGAAGGCCCGCGACCTTCTCCCCATCAAGGAGGCCCTCATCAGCTCCGAGCACATGGCGGTTCCCGCTTGGCTCGAGGTTGACATCGAGAAGCTCAAGGGCACCGTCCTCCAGCTCCCCACGCGCGATCAGATCGACCTTGACATTGACGCGCAGCTGATCGTCGAGCTCTACTCCAAGTAAGCCCGACCCGATTTGGAGGTAGCAATGTCCGAATTCATCCGACCCCAGGTGTCGGTCGAGGAGATCAACGAGAACCTCGCTCGCGTGAGCGCTGAGCCGCTCGAGCGCGGCTACGGTGATACGCTCGGCAACTCCCTGCGCCGCGTGCTCCTGTCGTCGCTCTCCGGCGCTGCCGTGGAGGCCATCCAGATTGATGGCATCCAGCACGAGTTCACCACCGTTGAGGGCGTCTACGAGGATGTCACCGACATCGTGCTGAACGTCAAGGGCCTGGTTTTCCGCTCCATGGGCACCGGCGACGAGGCCGAGGCCTCCATCTCCATCGACGGTCCGGCCACCGTTACCGGCGGCGACTTCGACATCCCCGCGGAGTTTGAGCTCATCAACCCCGAGCATGTCATCTGCACGCTCGGCGCCGGCTCTCACCTCACCATGCGCATGCGCATCGGCGTGGGCCGCGGCTATGTCTCCGGCGAGGACAACGAGCGCGAGAACGACCCCATCGGGATCATTCACGTTGACTCGCTCTACTCGCCCGTGCGTCGCTGCGCCAAGGTCGTCGAGGCCTGCCGCGTTGGCCGTCACACCGACTACGACCGTCTCGTCCTTGAGGTCGAGACCAACGGCTCAATCACGCCGCTCGATGCCGTCGTCGAGGCCGCCAACATCATCAACCAGCACATGAACGCTTTCATGAGCCTGGCTGAGGAGGACGAGCCCGTCGAGGACACGTCGATCTTCGCGACTGGTGCCGTGGAGGACAACGTCGAGCTCGACAAGCAGATCGAGGACCTGGACCTCTCCGTCCGCTCCTACAACTGCCTCAAGCGCGCCGGCATCCACTCCGTGCGCCAGCTCGTGGAGTTCTCCGAGAACGACCTTCTCAACATCAGAAACTTTGGCGTCAAGTCCATCGAGGAAGTCAAGGACAAGCTCGAGACCATGGGCCTGTCTCTCAAGGCCTAGGCGCGCCGGATTTAGGAGTAGCGAGAAATGCGACACAACAAGAAGAAGGGCATGAAGCTCGGCACCGACGCCAGCCACACCAAGGCCATCAAGCGCGGCCTGGTTCGTGCTCTGTTCGAGAACGACCGCATCAAGACGATCGACGTGCGTGCCAAGGCCATCCGCGCCGACGTTGACCACGTCATCACCTGGGCCAAGAAGGGCGACATCGCCAGCCGTCGTCTGGCCATCGCCACCGTGGGCGACAAGGACATCGTCCGCGAGGTCTTTGAGAAGGCCGCCCAGGGCATGTGGGCCGACCGCAACGGCGGTTACACCCGCATCATGAAGCTCGGCCCCCGCAAGGGCGACGGCGCCGAGATCGTGATCATGGAGCTCGTCACCGAGCCCGTGAAGGCCAAGGCCAAGAAGGCCGCCCCCAAGGCCGCCGTCACCAAGGTCGAGGAGCCCAAGGCCGAGGAGCCCAAGGCTGATGAGGCCGAGGCTGTTGAGGAGGCCACCGAGGAGAGCGCCGAGTAGGCTCGATCCTTTTTCAGGCTGTTTGGGCCCCGGCTCTGCCGGGGCCTTTTTCATGAGGAGGTGAGACATGCTTGAGGTTCGTGACGTCTGCTTCTCGTTTGACGGCGAGAGGAACGTTCTGGAGCATGTCTCGCTTGTCGTGGAACCTGGCGAGCACGTGGTTCTTCTCGGCCCCAACGGATCTGGCAAGTCCACTCTGGCACGGCTGCTCAACGGCTCGCTCGTACCTTCCTCGGGGTGCGTGCGCGTGGACGGCCGGACCGAGGAGCTGGCCCGGCTCGTTGGCTACGTACGGCAGGATCCGCGCAACCAAATCGTGAGCGCCGTGGTCTCCGATGAGGTTGCCTTTGGCCCGCGCAACCTCGGTCTTCCGCGCGATGAGGTGCTCAGGCGCGTCGACGAGGCGCTTGAGGCCTGCGGCATCTCGCCGCTGCGCGACCGCATGACCTCGGAGCTCTCCGGAGGGCAGCAGCAGCTCGTGGCCATTGCCGGCGTGCTTGCCATGCGGCCGCGCTACCTCGTGCTGGACGAGGCCACCTCGATGCTTGACCCAGCATCGCGCGAACGCGTTGCCCATATCGTCGACCATCTCGTTGCCAGCGGTCTGGGCGTGCTTGAGATTGCCCACCGCCGGAAGGCCGGCGCACGCGAGGTTTTCCTTGACCGAGGGCGGATTTCATACCAGTTGCCAGCATCTGCTGAGCTACCTCAGAAAAAAACACCTAGAAGTGTCTCTCCGGGATGCAGTCAACGGGGATTATCTGTCTCCAACGCGACAGTTTTAGGTAGATTGCGACTGGTGTCGCAGGACTTTCAGGGACTGGTATTAGTAACGGGCCCTTCCGGTGCGGGAAAGACCACGCTCGCGCGGGTCTTGGCGGGCGTCTTAGCGCCGGATTCCGGCGAAGTGACGCTTGATGGCTGTCGAGTGCGCCCCGGAGACGTGGGCCTTGCCTTCCAGCGCCCGGAGGACCAGCTCTTCTGCGATACGGTGCTCGACGACATAGCCTACGGCCCGCGTGCCCACGGGCTCGACGAGGAAGAGGCGCTGGCCGCTGCCCGAACGGCGGCAGCGCGCTTGAGCATAGGCGAGGAGCTTCTGGACAGATCGCCCTTCGCGCTCTCTGGCGGGCAGATGCGTCGCGTGGCGCTCGCGGGAGTGATTGCCGCCCGACCGCGCGCCTACGTGTTTGATGAGCCTACGGCCGGGTTGGACGCGCGCGGCGTGCGCGAGTTTCGCGATTTGGCGCGCGAGCTGGCAGACGAGGGGGCCACGGTGGTCGTCATCACACACGACCCCGAAGAATGGGACGGCGTGGCGGATGCCTCCGTTGAGCTGGCCCCGGCTGAGCCCTGCCCGCCTGCGTCGCGCCCCCGCGTTCCGGGCGCCTACGTCCCGGGGAACACCCTCGTTCATCGATTGGACGCGCGAGCCAAGCTCGTGCTGCTGCTGATCGCCACGGTCGCGTCGTTTGCGGCGCCTGCGCCCTGGGGTCTTGCGGTGGTCGCCGCTGGCCTGGCGGTCGCCCTCGCGGCGAGTAAAACCTCGCCGGCGACCGTCCTTCTCGGCCTGAGGCCTGCCGCGATCATCCTGCTCCTGTCCCTGGTGTCCAATGCCGTGGTTCTTATTGGGCAGCCGGGCTTCTCGCTTGCGGGTCTTACGAGGAGCGCCGTGGTGATCTGCAGAATTGCCCTGGTGGTGGGCTTTGCGCTGTCCTTCTCTGCAACGACCGCGCCACCGGCCATCGCGGACGCCATCGCGTCGTTGTTGGCGCCTTTGGGGCGCCTTGGCGTGCCCGTGGGCAGCATCGCGATGTCCTCCTCAATCGCCCTGCGCTTCACCCCGCTTACGGTTGAGGAGGTGGAGCGTATCCGCTGCGCCCAGCGAGCCCGTGGCGCCCGCCTCGACGAGGGCGGCCTGACGGCTCGCCTGAGGTCCTGGGCCCAGGTGCTGGTGCCGCTTGTGGTGGGGCTCTTTAGGCGCGCTGACGAGCTTGCCTCCGCCATGTGCGACCGCTGCTACACCGGGGAGCAGACGGCGCTTCTTGGCCGTCTGGCCACGATGGGCGGGGCCGCGCTCCTTGGCGGCGTGCTGTGGGCCATCGCGGCGATGCTGCTGTAACGCCGTGACAGTTGGCTACGACCCCTTTGTCACCGTGACAGTGGGCTACGACCCCTTTGTCACGTGATACGCTAGGGTCCGTTGAAAGGGAGGGCTCAATGTCCGAGGGTGGAACGCTCGTCATACGGCTCGGCTATCGTGGGGCGGGCTTTGCCGGCTTTGCGGAGCAGCCGAGCGTGCGCACCGTGGCGGGCGAGCTGAGGCGCGCGCTTGAAACCACGCTGCGCCGTCCGTGCGAGCTCACCTGCGCCGGCCGCACGGATGCCGGCGTCCACGCCATCGCCCAGTACGTGAGTCTGCCCGTGACCGCCGACGAGCTTGATCTCCCCGGCAGCCGTCTCATGCGAAGCCTCTGCGCCCTCACGCCGGACGACCTCTCCGTGCAGGCGCTCTTCCGCGCCCCCGCGGGCTTCTCGGCGCGTTTTGACGCGCTCAGCCGCAGCTATCGCTATCGCATCGCCGCTGGCCAGGCGCGCCCGGTGCTCGCATGGGACCACAGCTGGTGGTACCGGGGTAGCCTGGACGTTGACGCCATGGCCGAGGCCGCCCGTCCGCTCCTCGGCGAGCACGACTTCAAGAGCTTCTGCAAGGCGAGCTCCGCCGAGGGCAAACCCACCTGCCGCTACGTGGCCGCGCTCGACGTGAGCCGCGTGTGCGAGGCGGGGGAGGAGCTCGTGGCCATAGACATCACGGGCAACGCGTTCCTGCACAACATGGTTCGCACGATCGCGGGCTCGCTCGTGGAGGTGGGCCGCGGCCATCGACCGGTGGAGTGGCTCGAGAAGGTCCTGGAGGCTCGCGAGCGCACCGCGGCCGGCCCCTGCGCCCCTGCGAAAGGACTCACCTTCGTCGGGGTAGAATACCCTGAGCTAACTCTCACGCCCTGGGAGTGACTCCCGCCCTTGGGACACCTTCCGGCGGACACGCACGCACAGCCTTGGAGGCCCGACCTTGGACTTCGTTCTGCACGTTTTGGAGCACAGCATCTTTGACACGCTCGAGCTGGTGCCGCTGCTCTTTCTCACCTACCTTGCCATGGAGGCCATCGAGCACACCGCGAGCGCGCACGTGCGCACGGCGGTGGAGCGCTCGGGCAAGGCGGGCCCCGTGGTGGGGTCGCTGCTCGGCGCGCTGCCCCAGTGCGGCTTCTCCGCGATGGCGGCCACGCTCTACGCCGGCCGCGTGGTCACGGTGGGCACGCTCGTCGCCGTGGTGCTCTCCACCTCGGACGAGATGGTGCCGGTGTTTCTCGCCCACCAGGAGCCCCTGGGGAGCCTCTTTGCCATCATGGGCGTGAAGGTGGCCATTGGCGCCGTGGTGGGCCTTGCGGTCGACGCCGTGCTGCGCGCCAGGAACCGGGCTGGCGACGGCAAGCTGCACATCCATGAGCTCTGCGAGCGCGAGCACTGCCACTGTGACGAGCGCGACTCCCACGTCCACGACCACGCCCACGAGGAGGGCGCCGCCGATCACGCCCATGCCCACGCCCACGACCACTCCCACGCTCACGGCCGCTGGGCCATCGTGCGCTCGGCGCTTATCCACACCGTCCAGGTGACCTTCTTCATCCTCGTGGTCACCTTTGCCTTTGGCCTGCTCATCGAGTACGTGGGCCAGGACGCGCTCGGAGCGCTCCTCGCAAACCATCCCGTGCGGGCGACGTTTGTGGCGGCGCTCGTGGGGCTGATTCCCAACTGCGGGGCCAGCGTCGCCATCACGGAGCTCTACCTAGATGGGGTGCTCGCAGCGGGTCCCATGCTTGCGGGTCTTCTCGCCTCGGGCGGCGTTGGGCTGCTCGTGCTCTGGCGGACCAACGCCGGGGCGCGCCAGAACGCCATCATTACAGTTTTTGTTTACGCCGTTGCCGTTGTGGCGGGCCTCGTGGCGGGTGCATTAGGTATCCTGTTCTAAGGAACGGACGGCGAGAGGGACGGAGGCTCCGATGCCGAGGAAGCGAGAGATGTTCGAGCGCACGGACGTGCCTGAGCCGAGCCCGCTTCGAAACGTCATCGGCGCCCTGGTTGCCGTTGCCGCGGTTGCCGCGACCATCATGGTGGTGGTCTTTGCCTGGAACCGTGCCAACCTGGAGAGCCACCTCGGGGACAACGCGCTCGAGGAGGCGGTCCACGACCTCGCACAGTACGGGGTTGCCTCGCCGCCCGCTGGTCGCTCCGGCACGGGGGACACGGTGTACTGCACGCTCCTGCTGACCATCAGCAGCATCGACGCCCAGGGGGCCTCTCTCGAGGACGCGCGCATCCTGGCGATTAACGCCACCAAGGGCTCTGCCGTGCTCGTCAATCTGCCCGTGGACCTCGCGCTCACCGTTGACGGCAACCCAACCACCCTCTCTGAGCTCTGCGTGAAGGAGGGGTACGCCTCCTGCGTGCTTCCGCTCGGCCGCGCCGCTGGCCTGCGCTTCTCAAACGGCGTCGTCGTGTCGACCGATGACGTCCTGGGCAGCGCCGCCCAGCTCGCCGGGACGGACCCCGGCGAGCTTCTCGACTCCGCGGAGGCGTTCATCTCCAGGATCAGGACAGACATGGATGCTTCTGGCCTGCTCGAGCTTGCCGAGCACCTTTCTCAGGTGGACATGAGCAGCCTCGCGAGCGTGGACGTCCCGCTCGTTGCCGAGAGCGTGACCGACGAGGAGGGCAACGTCTCCACGACGGACCGCGAGATCATAGACGAGGGCGAGCTGGGGGTCCTTATCGGCCTGTTTGCCTAGCCAGCGAGAAGGGCGCGCGACCCGCGGGACGCCCTCCCGCGGTGGCTTCTGTCGTTTTTCTGCGCCCGCCTCCGCGCTCGCTCTCGCTGATACCCTAGAGGTGTCAATTGAGATGCCTTTGGGGGAAGGTCTTGAAGTTGGCGCAAGGCGCATCCACAACACCTCTTGTCTCCGTGCTCATGGCAACCCATGATGCCGGGGGTTCCGTGCGCCGCGCGATCGAGAGCATCCAGAACCAGACCTTCAGGGACTTCGAGCTCATCGTCGTGGACGCGGGCTCGACCGACTCCACTATCCGCCTGCTCGACTCCCTTGCCGAGCGCGATCTGAGGATTCAGGTCGTCCACGCCGACACGTGCAGCCGCCAGGAGGCGCTCGACCTTGCCCTTGGGCGCGCGTGCGGCCGCTACCTCGCGGTCGTGGACGCCGACGGCTGTGCCCGCCCCGGAATGCTCACCGAGCTCGTGGGGGTTGCCGAGGCTCACTCGCTCGAGCTGGCGATAGGAGGCATGGACCTGCTCCTCTCGAGCTCATCCGGACGCGTGGACGAGCTCGAGCTCTCCGCCGAGGCCGTTGTCTTTCTCACTCAGCACGACTTCCGCGCCTCTGCGTGGCGCCTGTTTGCAACTGGGGGACTCCTTCCCGCGAGCGCCAAGCTCTTCCGCCTTGACCGCGTGCGCGAGCTGGGCCTGAGCTTTGTCTCGAACGGCTCCTTCGACCACCTCTTTGTGCTGGACTACCTGAGCGACGTCGAGCGCGTGGGCGTTCTGGACGGCATCTGCTACCGGGTGGAGCGTCGCATCGCCCCGATCGAGCGTCGCTTTGCGCGTCCGGAGGGCTATCGCCTCATGGAGGAGGAGCACGCCGCCCTGACCTCGCTGTACCGTCACTGGGGCCTCGAGGGCGACGCCGCGAGCATGGAGATGCTCCAGAGCCGCTATCTCGAGCGCCTCGTTGCCTGCGTGGAGGGCGTGTGCGGCAGCGCGAGCGGCATCTCGTCCGCGGAGCAGAGAAAGACCGTCAGCTCCATGATCGCCGCGCCGCAGGCGCAGCTCGCCGCGTCCGTGGCGCACCCGGAGAGCAACGCGGCGCGCTCGATGCTCGCCCCCATCAAGGGTCGCAACGTGACACTCGTCTGTGCCCAGGCGCGGCTGCTCTTGCGCTTCAGGCGGGGCCACGCCGTCTGGGCCATGCCGGACGCGTTTGTCTAGCTGACTTGTCTTGCCCGCGCTCGCCTCGCGTCAGCGGGACCGTGGCGGGACCGTCTACCCGAGCCTGTTTCCGCGCCTGCTCAGCGCCGTCTTTATCGAGAAGCCCATGCCGTTGGCGCGCATGCGGTACAGTCCCTCGCGCGCAAGGTAGGCGAGGTGCCTCGCCTTGCCGCCGCGCGGCTCCCTGACGCGGCGGACCCGCGCATAGAGCTCCCTGCCCGCCGTTGAGATCGCCGCCTCTTGAAAGACGATGCCCGGATCGAGCCTGCGCAGCGACCGCTCGACCAGCTCGCGAACTCCCGGCGCCTTGGGGCCCGCGCCCTCGAGCGTGATCAGCGCATAGTTCACGCCGCGCAGCGCGAGCGCCGAGAGCACACGCCTGTCGGTGATGCCGGCACGCTCGACCACGTCCATCATCTCGTTCCAGCGCTCGAGCGGCACGAGCGGCGAGCGTCTGGTAAGCGCCTCCGCCTCGTTGAGGTCGCGCTCAAAGTACACGTAGACGCAGCGGTCGGTGTAGACGATGCGATCGGTCTGGCAGAGCGTCTCCACGAGGAACGGGTTGTCCGCCCAGCCCGCTCCGGGAACCTCCGGAAAGCGAATGCTCTTCTCGGCGAGATAGCCGCGGCGGTAGACGCCGGACCAGATGGCCGGGTGGTGACGCAGCAGCTCTATGCCGTCACCAATCGCAAAGGGCTGGCGAGACGGCCGCACGCGCCCCTTGTACGGGCAGCTCACGCGCTCCTGCCGGTCTCCCTCGCCGATGACGCGCCAGTAGGGTGCCCTGACAACGTCCACCTCCGCCGCGCCGCCGTGCTCCTCCGCGCAGGCGAGAAGGTCGGCGTAGCACGTGGGCTCGAGAAGGTCATCCGGCTCGACGATGGCGACCCACGTCCCGCGCGCGATCGCGATGCCGCGGTTGCAGGAGGCGCCGTAGCCCTCGTTGGTCTTCTCGATGATCACGATGCGCGAGTCCCTGGCGGCGTGCTCTCTGGCTATGCGGGCGGAGGAGTCGGACGAGCCGTCGTTCACGCAGATGATCTCGAGCTCGGCGTGGGTCTGCTTCTCCACGCTGCGCAGGCACGCGTCGAGGGTCTTCTCGGCGTTGTAGATGGGTATGACCACAGAGACGAGCTCGTGCGTGGGAGATGGGGTTATGGCGCTCATGGCCTTCCTCGGCTCGGGGGTTCGCGGCTACGTACCATATAATACTAAGGCGTCCGCGGGGCTTCTGCCGCGGCACCGCGCATTGACGTAATGGTTGTGTGAGAGCAGGAGGCGGGGATGAGGCGTGCCGCAATCGTCATAGTGACGTTCAAGCGTCAGGGTCTTCTCGCTGGGCTCTTGGAGTCCGTGCTCTCGCTCACCGTTGCCCCGTGGCGCATCGTGGTGATAGACAATGAGAACTCTCTCGAGACCTCCCGCATCGTGGGGGACTACGCGCGCCGCTTTGATGTGCTCTGGGGCCTCACGACGGACGACCCGGACGCCCAGGGCGGCGTCTCTCGCACGCTCTACGTGGGCATGGAGACCAACACCGGCGGGTCCGGCGGCTTCTCCGAGGGGGTGCGCCGCGCCTACGAGCTGGGCGCCGAGTGGTTCTGGGTCATGGATGACGACGTTGCCGTTGAGCCGCAGGGGCTTGAGGTCCTGGCGCGCTGGAGCGACGAGGCCCAGGCCGTAATGGGCCTGCGGAAAGACTTTGACGGCGGGCACTTCTTCTGGCAGTACCGCTTCTGGCCGCGCCTTGCCGTCTACAACCCGCTCTCGCGTGACAGCTGGCGCCCGGGCGAGCGCTTCAAGCTGGCAAACGCCCTCTGCTTTGAGGGCGGGTTCTTCTCGCGCGGGGTGGTCGAGAAGATCGGTGCGCCCGACCCACGCTTCTTCATCTACTTTGACGACGCGCTCTACGGCTATCTGGCGAGCAAGGTCACGCCCGTCTACTACGTTCCGGAGTACGTGCTCTCGCGCAGGCGCGAGGTGGCCAACCAGGCGGTTGGGTCCGTGCGCCAGCTCAACTCGACCTCCGACATGACGCGCTACTACATCACGCGCAATCGTGGCTACCTGGCCCGCTACGCTCGCCTCCACGGGGAGTACAACCCGGCGGGGTTTGCGCTGGGGACGCTCCTCACCTTTGCCAAGGAGCTGATACGCCTGCTCGCGGTTGACCGCGAGCATCTGGGCTCGGGCATGAGGAGGCTCTGGGCCGGCCAGCGCGACGCGCGAAAGATCCTGCACGACAAGACCTGGGAGCCCATGCCGCCGCTTGCCTAGCGAGCGCGGGGGCGGCGTCGCCGCGAAGCCCGGTTGCGGGGGGCGTCGGGCGGGCGCGCAGGCGTACAATGAAAAGTTGCGAGCACAAGGCGAGCGCTAGAGGAGAGGACCGATACCCGTGGCCGAGAAGAGAGACTTTCTCGACGAGCTCATAGACCTGCAGAGCGACTGGCGCTCCCTCAAGGAGATGCCCAACCAGATGGTGGGCTCAATCATGGACGGGGAGGAGCGTCAGGTCTTCAACCCCGCCGACTACAAGGAGAAGCCGTTCGCCAACTCCGGCCGCTGCCTGCGCGTTGCCTCCGGCCGCACGGACGTGTGCTCCCGGTGCCTTGACGTGTGTCCCACGCACTCCATCACCATTCACAACAAGTCCGTCTCTATTGCCGAGGACTGTCGCAAGTGCGGTCTGTGCGGCGCGGTGTGCCCGACGGAGGCGTTCTCCACGCGCCGCCACATGCCGCGCCAGATCTACGACCAGATCGCGCGTGCCGCGTCTTCCTACGAGCAGTGCTACGTGACGTGCACGCGCGCCCTCAAGCGGCTGCCCAAGGGCAACGAGGTGGTTCTTGCCTGCGTGGGCGCCGTCCCGCGCGACCTGTGGTTCTCGCTCATGGCGGACTACGACAACATCAGCGTGTTCCTTCCCGTGGGCATCTGCGACCGCTGCCGTACCACCACGGGCGAGGAGACCTACACAGACGCCATCGCCACCGCCGAGGAGTGGGCAGACGCCGCCCTGGGCCTGGAGGTGGAGAAGTCCGAGCTCAACCACGAGCTCACGCGCGCCTACAAGCGCAGCCAGTTTGTGAGCGGCGCGGTGCACTCCGTGGAGCGCCTGGTCACGCGCGGCACGCCGGCGCTCGCGGGCGCCAAGGCCGTGGCAAAGAAGCTCTCCGACCACTCGCAGCGCCTGAACCGCTTGCAAAAGGAGCTGGAGGCTGCGGTGGGCTCCAAGTCAGAGGGCAACCACATGCGCATCCTCACGCAGAGCCGCAAGCTCATGATGGGCGCGCTGCAGCACGACGAGTCCCTGGCGCAGCTGGTGAGGCTTGAGGTGCCGGTGTGCGACCACGCGCTCTGCACCATGTGCGGAGACTGCGCCAAGGTCTGCACCACGCACGCGCTCGACCTGGGGCGCGACGGAAGGGTGGGCGTGCAGAGCGCCTACTGCGTGAGCTGCGGCGCATGCACGGTCGTGTGCGAGGAGGGCGCGCTCTCCATGGAGCCCATGGACGTGCGCGAGCTCGTGGTGCCAGACAAGGATGCCGAGGAGATCGCGCGCAAGAAGGCAGAGGCCAAGGCCAAGGCAGCCGAGTACGCCGAGAAGGGCAAGAGGCAGCTCAGCCGCGTGGCGGACGCCCTGGAGAGACTGGACGACGGGGCTGACGATAAGAGATAGGTGCCACAAGAGCCTGCTCTTGCTGGCGTCTTTGAAGTAAGGAGAAGGACGTGTCGCTTTCCATTGGCATCGTGGGCCTGCCCAACGTGGGCAAGTCGACGCTTTTCACCGCGCTCACCAAGAAGGGCGGCCTCGCGGCCAACTATCCCTTTGCCACGATCGACCCCAACGTGGGCATCGTGGACGTGCCGGACGAGCGCCTGGGCAAGCTGGCGGAGATCGTGAACCCCGGACGTATCGTGCCAGCGACGGTTGAGTTTGTGGACATCGCCGGCCTGGTGAAGGGTGCCAACGAGGGCGAGGGCCTGGGCAACCAGTTCCTGGCCAACATCCGCGAGACCGACGCCATCTGCGAGGTGGTGCGCTACTTCTCCGACCCCAACGTCATGCGCGAGGTGGGCCGCGTGGGAGACTTTGTGGACCCCGCCGGAGACGCGGACACCATCATGACCGAGCTCATCCTGGCGGACATCCAGAGTCTGGAGAAGCAGCTGCCGCGCCTGGAGAAGGAGGCCAAGCGCGACAAGGAGCTCGCGCTCAAGGCCAGCGTTGCCGCACGCCTGCTGGCGTGGCTGAACGAGGGCAACCGCGCCGCCACGATGGAGATGACCGACGAGGAGCGCGCGGAGACGCGCGGCCTGTTCCTCCTCACGATGAAGCCGATTCTCTACGTTGCCAACGTGGACGAGGACCAGCTGGGCGAGGAGCTTGCCCCCATCGACGGTGTGACGCCGATCCCCATCTGTGCCAAGGTGGAGGCCGAGCTCTCCGAGCTGGAGCCCGAGGAGGCCGCCGAGTACCTGGCAGACCTGGGCCTGGAGAAGAGCGGCCTGGAGACGCTCGCGCAGGCGGCGTATAGGCTGCTGGGCCTGCAGAGCTACTTCACCGCGGGCGAGATGGAGGTCAAGGCCTGGACCGTGCGCGTGGGCGCCAAGGCTCCCGAGGCGGCGGGCGTGATCCACTCGGACTTTGAGCGAGGCTTCATCAAGGCCGAGGTCGCCAGCTACGAGGACTACGTTGAGCTCGGCGGCGAGGCCGGCTGCAAGGCCGCCGGCAAGCTGCGCATCGAGGGCAAGGACTACGTCGTCCAGGACGGCGACGTCATGCACTTCAGGTTCAACGTGTAGGACGAGAAGAGCCGCACTTTTTATCCTTAGACCATGTGATTGGAGAAGCCATGGATAGGGACGAAGACGTTGTTCGCGTGTTTTTGAGCTACTCTCATCGTGATGGGGTGGCGGGCAGGCTGACCGCGCTGGTCAAGCGTGCCATCGATGAGTGCAACGGAAGCGAGTCATCGGCTCAGCTGGTGCTCTTTGCCGACACCAGCGACATTCTGCCCGGCGATCAGTGGCGACAGGTCATCGATGATGCGCTCCACGACACGGACATTTTTCTCCCATGCATCTCACCGGACTACTGCTTGAGCGGGGAGTGTGCTTACGAGTCCAACGGCTTCGAGAAGGTCCGACGCGCTACCGATGATGGCCGCTGCTGCGTACCCCTGTTCTGGGAGAGCGTGTCATCCGAGTACCTGAAAATTGATTCGTTCCACAACGAAGTTTTCGAGCGGGCACAGGCGCTCAACGGCGTAGATGCTTCGGCGTTGGTGGCGCGCCGCACGTCGAAACAACAGCTGGCAGAGGAACTCTTGGTGTCCGATCTTGCCGACGCGCTGTTGCGTGCAACGCAGCACATTGTCGAGTTGAGGTCGAGCCGCGAGTCCTCTCTAAACCCCGAGGAGTTTGTCCTAACCGGATCAAGGCGACGGGACGTCGTTGACGTTTCGACACGCGTCCCGTTTGTCGCGCTCAACATGATGTGCGGCGGCGCCGAGTGGCCGGACGAGCGCGAGTTCATGCGCATCAAGGACGTCACGGATGAGGCAGACCTTAACGCCGCGGCATTCTCCGATGGCTTCACTCGTGAGGTGCCCGCTGTTGAAGGACACCGCTACCTAGTGAAGATGCTCATACATAATTGCTCACCCGAGGATGCTGGACTTATTGCGCGTTCAGTGAGCGTGGGCTGGGATGTTCCACGTAACTCAGCTGGACGTGCCTCGGTTCAAGGAACGGTCTCCGCCGTGAATATCGGCGAGACAAGCAAGAAGAACGAGAAGAACGAGAAGAACGAGAAGAACGAGAAGAACGCGGGCGCACTTGGCGAAATTTGGGATGAGGTTGGACTGACCTGCGGACTTAACCAGACGATTGAACTGACGATTGTGGATGGGTCGACCCGTTACTATGCCCTGACCGGAAGGGGTTCTGACGGCGGCCATCCCCTAAACAAGTATCTAGGCGGCCTTGACCTATTGATTGAAAGCGAAGACGGAAGCTCGAATCTTCCCGGCGGAATAAGTCACGCGGGCATCGTGACGCTTCTCGTGCAGGTGAAGCGTCTTACGGCCGCCTTCACCACGGGGCTACGCCTGAGGAAGAAGGGCGAAAGTCTCTGGTCGACCAAAGCAGTGGTCCGTCCGAATGAGAGCTGCGAAGTTCGTATTGATTACCTTAACAAGGGTCTAGATAATCAAATGAATGTTATCGTAAAGGTGCTTTTGCCGGCAGGGGTTACGTATCTGTCCCGAAGCGCCCAGCTGCGTAATGCCGACCACAGGGATGGGCTCTATATCAACAACGATGATTGGTGGGAGCGGGGGATGGTCATTGGCAGCTATGCACCAGACTCCAACGCAATCATTGAGTTTTCCGTGTGCGTACCCGAGCTACCCGCTGACGTCTCAAGGCAGATTTACGAGATCCAGGCGCTTTGTTACACGAAGGACGGCACTAAGTTCTCCAATTGTCACATCGTGGTAGAGAATAGCTGAGCTGGTTGGCTCAGCTCGGTTGGTCGCGCCTTAGACGATGGAACCATCGATTATGTCGCGACCCTTCGTTCGGCTAGGCCTGAAGCGGCCCGAGCCGAGAAGAGCCCGCCCTGGGCGGCGAGACGATCGGGGGATCGCATGGACTGCAGCTTCAAGCGAGGAACCGTCCGACTCACCGAGGGCGTCGAGCCCGACTGGGATGAGGTCGCCGCGCGACTCGACTTCGTGCGCGAGGTCTGCGGCGTGCCCGTGTGCTTCCAGCGCGCCCGCCGCGAGGGCGACTCCTGGGTCGTCCCGTTCCTCTCCGCGGAGAGCGAGCGGCACCCGGATGCCGCAGACGTCATGCTCGAGAGGTATATCCCCTACGAGGCCCTGGGGGCGGAGCGCGTGGACGTTCCCACGGCGACTGTCGACGAGCTGGAGGTCATGACTCTGCTCTCCAAGGGCGAGGCGCCCGCGGTGCGCGCCAAGGCCCTCGTGCCCGAGGAGCCGACGCCGGGGCCGGACCCCGAGGCCGCGGACCCGGAGAGCGTGTTTGACGGCCTGGTGGGCATGGACGAGCAGAAGGAGATGCTCATCAAGCTCTCGACCGCGCTTGCCAAGCACGGCCGCTCCGCCGTCGAGTGCTTCCACTTCGTCTTCGTGGGCAACCCCGGGACCGGCAAGACCGAGCTGGCGAGCCGGCTCGTCTCATACCTGGACAGCCTGGGCGTCACGGACGGGACGCACAAGATGGTCAAGGTCAGCGGCAGCGAGCTCATGGTGGACTACGTGGGCCAGACGGGCAACAAGGTTCGCCGGATCGTCGACTCGGCCGTGGGTGGGATGCTCTTCATCGACGAGTTCTACGGCCTCAGCGTCAAGGACGCCGGCGGCTACGGTCACGAGGCCATCGACGCGCTCACCGAGCGTCTGGACACGCTCCAGGACAAGCTCGTCTGCGTGGTGGCCGGCTACCCCAAGGAGGTCGACCAGACGCTCGACCTCAACCCCGGCCTGCGCGACCGCTTTGGCTACCGCGTGGAGTTCCCCGACTACACGCCCGAGGAGCTCGCAGAGATCCTGGTCTCGATCGCGGGGCGCCGGGGCTTCACGGTCGCCTGCAACGACGAGGTACTGGCGGATGTGCTCGAGCGCCTGCGGACCTCGAAGGACTTCTCCAACGCGCGCTCGGTGCGCAGGCTCGTGGACCATGCGGTGGTGGAGGCCTCGTGCGACCACGACGAGGCGGTCATCACCGAGAAGGACCTTCTCGCCGCGCTTCCCCAGCGCCTGACGAAGAGCAAGGTCCGTCGGGCCGGGTTCTAGCGGGGGGTGCCGTGAGCGAGACGACCAGGGTCTTCGCCGAGACCTACAAGATGTACGACGAGCGTCTCGCCGCGTTCTCGGACCGCTGGAAGGACGTCGTGGTGCTCGGCGCGCGCCCCGAGGACTGCCGTCTGCGCTCGGTCGAGGCGTTCGGGCGCACCTGGCGGCTCTCGCTTGCCGGCGAGATGGTCGAGGTGCCGCCCGAGGGCTTTGCCGAGGTCGTGAGCGCGCCGGACGAGATGGGCATGCGCAGCGTGAGCTACCGCGTGCCGTGGACGGACGCATCGCTCGCAGTGGTCGCCTCTCCCATCGCCCCGGAGGGGCTCGACCACTGGTTTGCCGGCTGCTGGAACCTGCGTGAGGTCCGCGGGCTCGGCCTTCTCGACACCTCGTGCGCCCGAAGCATGCGGGGGACGTTCCTGGGGTGCGAGGCACTCGCGGAGCTGGACGTCTCGGGCTTTGACACCTCGCGGGTCGAGGACATGCGCAACCTGTTCTGGGGCTGCTCGTCGCTCTTGGCGCTTGATGTCTCCGGGTTCGACACCGCGCGCGTGGAGACCATGGGCGGCATGTTCCACGACTGCTCGGCGCTTTCGAGCCTGGATGTCTCCGGCTTTGACACCTCGCGGGTCACTTCGATGACGAACCTGTTCTGCGGCTGCTCTGTGCTCACGGAGCTGGACGTCTCTGGCTTTGACACCTCGCGCGTGGAGCAGATGTCCGGGATGTTCTGGGGATGCTCCTCGTTGCGCGAGCTCGACCTCGCTGGCTTTGACCTCTCACGCGTCACGAGCCTGTTCTTCCTGTTTCGCGGCTGCTCGTCGCTCGCCGCGCTCAGGATGCCCGGGATCGACCCGGCGCGAGCGGACGAGGTCCGCATGAGCGCCATGTTCGAGGGGGCGGACGCGCTCGGGGACACGCCCGAGCACCTTGCGGAGCTCGTGCGCAGCGGCGCGGGCGTTGCGGTGGGACGGACGAGGAGGGCCTAGACGATCAGGTCGTCGATGATGTCGCGGTCCTTCTGCTGGTTGGGCTTGAGGCGGCCCGAGGCGAGGAGCTCGTCGTAGGTTCCCGTCTCGCGACCCATCCGGGCGAAGAGCTCGTCGAGCTCGGGCAGGAGCTCCCAGTCGACGAGCGCGGCGTGCTCGCGGTTGATCAGGTCCACGGTGACGGCCTTGAAGACGTCCTTCGCGGGCAGGGGCTGGTCGAGCGTCTCGTTCTCCCTCAGCGCGCGGGCGTAGGCGGCGGGGAGCTCGTCCCAGGGCTTGAGCGTGAAGCCCGTCGTCACCATGTACGCGTTCCAGCGCAGGTGCTCCAGATGACCGATGACCTCGCGCATCGCCTCGTCGTCGCGCTCGCTTTCGCTCTGGCCTGCGCCGGGGACCTCGCCCATGCCGTTCTGCCAGAGGAAGCGCTCCACGGTGGCGAAGTCCGCGGTCGCGCGGCTGGAGTCGCGGCCGTAGGCGTCGCATGCGGCCCAACGCTCCTGGGCGTCGGGGATGAACTCCTGGTTGCCAGCTGGGTCGAAGAGGCTCGGCTTGGGGTCGTCCGGGCCGAGGCCGTAGCGGAGGTTCACGAGCATGGCGGCGCGGTCGAGGTTCTTGTGGAGCAAGAGCGACGCGCGCATGGACTCGGAGGCGCCCCCGTACAGGAGCACGCACTTGGTCCCGCTCGACGCCTCGGGCGCCCTGCCGCCGTAGGAGTCCTCGAACACGAGGCCGGAGTCCTCGTCCCCGCTGTACTGGACGTAGACCGCCTGGGCGTCCCCCAGCTTCTTCTGCAGGCGCTGCTGCCAGAGTTGCCGCTGGGTGGGGGCGCGGCCGAGGTCCGGCTCGGTGTTGATCACGAGCACGAGGTCGTTGCGGTCGACTATGGCGGCGTCCAGCATCTCGAACTTGCTCTCGAAGGTGGTGACGACGGCGGGGGGCGTGAGGTCGGGCTTCCGCCCCGTCGCCGGGTCGCCCGGGTCGAGGGCGGGGTAGGCACAGCGCAGTCGCCGCCTGATGCGGGATGCCTGGGGGCTCGCGACGGCGATGCGCGGGACGGCGGCCTCGACCGAGCCGTCCGCGTAGGCGTTCGTCAGCGCCTGTCCGTTGCGGATGAGGTAGGCGACCATCAGGACCACGCGCTCGACGTCGTCCCCGATGACCATGGCGTTGAGCGGCCTGAGCCCGAGGCCGAGGCCCGGGTCGCCGAGCCGGTCGACCGGGGGCAGCAGGCGGCGAACGAGCTGCCGGACCCTGATCTCCTCGACGCTGTAGGAGTAGACGTCCTCGGGCTTGACCGGGCTGTTCTCCGTCTCCCCGCTCATGAGAAACTCCACGAGGCTCGCGCACTCCTTGCGCGAGAGCGGCTCGTCCCCGTAGTTCGTGACGGTGACGCGCCCGTTCCTGAGGGTGACGAGCGCGAGCTGCGTGTCGTCCACGCGGTTCGTGGCCCTCGACCTCACGGCGTCGGCCAGGCGGCGGCGGAACGACTCGTACGGGAGCTCCCTCGTCGTGTCCCCCGTGCACAGGCGATACGTCTTCTCGCCCGACGCGTCCCTCACCACCGAGAAGACCGCTCGAGGGCGACCCTCCCCGCGCGCGGCGTCGATGGCGAACGAGCGGGCGTAGGGGGCCATCTCGCTCGAGGAGGTGACCACCACGATTTGGTCGAAGTGGTCGAAGTGGGTGCTGAACCAGCTCGAGGCGGTGGTGAAGAGGCTGAGTACGCTCTCGGCGGTGAGTGCGAGCGCCACAAGGCTCAGAAGCTGGAAGACGGCGTTGAGCTCGGGGGAGCCGGCCTCGGGGAGCAGCGAGAACCCGTTGCCGCCGATGAAGGCGAGCGCGGCCCGCCCGAGGGCGGTCAGGGTCGCAGTGGCCGAGAGGAGCAGGCCCCCGCCGGCCGCGCCGACGGACTCCTGGAGCCAGGCGACCGCGAACAGGGCGACAAAGACGACGGCAAACACGGCGAGGCGCTGCACGCGCTCGAGCAGCAGGTAGATCAGGGACATGAGGGCCACGACGACTGCCGCGGATAAGAGGAGGCCCGGCAGTTCCGTGACGATGGGGATCGCGTCCATACTGACTCCCGCCTCCGTGCTCGCGATGTGTGTCCGACGGCTTGCTGCCGAGGATAGCACAGCGCCCTCCGTGCGGAGAGAGCCGTGCGCCCCCGTCGGTCGCGGCTACGTTACGAACCCGGCCTCGTGGAGGAGCTCGGAGAGACGGGCGGCCTGCTCGGGATCGTGATCGATCACCCAGCTGAGATGTGCGCGGACGAGCTCCCTCGTGGGGGCGGGGCGATCGAGGACCTGCGCCCTGTCGACGATCAGGCACGCCTCGATCGCATGCAGGGAGCTGCGGCGGCCCAGGTCGGTCGATCCCGCCAGCACAAGGAGCTGCCCGAGGCGCAGCTCGGAGCGGAAGTGCTCGCAGAGCATGTCGTCGTACCCCGTGCCGTCGCTGGTGAGCGTCTGGTTGGCGAGGGAGGCGTCCGTCAGCATAAGAACCGTGGCGAGGGAGGCGGCGCCGTCTCCGGCGAGGCCCTGACGCTCGAGCCAGTCGGCCTGGTCGCGGGTGAGCTCGAGGGCCCAGGTGAACGTGGCACAGCTCGGACGTTGCTCGAACAGCATGCCCAGCGTGCCGAGGAGCTGCCGCCAGACCTCGCGGACGGCGCGGACGTCCCCGCGCGCGAGCGCGCACTCGCGGAGCTTGACGAACGCGAACGCGCTCTCTTGCGCGCTGCGCTCTCGCTCCGCCTGCACCTCCAGCTCGTCAAGGCGAAGGGTCGCCGCCCGCTCGATCGCGTCCCAGGGGAGCGGGACGACGCGCGCGAGCCTCCCGAGCTCATAGCCGGGGGTCCAGAGGGGCGCGCGCAGGACGCGCGGGTCGCACAGCACGTCACGGACGTCGTCCTCGTGCGCGAGCAGGAAGGGAACGCCCTGCTCGTCATGGGTGGCAAGGATTCTGAGTGACGCCGCGACGCTGCGCAGGACCCGGTCGGGCAGAGAGGTCGTCGCGTCAAGGCGAGCGAGCGACCCCATGGTCGAGACAACGCTCCCGGCTGCGGAGCGCGCGCCGCGGGCGTTCCCCATGCGGTCCCTGGTGACGGCGAGGAAGCCGGATACGAGCAGGGCGAGCAGGAGGCGCTCAAGGGGGGTCATGGCCGGGCCCGTCGACGAGAGCGCGAGTCGCTGGACCTCGTCCGCGAGCTGCTGCGCCCGCTGGCGCGCCCCGGCCGCGAACGCCCGCTCGCACGCGTCCTCGATGGTCGTCGCCGTGTCGAGGACGGTCTGGGCGGTGGCTTCGGGCTGTGCGAGAAGCTTCCGTGCGGCCTGAACCGCGTCATCGTCAAACCTGACGGCGTCCTCGTCGAGACCTTCTGCGGCGAGCCTGCGCGCCAGCTCGCGGCAGGCCTCGCGCGTCGCGAGCAGCGTGACGGGGTCCGTGTACGGCCCGAGGGCCCTGTGCGCCGCCTCCAGGAGGTCGATGGCACGTGCCTCGTCCGGCTCACGCGCCGAGAGGGCCGTGAGCAGGAGGCTGTCCCGCGCCCGCGCGGCAGCGCTCTCGGGGTGCGCCGCGAGTGCCTCGTGCAGGGGCCAGACAACCTCGCGCACGAACGCCGGCGCGTGCAGGGAGAAGAGCGCGTCGAGGACCTGTGGGGCAATGACCTCGTAGGTGCGCACGGCCGCCTGTGGCCCGGCGCCGCGCAGCGCGTCGAGGACCTTGAAGACCACGGTGTCCCGGGGACTCGCGCCGCGCTCGCCCATGACGGAGGCGAGCAGCTGGGCGCGCGCGGAGTCGCGCTCGATGAGGCGGAGCGCCTCCGCAGCCTGGGAGTAGCGTTTCAGCCGGAGCAGGACGGGCACGGCCTCGCGCCGCGCGACGAGGTCCTCGCCCCGCGTGCGGAGCAGGACCATGAAGTGTCCGGCCAGTCGCGCGAGCACCTTCTCGGTGCGGCCGGCGCGCTCGACGAGGTGCTCCCAGGCGGCGCGTCTGAAGCAGTCGTGCGAGAAGTCCCAGCACGCGACGTCGCGCTGCACGAAGGAGTCTCCCAGGAGCTGTCGGAACAGCGCGAAGTCAGCCGCGGAGAAGCCCTTGTCGCCAAGGAGGGCGACGAGGTCGTCCTCTCGCAGTCCTCCCGAGGTGCCCGCGAGGAGGGCGACCGCCTCGAGCTGGGAGCGTCCCTCGGCGCCCACCACGTCCGCCGCGCGGTCCGCGAGGGCGCTGAAGAGCTCCCCCGCGCCGCCCGGCAACTCCTCGAGGGTCTCGCGCAGGACCTGGGCCAGGGCATCCCCGGGAGAGACGCCCGAGGCGGCGATGCGGTCGGCACGCGCGAAGTCCTCCCGACCGAGGTTGAGCAGCTCCTGGACGGCAAGGGAGATCGAGAGCGGGGCGGCGGCGCCCGGCAGGGCGGCGCCCCGACGGGCGATCGCGTCCGCCGCCGCGCCCGGGAGCTCCTTGTGCCCGCGCGCCGCGACGGCGCGGGCGAGGTCGCGGGCCTGCTCGGGGCCGAGCGTGGCGAGCTCGAGCGTGGTGGCGCGCAGTCGGTCGAGGGACTCCGAGGCGCTGAGCGCACCGAGCGAGCAGACCATGCGGCATCGCTGGCGGGGGAGGCCGGGGAGCCAGCCGAGCGGGTCCCCTCCGTCCCGTGCGCCCAGCCGGTCGGAGCCGTCCACGACGAGCAGCAGCGGGCGCTTCCGCGCGGCCAGCAGCAGGACGTTCGTGAGAACCCCAAGCTCGAAGCGCTCGTCGTCAGCGACCTTCTCCGCCCTTGAGCCGAGCAGGTCATCGAAGCCCAGACCCTTCTCGCCAAGGCCCGACAGCTCGAAGAGGTCCGTGGCGAGGAAGCGCAGGGCCCCGACGGTCGTCGAGCTGCGCTGCGTGAGACCGCAGCCCAGGAAGGCGACGCAGAGCTCGGGGTGGGCGTCCCGCGCCTCCACGGCCATGCGGGAGAGCAGCGTCGTCACCCCGGAACCCTCCGTGCCGCGGACGACTAGCGTCGAGGCGGCCTGCGGGCGCGCGGGGTCGCAGAAGTCCAGCAGCTTCGTGAGCTCATGCTCTCGTGCGGCAAAGGTCGCGGCGGCGTCCTCGGCGGCGCGCCACTGCAGGCCGTGCTCGCGCTCCCAGGGGTTCGCGCCGTCTCGAGGCGGCGGTCCCCAGAGACGCGCCAGACGGGAGGAGAGCTCGCCGTAGAGCAGCTCGCAGAAGCTGTCGAGGTCGTAGGTTCCGTCCGGGGCGAGGCTGACCGCATAGGGGAGCGTGGAGCCGGGGAAGCGCCGGGAGAGCATCTCGCGGAGCCTCCGCTGGCGGTCGGCGTCGTCTCCCTCGCTCAGGAACTCGGTGCGCAGGCTCCCGGACAGCCCGCCCGCGTTGGAGATCGTCCGCACGAGGTGCAGGCACGTCTCGCTCTCTCCGAACCTCTGCACGGCGTGGAGGATCTCGAGCTCCGTTATGCTGCGGCCGGCGGGAAGTCCGAGGCGTGTGCGGAGCAGCCCGGTGAGCGAGTCGTCGGGGAGCACGTAGCCATAGCGCTCGCCCACGAGCGAGAGGAAGAACGGCTCGCAGCGGTCGATCTCGCCGAGGCAGGCGCGGACGACCTTGCGCTCCTGCTCCGCCTCGGTCGTGCCGCTCGTGTCGACGCCCCAGCGCAGGTCGATCACGGAGACGTCCGTGCCGTACGCGTCCGCGAGCTCGCGCAGCCGTGGGAGGACGGCGCTGTGGATGGCGTCACGCTCGAGCTGCATGTCGCGGAACGTGCTCGAGACGAAGACGGAGACCGGGCGCGGGGGCTCCCACGTCGCCCCCGACGCTTCCGCCCGGCGCACTCTCACGCGCCCGCTCCCGTGAGACTCTTGAAGTCGCGGATGAACGTCCTGGCGAGCTCTTCGAACTCGGCGCGCGTCGTGCCCGCGGCAACATGCTGGCAGACGAGGTTTACCGGGCTGTCCTGGACGAGCTCGTAGGGGCCGAGCCGTCGGAGGCTCTCGATCAGCATGGCGAGGTCCTGGGGGTCGGCGTCACCGACGTACATGCAGAAGAGCGCCCCGCCCTCTCGCCTTGCGTCGGGGTCTCCGATGATCGCGAACCCCTGAGTTCCCTCCTCCAGGGTGACCACGTAGTTCCAGAGCGACGACGACTGGAAGATCCATCCGGAGAGCGTCTCCGTGTTCACGAGCTCCTGGTGCACCCACTCGGGAAGCAGGTCGAAGTCCGTCATCTGCAGCGCGTCGTAGGTTCCCTCAAAGCCGGGGTAGAGCCACCAGGGTAGCGTGACCCCGCGACGGAGGGCATCGACGACCGCGCCCGGTCCCGTGATCTCGTCTTCGCGGATGGAGACGATCCCCTGGACGATCTCAACGCCGAACTTGTTCCTGAGCAAGCTCGTCCTCCCGCGCTTGTCGCAGGAGGAGATGCTCTCCAGGGTCTTCTCGACAAGATCGGTGGTGGCGCTGTCGACCCCGACGAGCAGCGCGGAGGGGGAGAGGCTGAGGGTCTCGGCATCGAAGTGGCGAACCGGTATCGGGGCGATCAGCCACGCGCCGGTGTCTCCGCCCATGATCGAGTAGAACCCGCCAGAGAGGCTGCGAGCCTCTCGCAGGCGCAGCTCCTCGAGGGTTCCCGCAAGTGCCGTCAGCAGCGTGCGGGGCTGAGCGTAGGCGTAATACACGAGCGCGCCGGGTATGCCCGTCAGGGCAAGGGCCCTCATGGGAGAATCTTCGGACAGGTCTTTGGTGGGCAGGGTGTAGTACTCGTCACCCGAGTATCTCGGACGTGAAGGGTTCTGGATGAAGTCGAAGACGCCCATGTCGCTCCCCTCGTTCGCGCTGCCGTGCCACAACGGTAGCGCAGGCATGACGAGAGTGCGGTTACGTCTGGCGAGCGTTGCAAGCGAGCGGGCCAGCGGCGAGACGCTCGTTCTTCTCGTGCGCCGGCTACTCCGCCTGGTCGGATCCCAGCACCACGACAACGTCGTATTCGGTCGAGTGGAGGCCTTGGCTGTTCTCCAGGACGTTGGACTCTTCCACGCCGAGCGTCTCGGCGACTCCGAGTGCCGCGTTGCGGGAGTCTCCGTTGTAGTAGATCTGGGTGGTCGTGTGGGAGCTGTCGGCGTTGCCCGCTTCTGCGCTGAACCCCGCGGAGTTCAGCGCGTCGCTCTTGGTGCCGGCAAGGCCGCTCACGCCCGCGCCGTTGAGGACGAGCACACTGCCCGAGAAGACGGGCCCCTCAACCTCGGGCTCCTCCTCGTCGGGCTCGTTGGAGTCCGAGCTGTCCCCGGAGCTCACGCCGATGGAGCCGGCAACGCCGTGGGTGAAGTCTTGGCTCTCGTCGGAGTAGGGCGGCAGGCCACTGTCAACGCGCTCCATCATCTCCGCCCAGCCGTCCTTGTCGAGGAACTCATACCAGACGCTGTTCACGTACTGGGACTCCGTGGGCGTCTGGCCGGTGTAGAAGCCGGTGTCCACGTCAAAGTTCTGGAACTGCATGGCCAGGCTGGCGAGGTCGGTGATGCTGAGGGTGGTAGTCACGCTCTGGGTGAGGGTGTCCACGGCGCCGAGCATGCCCGCCGGGTCGAGTGAGAGGATCTTCTTGATGATGGTGCCGATGACCATGCGCTGGTTGGCGGCGCGGTAGAAGTCTCCGCCGCCGTACTCGTCATAGGCGTGGCGCGCACGGCACAGGCCGAGCGCTTCGTCGCCGTTGATGTGCTGGGTCCCGGCGGGAAGGTCCACGTTTGCAAGCTCGTCGCTCACGGCAACCGGCAGCGTCACCTCGATGCCACCGATGGCGTCCACGATGGAGGTGAACTGCTCAAAGTCAACCTCCGCATAGGCCTCGATCCTGATGCGGACGTCGGTGTTCTCGTTGACTAGGTCCTCGACGACGTCCGTCATGTAGTCGCCGCCGCCGAGCGCGTATGCGTCGTTGATCTTGCGCTCGCCGTTGGGGCCCATGTCCACAAGGGTGTCACGCGGGATCGACACGAGCGTAACCTTCTGGGCGGGCGCGTCGATGCGGGCGAGGATGATGGTGTCGGAGCGGAAGTTTGAGGTGTCGGCACCCCAGTCCTCGGCGCGGCCCTCGCTCTTGTCGACACCCAGGAGAAGCATGTAGAAGGGGTCCTGCAGGGCGACGGGCTCGGAGAAGCGCTCGAGGAGATCGGGGTCGTTCGTCTGGATGTTGTTGCTCAGGCGCATGACAAACGCCGCCGCGGCGGCGCCCACGCCAACAAACACCACGAGCAGCGCGGCAATAACGATCGCCGCCACGCGCTTGTGACGCTTCTTCTTGACGCGCTCGGCGTATGACCCAGCGCCATCGGCGCGCGTTGCGATGCGCTGTCCTCTTCTGGACCCGCGGCCGGTGTCGTGGGTCCTCGTTGCGGGAGCAACATGAGCCCCGCCGTCTCGTCCGTAGTGGCTTTCGGAGCGGCGGACCTGCTCGGCGCTGGTCATCTGTCTGTGCGACTTCCTGTCAGCCAAGAGAGGATCCTCCTTGCGTGTGTTTGAGGTGCGAAAGTTCCCGTCAGCTGGTTGACTCAGACCTCCTGATAATACGCGGGCAAAATGTCGACGAGATGTAGATGCCCAAAATTCGCGGTATTCTCTATAAACTGTCACAGAGTGACAACTGTTTGTTGTGTTTGTCGGCCGACGGCGCGCGCCAACGGCAAGACGGCATCACAGAAGAGAGCCATCAAGAAGATCAAAGCTGTCGAGAAGACCGGAGGATGTATGAGCGAGGCTACCCCCAGGCAGTTCGTGGCGGTTCTGGACTTTGGCGCCCAGTACGGGCAGCTGATCGCGCGTCGTGTGCGCGACCTTCACGTGTACTCGGAGATTGTGCCGTGCGACATTTCCGCCAACGAGCTCGCTGCCATGGGACCGTCTGCGCTCATCCTCTCCGGCGGCCCGGCGAGCGTGTACGCCGAGGACGCGCCGCATGTGGACCCCGCGATCTTTGAGCTGGGCCTGCCGGTGCTGGGCTTCTGCTATGGTCACCAGATCATGGCCGTGACGCTGGGCGGCGAGGTCGCGCACTCCGAGGTGGGCGAGTACGGCCCGGCGCAGATCACGCGCAGCGGCGAGTCTGCGCTGTACGCGGGCACGCCCGACGAGCAGACCGTCTGGATGAGCCACCGCGACGCCGTGAGCCGCGTGCCCGAGGGGTTTGTCGTCACGTCGCACACGGACGTGTGCCCGGTGGCGTCCATGGAGTGCGCTTCTCGCAAGCTTTTCTCGACGCAGTTCCACCCGGAGGTCCGCCACACCGAGCACGGCCGCGAGCTGCTGGAGAACTTCCTCTTTGGCATCTGCGGCCTGGCGGCCACGTGGACCATGGACAACATCATCGACGAGAAGGTCGCTGAGATCCGCGCGCAGGTGGGGGATCGCAAGGTCATCCTGGGCCTCTCCGGCGGCGTTGACTCATCCGTGGTGGCCGCGCTCGTGCACCGCGCGATTGGCAACCAGCTGACCTGCGTCTTTGTGAACCACGGGATGCTGCGCAAGGGCGAGCCGGAGATGGTGGAGGAGATCTTCCGCGACCAGTTCCAGGTGCCGCTCGTGCACGTGCACGCCGAGCAGCGCTACGAGCGGCTGCTCGCCGGCGTGACCGAGCCGGAGGAGAAGCGCCGTCGCATTGGCTCCGAGTTCTGGAAGGTCTTCTTCGACGAGGCCCAGCGCATCGGCGGCGTGGAGATGCTCGCGCAGGGCACCATCTACCCGGACATCATCGAGTCCGGCGCCCGCAAGACCGGCGGCAAGGCCTCCACGATCAAGAGCCACCACAACCTGATCCCGTTCCCCGAGGGCGTGCACTTTGACCTCATCGAGCCGCTCGACCACTTCTTCAAGGACGAGGTGCGCGAGCTGGGCGTGGCGCTGGGCCTGCCGGACCGCATGGTCTACCGCCAGCCGTTCCCGGGCCCGGGCCTGGCCATCCGCATCATCGGCGAGGTGACCTCCGAGAAGCTCGAGGTCCTCAAGAACGCCGACGCCATCGTGCGCGAGGAGCTCGACGCCTACAACGAGCGCCTCTTCGAGGAGACGGGCGAGCGCAACTCCGAGCACAGCTGCTGGCAGTACTTTGCCGT
>CALULC010000016.1 GCA_944321385.1 uncultured Atopobiaceae bacterium
CAACGCCCGCCGCATCGAGGCCGTGACCTCGATGGGCGCCATCGAGTACGTGGACGAGCGCCTGCTCGCCCTCGACGAGGTGGCCCACGAGCTCAAGTGCCGCCCGGACGACGTTGCCGCGCGCGTGGCCGCCCTGCAGGCGGAGCTGCGCGAGACGCGCAAGGCCCTCGAGGCCGCCACGACCGGCGCCGGCGCCGGCAAGGTTGCCGACGCCTACAAGTCTGCGGTCCAGCTCGACGGCTACAAGGTCGTGGTGGCTCGCATCGACGGACTCTCCGGCAAGGAGATGCGCTCCGCCTGGGACGGCATCCGTGACGCGGCAAACGGCGAGCCCGTTGCCTGCGTGATCGCTTCCGCCACGCCCGACGGCAAGGTGGCGCTTCTCGCCGGAGGTACCGATGGCGCCGTCTCCGCGGGCTTTGCCGCGGGCTCCATCATCAAGGACATCGCCGGCCTCGTGGGCGGCCGCGGCGGCGGGCGCCCCAACATGGCACAGGCCGGCGGCTCAGACGTCTCTGGCATCGACGCCGCGCTCGACGCGGCGCGCTCCGCGCTCGGCATCTAACGCTGGGGTCATGAGGGTTCTCGCACTGGATATCGGCGAGGTTCGCGTCGGGGTCGCGGTGAGCGATCCCGACGCTCGCGTTGCGTCGCCCGTCTGCGTTCTTCCTGCGGTTGAGGTGCTCGCCCACGCCGTCACCTTCCGACGCGTCCTCGAGGACTGGGAGCCCGACCTTCTTGTCTGCGGCCTTCCTCGCACGATGGCGGGGGAGGACGGCCCGCAGGCGGAGCGCATTCGCGCACAAGCACAGAAAATCGCCAAATCGTGCGGACTTCCCTTGGAGTTTGCGGACGAGAGGCTGTCTTCGGCCGAGGCCAAGCGTATCCTGAGGGAGCAGGGGCTCAGCGAGCGCTCCATGCGCGGCAAGGTCGACATGGTCGCCGCGAGCCTGTTTTTGCAGTCCTGGCTCGACGCCAGGCAGATCTGAAAGGCTACCATGGCCACACCCGACAGCAGGAACCCGAAGCACGCCGCTCACTTTGACGTGCCGGGCAACGGACGGGGCACCGATCTGGGAACCGATCTGGGAACGGGAGCCATGTCTCCCATTCCGGCCTCTCCGAGCGCGACTGCCCCGCACGCAGCGCTCAAGGACGGACGCGTGTCAAAGCGCACCGCCGCCGCCACCAGGCGCGCCGGCTCTCACATGCCCAAGGACCCCAATGACGAATCTCACGGCAGGAAGGTGCCGCTCGCTCTTGTGGCGGGCGTTCTCGCCGTCGTCGTTGCCGTCGTCGCCGGCATAGTCTTTGTGCCCGGCCTCTTCTCCAGCGAGGACAAGGCCCCGGAGGTCGAGCTCGCCGAGCCCGGCACCCAGGTCACGATCACGATTCCCGAGGGTTCGGGAGCGGGCGTCGTTGCCCAGACGCTCTACGAGAACGGCCTCATCGCCGATCAGAGCGAGTTTCTCGCCGAGGTTCGTCGCACCGAGGCCGAGCAGCGCATCAAGAGCGGTTCCTACGTGATTACGGCAGGGACCGACGACTCTCAGATCATCGAGCTGCTCACGACCGGCCCCAACGCCTCGACGGGCCAGATCACCGTGCCCGAGGGCTACACCGTGAAGCAGGTCGCCGCCGCCGTCGAGGAGAGCCTCGGCATATCGGCCGATGACTTCCTCGCCCAGGCGAAGGCCTCCAACTACGTTGAGGACTTCCCCTTCCTCGAGGGCGTGGACCCGAGCTACGACTCTCTCGAGGGCTACCTCTTCCCCAAGACCTACAACTTCTCCGGAGAGGAGAACCTCACGGCGGACACGGTCATCCGCGCGATGCTCGATCAGTACCAGATCGAGGTGGCATCGCTCGACCTCTCTGCCGCGTCCTCGTCCCTCTCCGAGCGCTATGGCATCGAGCTCAGCGCGAACGACGTCCTCACCATGGCGTCGATCGTGGAGCGCGAGGCGGTCACGGACGAGCAGCGCCCAAAGATCGCCTCGGTCTTCTACAACCGTCTGCGCGATGGCATGCGCCTTCAGAGCGACGCCACGCTCACCTACTCGCTCGGACGCGCGGCAACGGCGGACGAGATCAACACGCTCGACGACCCCTACAACACCAACCTGCGCGACGGCCTCACGCCCACGCCGGTCTGCTCGCCGAGTCTTGCCTCTATCGAGGCTGCCTGCAAGCCCGCGGACACCAACTACTTCTACTTCTACATCACGCAGGACACCGAGCAGTTCTCCGAGACCTACGACGAGCACATGCAGGCGTACTCGTAGGGGGGCATGAGATGGGACTCTTCCGCGCCACGCGCTACGTGGCGAGTCTTCCGCTGGTGAGCGTTGACGAGCTGGTTGCGAGCGGCGTGCGCCTCGTTCTGCTCGACCGCGACAACACGTGCGTTCCGCGCGACACCAAGGTTCCTCCCGCGGCGGTGATGGAATGGCTCGACCGTGCGCGTTCGGCGGGACTTGTGCTCTGCATGGTGTCCAACAACTTCCACTCTGACCAGGTGCGCGGGTCCGCCGAGCAGATGGGCATGGATGTGGTGGACCACGCGATGAAGCCGCTTCCGTTTGCCCTGCGCCGTGCGATGCGCATGGAGGGCTATGCCCCGCGAGAGACCGTCATGATTGGCGACCAGGTCTTCACCGACGTGGTGGCGGGCAAGCTCGCCGGGGTGCGCACGGTTCTCGTGCGTCCGCAGTCGCGCAAGGACCTCTGGTACACCCACGTCTTCCGCGTCTTTGAGCACCTGGCCTTGCGCGGGGTCACCTTCGACGGCGAATAGCCCAACTACGTAGCTGCCGGGCCACACACCATTCCTCCGAGAAGTGCGCTTCGCGAAACTTCTCTCCGGAATGATGTGTGGCCCTACCGCTGTCGCGCGCCGCGCCCCCGTGCTCCGGAGGGAGGTTTCGCGAAGCGCACCTCCCGGAGGAACACGGGGGCGCCCCACGGGCACCCGGTATCGAGTAGAATCGTTTCTCGGTATGTGTGAGAAGGGGGAGAGCTTTGCCGCAGGATCCGAGATACGTCGTCCACGAGGGGTGTGACCACCTCTTCTTCGTGGGCTTTCTCGGCGCCGGCAAGTCCACGCTCGCCCGCAACCTCGGCGGGCTTTTCCATCGCCCCCACGTGGACACAGACCGCCTTGTGGAGCGCGCGCTTGGTCGCAGCGTGGCGCAGATCTTTGCCGAGGAGGGAGAGGGGCGCTTCCGCGACGAGGAGACCTCTCAGCTGCGACGCCTGAGGGCGCGCAAGTCTCTGCTCGTGAGCTGCGGTGGCGGCATCGTCGAGCGTCCCGAGAACTGCGAGCTCATGCACGAGATGGGCGTCGTGGTGTTTCTCGACGGCGACCTCGAGGACTCGCTTCGGCAGATTCGCCGTCCGGACCTCAGGCCCGACCTTGGTTCTGCGGAGCACGCGGCGGAGGTGTACCGCCGTCGGCGCCCTCTCTACGAGAAGGCGGCAGACATCACCGTCGACATCAGGAACAAGACGTTTGAGCAGGTTGCGCTGGAATCAGGCAAGCTGCTCTGGGAGAAGGGCCTCTTATGAGTGACGAGAAGGACGTTGTAGAGAAGGGCGAGTCCGAGGAGGTCACGCCCGCTCCCGCCCCCACACCAGCTCCTTCTCCCGCTCCCAAGCCGCGGACCGTGCGTCAGTGGGTGGTCATACGCGGCGGGTCGATGGACCTGCGCGTGGGGGAGGGCATCCTGCCCGAGACCGCCAACATCCTCAGGGCCTCGGCCGGGCGTCCGCACTCCTGTGCGCTTCTCCACGAGGAGGGCGCTCCCGATGACGTGGTGAGGACCCTGCACGACAACCTCTGTGCCGCGGGCTTCTCCGTCCAGACGGCAGGCGTCGACTTTGCCGCCTGCGACCTGGCGGCCGTCTGCGAGCTTGACGCCCTTCTCGGCGAGATGCGCGTCACCTGTGACGACGTTGTCGTCATGGTCGGTGGCTTCAAGGCGCTCTCCGTGGCGTCGTTCGCGTGCTCCACGTGGTGCGGCGGCGTCCCCCTTGCCGAGGTCCCGCTCGACATCGCGAGCGCCGTTGCGGCGCCCACCACGCCGCGCGCGCTTGACGTGGCGGGGATGCCCCGCATGGTCGTGCAGGATGCGACGGCGCGCTTTGCCTTTGTGGACCTGGACCTCCTTGCCGCCGATCCCGCGAGCGACGAGGCCCTGCTCGCCTTTGCCCTCATGGCGCAGACGGCCATGTGCGACTCCGACCGCTCCTTCGGGCAGCTCTGGGACGTTGCGGACCAGCTTGCCTCCGGTGACCGCGAGGCCCTGGCCGAGCAGCTCAAGAACACGCTCAAGAGCCGCGGGAAGGTCTCCTCGGCCACGAGCGCGGCGCTGCGCCAGTCGCTCGAGTTTGGGACCACCTTCGCGCGCGCCCTGCGCGAGCTCGCGCCCAGCGTGAGTGCCGCGACGGCGCTGGCGGACGGCATGCGCTTTGCCACGCGCCTCGGCGTTGTTCTCGAGGCGCTCTCCGTTGATGACATGCTCGCCGTCGACGAGCTGCTTGAGCGCCTTGGCATCGGTACCACGAGCGCGACCGTCGATCCCGCCGAGCTCGTTGCCAAGATCCGCGACGAGCGCCTCGGGCGAACCAACCGCTTCATGCTCGCCGTGCCGCGAGCCCTCGGCCGCGTGCGCCTGTCTGTGATGACCGACGAGACGATTCTCGAGCACGCCGCCGCCTGGTGCGCCTCACGTCCAGCGTGACGTGACAGTTGGCTACGACCCCTTTGTCACAAAGTGTGACACTTGGCTACGACCCCTTTGTCACATTGTCACATCGAGAAAGGATACGAACATGGCAGATGCAATGGCATGCGCCGGGCGCGTGGAGCGCCTGCGCGAACTGATGGCGGAGCGCGGCTACGACGCAGTGATCCTGCGCAACAACCCCGATCTCCGCTGGCTCACCGGCGCCGAGCGCACCTTTGACGACGAGGTGGCCCACACCGCGGTGATCACGGCCACGGGCCAGTGGCTCCACACCGACTCCCGCTACTACAACACCTTTGTGGAGCGTCTGGGCGCGGACACCGCATGGGCGCTGGACATGGATGTCATCGACCCGGCCGCCTGGGCGGCGCGTCGTCTGGCCGCCGAGCGCGTGCGCGTGGCCGCCGTCGAGGACACTTGCGACCTCGCGTTCTACGACGACCTTCTCGTGGAGCTCGGTCGAGCCGGGATCGCCTGCCTCACCCCGCGCCTCCACGGCGACATCTGCGATCTGCGCATGGTAAAGGACGCCGAGGAGGTTGCCCTCATGCGCCGCGCGCAGGAGATCACCGACGAGGCCTTCACACACATCTGCGAGTTCATCAAGGTGGGCATGACCGAGCAGCAGATCCGTGTTGAGCTTGAGAACTACATGCTCTCGCACGGCGCCGACGCCCTCTCCTTTGGCACGATCCTTGCCTCCGGCCCCAACGGCGCGAACCCCCACGCCCAGCCCGGCGAGCGCCAGGTGCGCGAGGGCGACCTCATCGTCATGGACTACGGCGCGGGCTATCACGACTATCACGCGGACATGACGCGCACTGTGGCCGTGGGCGAGGCGAGCGAGGAGCAGCGCGCCGTCTACGACGTGGTGCGCCGCGCCCATGAGGAGAGCGCCGCCGCCGTGCGCGCCGGCGTGATCGGCCGCGACATCCACGAGATCGCCGCGCGCGTGATCTCCGACGCCGGCTACGGCGACTACTTCGGCCACGGCCTCGGTCACGGCGTGGGCATCCAGATTCACGAGAACCCCAACTTCAACCGTCGCTGGGACCGCCCGGTGCCGGAGGGCTCGGTCGTGACCATCGAGCCGGGCATCTACCTGCCCGGGCGCTTTGGCATCCGTCTCGAGGACTTTGGCCTCGTGACCGCCGACGGCTACGAGCCTTTCACGCGCTCCACGCACGACCTCGTGGTCGTGGGTGCGTAGCAGGGGACGGATTCTTTTCCACGT
The DNA here is from genome assembly GCA_944321385.1 of uncultured Atopobiaceae bacterium. GTDB lineage: Bacteria > Actinomycetota > Coriobacteriia > Coriobacteriales > Atopobiaceae > Thermophilibacter. The sequence goes on from CALULC010000016.1 coordinate 5,983, forward strand.
CCTTCTCGGCACATCATGGAATCCCCGCGTAGACTGCCTGCGGGTGCTAAACTAGGCAACCGTATGTGAGCACTACGGGAAAGGCACAACATGGCAACCATCAGCACTGCAGACTTCAAGAACGGCATGGGCCTCAAGATCAACGACAAGTACTACACGATCGTGGAGTTCCAGCACGTCAAGCCCGGCAAGGGCGGTGCCTTTGTCCGCTACAAGATCCGCGACCTCAAGACCGGCCGCGTGATCGACCAGACCTGCAACGCCGGCACCAAGTTCGAGAACGTGCAGCTCATCACCAAGGAGATGCAGTACCTCTACAACGACGGCGGCACCTTCTACTTCATGGACAACGAGACCTACGAGCAGGTCGAGCTCCCCGCTGACTTCATCGGCGACAACGCCAAGTGGTTCAAGGAGAACGACAACGCCCAGCTCCTCTACGCCGACACCGAGCTCCTTGGCGTGCAGCCCCCGATGTTCATCGAGGTGGAGATCACTGAGACCGACCCCGGCTTCAAGGGCGACACGGTCCAGGGCGGCTCCAAGCCCGCCACCATCGAGACCGGCGCCGTGATTCAGGTCCCGCTCTACCTCAACGTGGGCGAGAAGATCAAGGTGGACACCCGCGACGGCGGCAAGTTCGTCGGCCGCGTCTAGGCGTCGCACCCGTTTAGAGCCAAAAGATGTCCTACAGATAATCGAATGGACGAAATTCTCGCTAGTCTAGCGTCAAAGTTTGATTAGTGCTTGCTGTTTGCCCAGTTGGCGAGAAACCCGGCGGGGCAAGAGGCTATGAATTTCGTCCATTCGATTTGCGTGTCGACGGCGGTGCTCCTCCAGTGGCCTTTCCCGCCGCCGGTTTGGCCCCGCCGTCCTTCTCTGCGCACAACGGGTATACTGTCTGGGTGAACGAACGTATCGAGCAAGGGGGTCCTGCAATGGCCGAAAGCGAGCTCTTTGTCTCTGGCATCGGCATCTCCAAGGATGTCATCTCCACGATCGTCGGCATCGCCGCGCGTCGTGTTGAGGGCGTGGCCTCCGTGGGGGGCAACGACATTGCCTCGAGCCTGATCAGCGTCTTCACGAGCAGGACCGTGGCCCCGGAGAAGGCGGTTGAGTCCTACGTTGAGGACGACAGCCTGCACGTGACGGTTCACCTTGCCGTCTTCTACGGCTACCCGTTCACCAAGCTCGCCGCTGACGTCCGCAAGGAGGTCGCGCGCGCCATCACCGAGCAGGTCGGCGTCTCCGTCTCCGCCGTCGACGTCTGCATCGACAGCCTCGTCTTCCCCAAGGAGTAACCCCCTTGAGCACTCACTTCGGCGGGCGGACCCTCGCCCGCAGCCAGGCCCTCCAGCTCCTGTTCCAAGCGGAGGTGAACAGTCGTGCCGTCGTTGACGTTCTCGACGGCGAGTATGCCCTCTCACAGGGGCCGCTCGACGAGTACGCCGAGCGCCTCGCCCTCGGCGTGGACGAGCGCCGTCCCGACCTCGACGCGGTTCTCGCCGAGCGCTCCACGGGCTGGTCGCTCTCGCGCATGAACGCCGTAGACCGCAACCTCCTGCGCATCGCGCTCTACGAGATGCTCGACGTCGACGAGGTTGACATCTCCGTATCCATCGACGAGTGCGTGGACCTTGCCAAGGCCTACGGGACGGACGAGTCCTCGCGCTTTGTGAACGGCATCCTCGGGCGCGTCGCAGACGACCTCGAGGCCGGCGTCGACGTGGTGGCGGCGGCGCGCGAGCGTCTGCGTGTCAAGGCCGCGGAGGAGACGGCAAGGGCCGAGGCCGAGGAGGACGAGGCTGCGGAAGAGGCGGCCGCTGAGCCTGAGGCCGAGGTCGTTCCCGAGCCCGAGACGGGGGAGAGCGCGTAATGGCTCGCGTTGACGTCTCCCAGTACCAGAGCTTTGGCCAGATCAACGACCGCCTCGGCGAGCTCGTGGGCCAGGTGCGCGACAAGGACGTCTCGCTGGAGCGCTCGCTCGACCTCTTCGAGGAGGCCATCGCCCTCGGCTCCAAGGCCGTGAGCCTCGTTGACACCACGGACTTCTCTCCGGAGGAGGAGGCGCGCCTCGCGGACGCCCAGGCGGGCGCAGCCAAGAAGGACGACGCTACCTCCCCGGACCCCTCCGGCGTGGCCGCCGCTTCCGGGAACTAGGCCATGCCATCCCGTCGCCGGCTCGACGCCGAGCTCGTCGAGCAGGGGTTCTTTTCCACAACGGATGAGGCGATGCGCGCCGTCATGGCGGGCGATGTCTCCACGAGTGACCGGCGACTCACCTCTCCCGGGGAGCAGGTGCGCGCCGGCATCCCCCTGCACGTGCGCGGTCGTGCGGCATACGTGAGCCGGGGCGGCCTCAAGCTCGAGCGCGGCCTTTCTGCCTTTGGCGTGGACCCCACGGGCCTTGCCTGCCTGGACGTTGGGTGCTCCACCGGTGGTTTTACCGACTGCCTGCTCAAGCACGGGGCGGCATCGGTCGTGGCCGTTGACGTGGGCTACGCCCAGTTCTCGTGGGAGCTGCGCGGAGATGCCCGCGTGCGCCTGCTCGAGCGGACCAACATCGTGGACGTGCCTGCGCTCCTTGGCGCGGACGTGGTGGACCTTGCCGTGTGCGACGTCTCCTTCACCTCGGTGACGACGGTGCTGCCCGCCGTCTGCGAGCTCCTGCGCCCCGGCGGGATCTTTCTCACGCTCGTGAAGCCGCAGTTTGAGGCGGCCCGCGAGGACGTGGGGGAGGGCGGCGTGGTGCGCGACCCGGGGGTTCGTCTGGCTGCGCTCGAGCGCGTGCGCACGGCCTTTGAGGAGGCGGGTCTCACGGTTCGCGGCCACTGCGAGAGCCCCATCACCGGCCACAAGGGAAATGTGGAGTACCTCCTCTGCGGGGTATACTGAGCACGGACTGACGAGAGAAAGGCCGGACCGTGAAGGTTCTCATCGTTCCCAACTACGCGCGCGAGGACGCCGTCGAGAGCGCCAGGCGCCTTGAGGCGTGGCTCGACGACGAGGGCATAGACGTTGCGTGGGCGCACGACAAGCGCCTCCTTCCCAGCGTGACCGCCAGCTCCGAGGGCTGCGACCTCGTGATCTCCCTCGGCGGTGACGGAACGCTGCTGCGCGCCGCGCGCATCGTGGGCTACTCGGGCGTACCCGTGCTCGGCATCTCCTACGGCCACCTCGGCTTTCTCACCGCCGCCGGCCCCGATGACCTGCTCGAGACCGTGCGTGACGCGCTTGCCGGCGAGCTTCACGTCTCGCGCCGCGCCACGCTCGACATCGAGTGCGAGTTTGTGAGCGAGGACGGGTCCTCGCAGCTCACGCACAGCTTTGCCCTCAACGACTTTGCCCTCTCGCGCGGCGGTGCCGGCGATATGGTGGAGTTTGACGTCTCCGTGTCCGGCAAGCACATCGACCGCCTGCGCGGAGACGGCTTTGTGGTCTCAACCGCCACCGGCTCCACCGGCTACGCCCTCGCCGCGGGCGGCCCCATCGTGACGCCCGAGTTCACGGGCATGGTCTGTGTGCCCATCGCACCCCACACCATCATGGCGCGCGCCTTCCTCACCTCGCCTTCGGACGTCGTGGAGATAGAGATGAGTCCCGAGCGCCCCGCCATGCGCCACTTCTTCGCAGACGGCCAGCCCGTGCGCGGCGAGAAGGGCAGCGTGGGCGTGCGCGCCGTCGTGCGACGCGGCCCCGGTGACCTCGTGCTCTTGGACCGTAGCACCCAGAGCTTCTACGATTCCGTCTCCCGCGTGTTCTACGGGCAGGTGGGCAAGTGAGGCCTCGGGGCAACAGGAACGGGCGGGGTGCACGATGATCGACGAGCTGCACGTACGCGACGTCGCGCTCATCCGTGACGCCACGATCGAACCGGCGGCTGGCCTCACCGTGCTCACGGGCGAGACGGGCGCCGGAAAGACGGCCCTGCTCTCTTCCATCAAGCTGCTCGTGGGGGAGCGCTCGGACGTGGGCATGGTCCGTGAGGGCTCGGCGTCGCTCGAGGTGGAGGGGAGGCTCTTCCTTCGCGGGGACGACGAGGACGGCACGGTGGTGCGCCGCCGCGTGAGTGCGGACGGTCGCGGTCGCGTTGAGCTGGACGGCCACATGGCAAGCGTTCGCGAGCTGTCCGAGCGCGTGGGGTCCACGGTGGACCTCTGCGGCCAGCACGAGCACCAGCGGCTCCTTGCCGTGGCAACCCACGCGGAGATGCTGGACACGTGGGCGGGCGCTCCCGCCGCCGAGGCACTCGACGTCTACCGAGACGCGCTCGCCGCTGCCGAGGAGGCTGCGGCGGAGCTGGAGCGCGTGCGCGAGATGGGTCGCGCCACGGGCGAGAGGCTCGACGAGGCGGCCTTCGTCCTGAGGCGCATCGACGAGGTCGACCCGCGCGAGGGCGAGCTCGAGGAGCTGGAGGCCCAGCTTCCGCGCGTCGAGCATGGCGAGGCCCTGATGTCCGCCGCACTCGGCGCCCGCGAGCGGCTCGCCGCAGACGACGGTGCCTGCGATGCCCTCGGCGAAGCCGTGCGCGCCCTCACGGACGCAGCGCGCTTTGACGAGAAACTCGGTGGCTGGGCGGCAACGCTCGAGAGCGCCCTGCTCGATATTGAGGACGTTGCCTCCGAACTGCGAGGATACGCAGACGAGGTGGACTTTGACCCCGAGGAGCTGGATCGCGTGCAGGCCCGCTTGGCGGCGCTCGAGGGGCTGAGGCGCGCCTATGGCCCGCGCATGGCAGATGTGCTGCGCCGTCGCGACGAGGCGCGCGAGGTCATCGCCGCCGCGAGCGACGGGGGCGAGCTGGAACGCCGGGCGGCCGAGGAGCTGGAGCGTCGCGAGGCAGTACTGGCGGCGGCTGCGGACGCACTCGACCTCGTGCGCCGCGATGCCGCTCCGCGCCTTGCCGCCGCGGTGAGCGAGCAGATGGCGTTTCTCGAGATGGGAAGTGCCGAGCTGGAGGTCTGCGTCGAGCGTCGCCCGCGCTCGGAGTGGACGCGCCGCGGGCCGTCTCGCGTTGAGCTGCTCTATCGTCCTGCCGCCGGGCTCTCGGCCCGTCCGCTGAGAAAGATCGCATCTGGCGGCGAGGTCAGTCGCGTGATGCTTGCGGTGAAGGTTGTCCTTGGAGAGTCAGATGCCTGTGAGACGCTCGTCTTTGACGAGGTAGATGCCGGCGTGGGCGGTGCCACGGCCGTTGCGCTCGCGAGCGTGCTGGCTCGCCTCTCCCAGACGCACCAGGTCATCGTGGTAACGCATCTGGCTCAGGTTGCCGTTGCCGCAGGGCGCCACTACCTCGTGGAGAAGCGCGCGGGGGAGGGAGAGGTCCTCGAGACCACCCTCACCCTGATAGAGGGCGAGGACCGCGTGGCCGAGGTCGCGCGCATGCTCTCTGGAGACACGGGCTCTGCGAGCCGCGACCTCGCTCGCGAGATGCTGGCGGGTCGTGCGGGCGCCTAGCGGGGATGCCTTCTCCGCGTTGCCAATTGTGTAGACCTTGTGAATATACCTCCTCCCCTTCTTCTTTTTAACTGTTTACCAGTTGGAATCTGAAAACCCTCCATACGGTGCTAAAATCAACAAAATATTTTTGGGATTCTGCTGGTTTTTTGGAATCGGGGTGCGCGGGTGTTCGCAATCGCAGGCAGCTCGAACGTGGGCGCGCGCAAGAACGTGAACCAGGATGCCTGGTGCGCTCTCTCTGCCGAGACGAGCGTGGGGGACGTTGCCCTGACCGTCGTGTGTGACGGCGTCGGCGGCCTCTCGAGCGGCGAGCTTGCCAGCTCGACCGTTGTCTACGAGTTCTCCCGCTGGTTCCAGCAGGACTTTGCCCCGCTTGCCTCCGTATCCGTCGCGCGCGAGGGGACGGTCAACCTCTCTGAGGTGGCAGCCGTGTGGGCGCAGATGCTCGCCAGCCTCAACCGCAGAATCGGGGACTATGGCCGTCGCCAGGACGTCCGTCTGGGAACAACCTTCACCGGCATGCTCATCTGCCAGGGCCGCTACGTCATAGGGCACGTGGGAGACTGCCGTGTCTACCGCATCGCCTCCGGGCAGCTCGAGCAGCTCACCAACGACCAGACCCTCGCCGCCCGCTCGGTGGCGGAGGGCACCGTCACCAAGGAGGAGGCCCTCCTCATGCCTCAGGGCTCGGTGCTGCTGCAGTCCGTGGGCACCCAGGTTGAGCTGCGCCCCGAGTTCTCCTACGGCGAGGTCCGCGAGGGCGACCTCTTTGTCACCTGCTGCGACGGCTTCTACCGTCGTCTGGGCGACGAGGGCGTGCGCACCGCGTACGCCCAAGTGAACGCGGCAAACGAGCCGGCGCTTCTCGCCGCGACCGAGCACCTCATCCAGCAGAACATGGCCAATGGCGAGAAGGACAACCTCACCGCCGTCTGCCTCTCCGTGGTGGCTCCCGAGGAGGGCACCACGCTCTTGGACGACCCCGGCGCCCGCGCTCCGTACGCCCCCGCGCCGTATGCCCCGGACGACGAGAGCACCACGCTTCTGGGTTCTGGCTCTCCGGATGATGCCACCACCCTGTTGGGCGCGGGCGTCCCCTATGGCGCCGCCCCGCAGCAGGGCGCTCCCTATGGAGCTCAGGGAGGTGGGGCGCCGTGGCGCGCATAGGCGAGGTCATCGACAACAAGTACGAGATCTTGAGCCTCATCGGCGAGGGCGGCATGTCCCGCGTCTGGCTCGCGCGCGACCAGCGCCTCAACAAGCTCTGGGCCGTCAAGGAGATCGGCCGCACCGCGCGCGACGCAAACAACGTAGTGGTGGTGCAGAGCCTCATCACCGAGGCCAACCTCATGAAGCGCCTGGACCACCCGGCGCTGCCCCGCATCGTAGACATCATCGAGGACGGCAAGACCATCTACGTTGTCATGGACTACGTGGAGGGCGAGTCCCTCAAGAAGGTCATGCGCGACCTCGGACACCCCATGGCCGAGAAGGACGTCATCGAGTGGGGCATCCAGCTCTGCGACGTTCTGGAGTACCTGCACACGCGCACCCCGCCGGTCATCTATCGCGACATGAAGCCCTCCAACATCATGCTGCGCGACGACGGCACGGTTAAGCTCATCGACTTTGGCATCGCGCGCGAGTACAAGGAAGATCGCACCTCAGACACCCAGATTCTGGGTACCAAGGGCTATGCAGCCCCCGAGCAGTTCAGCCACGCCATGCAGTCGGACGCCCGCACGGACATCTACTCTCTGGGCGTTACGCTGTGGTCGCTCGTGACGGGACTCTTGCCCTCGGAGGTGCCCACGCTCTATCCCATCAGGCAGATCAACCCCGGGCTCTCCGAGGGCCTGGAGCACATCATCGCGCGTGCCACGCGTCAGGACCCCGCCGAGCGCTACCAGTCCTGCGCCGAAATGCGCTACGACCTTGAGCACCACGACCGTCTGACCGAAGGCTACCGAGAGACCCAGCGCGCCAAGATCCGCCGCTTCAATCGCGTTCGCATCCTCGCGGCCTGCTTCGCTGTCCTGGGCGTGGCTTGCATCGCGCTGAGCGTCTACCTCAAGAACAGCACCTACGAGAGCTACCTCAGCGCCGCGCGCACCGCGAGCGTGGAGGAGGCGGACGGCGATCCGTCCAACGCCGAGCAGAACTACACGATGGCTGCCTCCGTGGACCCGGGCAACATCACCACCTACCTCGAGCTCGTGGACAACGTCTACAAGGCTGACCAGAACTTCACGATGGAGGAGGCCGAGCGCCTGACCGCCCTCATGGACGAGCACCTCCAGGACATCCAGAACTCCGAGGGCTACGCCAAGCTCTGCTATGAGATCGGCACGCTCTACTACGTCTACTACGAGCAGACCGGCGAGGGGGACGAGAACCGCAACTACGCGATGAGCGCGGGCGTCCAGGCGGCGCAGTGGTTCCAGCGCGCGGCTGACAGCTACGACCAGCTGACCTCTGCCGGCAGGAACTGCACGCTCACCTCCGCCGAGCGCTCCTCGGCGACCGCCTACGTTACCATCGGCCAGTTCTACCAGAAGCTCTCCCAGGCAACGCTCGAGGGCTCCGAGGGCAGCGTCTACGAGGGCTACTGGGACTCGCTCGTCTCTGCCTACGATGCGCTCGGAGACGAGGATCCGGTCATGGTGCGCCTTCGTCTCTACCAGCTCATCTACGAGGCGATCTCCTCGCCCACCTATCTCAATGGCTTCCGCAGGGCGGGAGTGACGGAGAAGCAGGCGCAGGAGCTTCTGGAGAACGTGCTCCTCTCCACCGCAGAGCTTTCTGACGACGTGGGGCCAAACGAGAAGTCCCAGGAGATGTACGACGAGATCGTGGGTGACGTCGTCTCACCGAGCGGGCGCATCTCCGACGTGTCTGGCTCGGCGGCGTACCGAAACATCAACACGGTCTACGGCAGCGCCGGCGCGCAGGCCGAGGCAGGCTCCCCGTCTGCCGGAGACGCCTCGGGCGCAGAGGGCGAGGAGAAGTAGATGTCAGCTCAGCAGATCCTGCTCATCATAGGCATCGTTCTTATCGTGGTCGCCGTTGCCCTGGTGGGCGTGGCGATATGGGTGTATCGCGCGCTTGACATCAAGGCCGTGAGAGACGACCTCTCCGGCGTGGCTCGCGCCCGCGAGGTTGACTCCTCGAGGTCTGGCGGTGGCAGGAGGTCTGCCGTGCGCGCCTTCTCCGACGCCACGTGGGACGGCGCCGTGCGCAAGAACGCAGCCCCCGCATCTGCCGTTGCGCCTGCTGCCGGGTCGGTCGCGGCGCCTGCAGCTGGGCCAGCCCACCAGGTGGCGCACTCCCAGACGATGCCGGCACAGGGGTGGGCCGTGTCACAGACGTCGGCTCCGCCCGGCGGCTACGCCTCTCCGCCCGGAGCGGCGGAGCGCGTCGACGCCCCGACCACGCTCCTGGATGCGGGAGACGGGGATGCGGCGACAACGCTCCTGGGCGAGGACGCCGACGACGGGGCGATCCTGCTCGACACCGGTCCCGTTGAGTCGCAGCCGAGCGGGTCGTTTGAGTTTCGCGTGATGAGAAGTGAAATGGGAGCCGGGAGCCTCCGAAGGATAGAGGAGTAGAGCATGAGCCAGACAAACCACGGCAGGCACGCCAAGGCCACCCCGAGAGGGGGAGCTGGCATGTTGAGGAGGGGAGGACTCGTTGCCGCCGCGCTCGCGGTGCTCGTTGCCGCGATCGTGGCCATCCCGGCCCTCGCTGCGCTGGCAGCTGGCCAGCCCACGATTGAGATTACTCCTGTCGAGACTCCCGACACTGAGCTGATCAACGGCGAGGATGTTTACGGCTCCGCAGCAAAATACACGGTAACGGTGACGATGGACTCTGATTATGAGCTGGTAGAAGATCAGACCACCATTACTGGCTCCAAGGGTGCCGTGACTCTTGACGAGAGCACCGGCTGGAGTGAGGCGACCTCACAAGATAGGACGATGGTCACCTATACGCGAACCGTAACCGTGCTGGAGAGCTCTCACAACACGATTACCGTCAATGCTGCCTATCGGGGGCGTGCCGAAGAGGGGGCTCCTGCCCCAGAGCTCGAGAGGGTTGAGCAGTCATACAGCCGTCCCGTGACGGTGGACGCGTCCGCCCCAGAGGTCACCATCACGATGAGTCAGACCACCATCGGCAGCGCTGATGGTGCTGACTACTTCGGAGAGGACGGCCTCTATGCGACCATTGAGGTCAAGGACCCGACTTTTGACACGGAAGAGGCGAGGATCGTCTCTGCTCGTCATCCTGTGGCGGGTGCTGAGGTCGATTGGGCCCAGAGCTCTACCAAGGAAGACACTTACGTGGCGACGTTTGACGGTTTCCGCCTTGGAAAGTCTGGAAGTTTGAAAGACTATATGACCGTCTCTGTGAGTGACGGGTTTAACCACGAGACCGAGTTCGAATATGGTGATGCGGGCACGTATGACAAGGATGGCACTGCTCTCACCGGCGCAGAGTTTTCTGTGGACACCAGCCGTCCGTCAATCTCGTTCACTTTGAACGATAAGGCCCCACAGGAAAACAATCACTTTGCCAAGAACGTTGAGGTGGCAGTTATGGTCACCATGTCAAAATACGGCAGCACGAACTTGGATGATGACGATTCGTGGGTCAAGTCGGACAGAGGAACTGACGAACAAGACAGACAGACCTATGTCTACACGAAGACCTTTAGCGAAGAGGGAAGCCAGAGCCTTACGGTTACTGCAAACAAGACGATCAAGGGCGAGGCAACTGCCAGCGTCGATTTCACAATTGACAAGACTGCCCCCACGATGAGAGTCGACTTCAATGATCTCGATCCCGTTGAGGGCAGCTACTTCAACGATGCCCGTACTGCCAAGATCATCGTCGGAGAGGCCCTCGGCTTCAGCGCGGATGAGATGAAGGTCCTCGTGAACGGTGAGGAGCAGAATCTCACTTGGAGCACGAGCGGCTCCACGCACACGGCTGAGGTTGTCTTTGCCGAGGACGGTACCTATGAGCTCGAGGTGAGCGGCTCGGACCTTGCGGGCAACGACGCCGTTATGGAGGACGACGCAACCCAGACCGAGTACAGCTCCGGCGAGTTTATCATCGACACGACCGACCCCACCATCAAGGTGACCTGCAACAATGACAATGCCCAGAACGATAAGTACTACAAGGCGGACCGCGAGTTCACCATCGTCGTGAAGGACGTCAACCTCGACGTCGACGAGCTCGTGGTGACCAAGGACGGCTCCGCGCTCGCGGACGCAGGCTGGGAGAAGCAGTCCGACGGCTCCTACAAGGCGGTCGTTGAGTTCAACACCGACGGAGCCCACTCGCTCAAGGTTCAGGCTCAGGACATGTCCAACAACTCCGCAACGTATGAGTCTGGCGAGTTCGTCATCGACAAGACCGTCCCCGTCATCAAGGTTACGTGGAGCGACGAGGGGACCGAGGACGAGGAGACGTACTTCAACGGCCACCGTACCGCCACGATCACCGTCGAGGAGGACAACTTCGACTCCAGCCTCATCGACATTGAGACCACCGGCAAGGTGGGCGAGTGGAACGAGGAGAAGCAGAGCGTAACCGTCGCGTTTGACGCCGACGGCACGTATCGCCTCACTGTTGATGGCAGCGACCTCGCGGGCAACCCCGCCACGACCTATGACTCCGGCACCTTCCACATCGACACCACCGCCCCCGTCCTGAGCGTCGCCTTCGCGGACAATGACTCCTACGCAGACAAGGACGGCAGCACCGCCTACTATGGCGCCGAGCGTAGCGCCACGATCACCGTGGTCGAGAAGAACTTCGACCCCTCTCGCGTCATCGTCACCGGTGCGGGCGAGAAGGGCGAGTGGCAGAACGGCGAGAACGACACCCACACGCTCGTGGTCACGTTCCCGGAGGCCGTCGACCCCTACGAGATGAACGTCTCCGTCTCCGACCGCGCCGGCAACGGGGGCGTGAACGTCGAGGGCGAGCCGTTCGAGTACGAGTCCGGCACCTTCGTCGTTGACACCACTCCCGCAACGGTCTCCATCGCGCTCGACAAGGCCATCGTCAAGTCCTTCTCCGGGTCCGACTACTTTGCGGATGCCCCCACGGCGACCGTCACGGTCAGGGACGTCAACTTCAAGCCCTCCACCTCCGTCATCGACGTCAACGGCGGCACGGTGAGCGAGTGGGTCGAGGGGGAGGCCGACTCCGGGGGCGTCACCACCTGGACCGCTACCGTTTCGTTCTCCGAGGGCGTCGGTCGCACCATGACCGTCAACGCCATCGACTGGGCGGCCCACAAGACGGTGAACCCCTACGGCACGAACACCGTTGACGCCGAGGGCACCGAGCTCGTCTCCGGAACCCTCGTCGCCGACCTCACGGCTCCCGAGGTGACCTCCGCGAGCGTGGACCACAACCCGTCCAACAACTACGGCGACAACTACTACTTCAACGTTGCCACGACGCTCACGGTCAACGTGTCCGACAACGTCGGCGTCGAGTCCCTCACCATGACCGACGCCGACGACGGCACCTACGTCCTGGACAACCAGGTCAACGTCGGCGCCACCTCCGGCTCCGTGGTCGTTGCCTTCCTCGACGGCTATGACTTCGACCGTGCGGTCATCGTTCGCATGACCGACATCGCCGGCAACTATCGCTACTGGTCGATCTCTCCGACCGGCGAGGTCAAGGCTGTGAACTACGCCGACCCGAGCAACGAGCCCGTCTTTGACGGCACCTACCCCGAGTCCATGCTCCAGGACACGGTCTTCCCCGTCGTCTCGCTCTCCGGCGTGACCCCGGGCACCTACTACAACTCCCCGCAGAGCGTCCTTCTCAGCGTTGAGGAGCTCAACATCCCGATTCTCAAGACCTACGACCCCAACCAGGTCGTTCTCACGGTGACCCAGGTCGCCGGTGACGCCTCCCGTGCCACCAGCAGCTGGACGCGCCCGGTGAGCCAGCTCACCTCCACGGGCGCGGGCATCGGCTACGCGCTCTCCGAGCCGCTCTCCGCCGACGGCCACTACACCATCTCTGCGCAGGTGACCGACCCGGCCCTCAACCAGGCCAAGGCCGAGCTCGCCGAGTTCACGATCGACCAGACCGCTCCCGTCGTCGAGGTCACCTTCGACAACAACGACGTGCGCAACGGCAAGTACTACAAGGCTGGCCGTACCGCCACCATTACCGTGACCGAGCACAACTTCGATCCGTCTCTCATTACTATCGAGACCAACGGAAGCGTGGGCGGTTGGTCCACGAGCGGCGACGTTCACACGGCCACGGTCTCCTTCACCACCGATGGCGTGTACAACCTCTCCGTGAGTGGTGCCGACATGACTGGAAACGCCATGGCGGCCTACCAGGCGGACGAGTTCGTCGTTGACCTCCAGGCGCCCGAGATCACCTTCGACGGCGTTGAGGACCAGACCGCCTACAACGACTCCGTGCAGCCGGCCATCATCTTCACCGACGAGGCCAACTTCGACGCCAACGGCGTCTCCTACACGATCACCGGCACCAAGAACGGCGAGGTTACCTACGAGACCTTTGTCTCCGACCAGGAGCAGGGCCAGACCGTCACCTATGCCGACTTCGTCCGCGAGGCCGAGGTCGACGACATCTACACCATCGACGCCAGCCTGACCGACCTTGCCGGCAACGAGACCGAGGGCACCATCACCTTCTCGGTCAACCGCTTTGGCTCCACCTTCCGTGTGCTGGACGCCGGCTCCTACGCCGAGAACAACGGCTACCTGCTCGAGGGTCGCGACGTTGTGGTGGAGGAGATCAACGTCAGTGGCGTTGAGTCCGAGAAGCACGCCGTGACCGTCACTGAGGGCACGAGTGTCTCCAAGCTCACGCTCAACGAGACCCCGCAGGCCACTGGTTACACCATCGACGAGGAAACCTCCGAGGATCCCGAGTCCAACGGCTGGTCCGTGTACACCTACCGCATCCCCGCGGGCAACTTCGTGCGTGACGGTCGCTACCACGTCTCCGTTGAGTCCGAGGACCTGGCGGCCAACACCAACACCAGCTCCAACTACTATGACCGCGAGGAGGGCAAGACAGCTGCGGCTGAGGTTGACTTCATCCTCGACACCACCGACCCCGTGGTGACGAGCCTGAACATCGAGGACGGCGCCGTCTACGAGACGGGAACCTACGAGGGTACCTTCACGGTCGTCGAGAACATCGGCGTCCAGGGCGTCGAGGTCCTCGTTGACGGTGAGGCCGTTGAGGTCACGGATGACGGCTACGGCAACTACAGCTTCAAGGTCGAGTCTGCCTCCTTCACGCCGCGCAGCCTCTCCATCACGGCTACTGACCTCGCCGGTCGTACCGGCAGTGCCGGCGCCGATGACTTCCGTGTCACCACCGACATCTTTGAGCTTCACCTGCCGTGGGTCATCGCGGGTATCGTCGCTGCCGTGGTGGTTGCTGGAGGAGCGATCTACTTCTTCGTCATCAAGCCCAAGCGTGATGAGGATGAGGACGCCAAGAAGGCCGCGTAACTCGAATCTCTGAAAGGGGGAGCCGTCATGGCTCAGCGCTTTTGCATGAAGTGTGGCAAGCCGCTGAACGCGACTGACAAGTTCTGCATATACTGTGGGACCCTTGCCGGTGCGGTCGCACCCGGAAAGAGCCCCTCCGGGCCGATGGGCGGACCACAGCAGGTGGGCGGGTCTCAGCCCACGAGGCCCCCGATGCAGCGGATGGGCGGCGGGATGCGTCTCCCAGCTCAGCAGGCTGGTCCCTCGTCGATGTCCCGCAAGCCTCAGTACGTGCAGCCCACGGGGCAGTTCCCCGCTCAGCAGCCCGTTCAGCCCGTGATGCCCCCGACGCAGCGACCCTCGCAGCCGATGCGCCCGCCCATGCAGCAGCCCATGCAGCCTGCGGGCCAGGCGCTGTCGCAGGCGCGCTCCCCGTTTGGCGGCGCACCCCTGGCGGGCGGCCCTCAGCCTGCCCAGAGCGCCTCGAGCTGGGCAAGTGCCCCCTCCGCTGCGAAGCCCCCGGTCGGTGGTCCCGCCGCGGGTGGCTCCACCGTGCTCCCCGGCGACGAGATCACCTCCGTCCTGGACGAGGAGAAGGCCTTCCCTAACATGGGCAACGATGAGCAGACCACGGTGCTCGGCCCCACGCTCGCCGTCACCCTGGAGCGCCAGCGTACAGGTGAGACCTACAGGCTCGACCTTCCCTGCGTGATTGGCAAGGGCTCCGCCGCCGACTGCCGCATCGCAAACAACACCGCGATCAGCCGCAGGCACCTGCGCATCATGTCTGACGAGACCACGGGGGGCACCCCGCACATCGTGGTGGAGGACCTCGGCTCGCTCAACAAGACGCGCCTCAACGGTGACCCCATCTCGCGCGGCGTCCCCAGGGCGCTGCTCGACGGCGACACCCTCACGATGGCGGACGAGACCTTCGTCGTTCACATCCACGAGGAGTAGGGCGCGCGTCCTTCTCGACAGCTCAACAAAATGGGGCGGCCCCGTACGGAGCCGCCCCACTTTTTGCCAAGATGTGGGCCGTCACGAGTTGCGGAGACGGCCGTTTCGTAGCGCCTGGGAGCGGGGGAGCGTCACCGCTGGCCCTTACCCTGCGTTCCCGGACACTGGCGCCCCGCATCCAGGGCAGAACTTCGTACCCGGTCCAAGCTTGTTTCCGCAGCGAGGGCAGAATGAGGGAGCTGATTGGGCGGTCTGCATCTGCTGGGCGGGCTGCATCTGCTGGGCGGGCTGCATCTGCAGTGAGGGATCTTGATGGGCGATGCCCGGTTGCTGGTTTGCCGGCAGTCCCGTGTTGAACGGCTGCACCTTGAACGGCTGCACCGAGGCCGAGCTCTTCTTTGCCTTGTGCCTGCGATAAAGCATCACCACGACAAAGGTCACCAAAGCGATGACGGCAATCCAGATCAAGATCAGTATGAGCACCTCACCGCCGCTCAAGCCAACCTCAGGGTCGTGAATCTGAACAAGTCTGCCTCTGTCTCGCATGTTGCCTCCCCTTCATGCTGGCGGTACCCCGTACCTTTTCTCGTGCATCCATCGTACGGCCAACTCATGTCAAAACGTTGCGCAAGTTTGAAGCGTCTTCAGTTGAGCGTGTTGTGCAAGAATTGGTTGAGGACGAGGAAAGGGGAACACATGGCAGGCAGAGAGTCACGTCAGGGCGGGCGAGAGGCGCGCGAGGGTCGCGGCCCGAGCCGCGCCGAGCAGGCCAAGCGCCACATCGCGGAGATGGACCGGCGTCACGGTGCCGAGATCGCCCGCGCCGCTGCGGACACGCGCGTCTACGAGGGCCTGCCCAAGGTCTCCGCGGAGGGCTGCGTGCCTGTGGTTGCCGTGGTGGAAGAGGACTCCGTCGCCGCCGTGCTCGAGCGCGGGCGCGGGCTTGCGTCTGCCTGTGACCTCGCCCTTCTCGACTTTGCGTCCTTCACGAGCCCCGGCGGCGGCTACGACCGCGGCGCCTGGGCGCAGGAGCAGGCGCTCTGCGCGGAGAGCTTCCTCTTCAACGTGCTGCGCGAGAAGCGCGACTGGTATGGTGAGAACCGCAGGCGCTTCATCAACTGCAACCTGTATCGCAATCGTGCCCTCGTGGTGCCGAGGGTGCGCTTTGAGCGCGACGGCTACCACTCCTACGCCGACGTCATCGTTTGCGCGGCGCCCAACGCGCGACGTGCCCGCGAGGAGTACCACGTGAGCGAGGAGGCGCTGGCCACCGCGCTGCGCGACCGCATCTGCCTGGTCATGGCGATCGCGGATGACCTGGGGCACGAGAAGCTGATCCTGGGCGCCTTTGGCTGCGGCGCCTTTGGCTGGGACGCGGCGACGGTGGCCGAGGCGTTCCGCACCGAGCTTGCGAGCGGCACGCACGCCGTGCGCGAGGTGGTCTTTGCGATCCCGCGCGGGCGCTTTGACGAGAACCTCGAGGTCTTCTCGCATGCGCTCTCCACGTTCCCCGAGGCAAACGACGCTCCGTACGTGAGTCGTGCGGAGCTCGCGGCCCGTGCCGTCGAGTCCGTTGCCGCCGCGGAGGACGACGAGGACGAGGACGACTGGCGCAAGTACCTTTGATTGCTGTCCTTTGCCCTTAGCTCAGGAGCTCGAGAAACTCATGAGGGTCAAATGATGGCACGGGTGAGCCCGCAAAGGCGGCGGCGTCGCGCGTGACGATGGCAACGAGGCGCTCGCGCTCTGCGACCTGACGCACGAGACCGTCCTCGAAGTCGGGCTCGTCGCTCGCAATCGCGGGGGTGAGGTCCGCTGCCCGCAGGTCGACCGCCGTTATGGGCACGCACTCGATGAGTCCCCTGATCAGCCCGCGCGCACCGACCTCGTCTTTGAGCGATCGGCGGAGAATGTAGTACATGTCCTTATAGGATGAAGCGGCCGCCGCAAGGGCCATCCCGGCCCCAAGCGCGGCGTGCACGAGCTCTCTGGCCAGGCTGTGCTTGGCTCTTCGGGCGTCAAGGTAGTCGAGCAGGATGTTGGTGTCGAGAAGCACACGGCGCGGCTCGAGGAGGGTCGCGTTGGGGTGTGTTCCTAGGCCTTCCGGCGCGACCGGACGGACGAGAAGCCCCTTCTGACCTTCAGCCATAGCGCTCCTCGAGGGCGTCGGCGAGGAGGTCTTTTGCCGAGGCGGATGCGTAGCCGGGCGATGCCGGGGCGGAGGACGTGAGCGCGTCAGCCCATGACTCGAACTCCGTCATGCGGGAGTCGAGTGCGGGGGAGGTGGGGTCATCGAGGGCGGGAACCCTTCCGGTGCGCGCGACGTAGTCCACGACGTCGCGCACGAGGCGAGAGAACGTGGTTCCTTGAGACGCGAGGCACTTTTCGGCAAGTCTGAGCGCGGGCTCGCTTACGCGAACGCTTCTCGTGAGCATGGCTGGCATGGCCCCTCCCTTCGTGCTGAGAAGAGTATAACACGCGTGTTACCGATGCGCGCTGCGACGACCGTCACTCCCGGCCTTAAGCTTGCGGCAAGCTCTGTGTCCGTCGCGTGTCGCAGTGTTTCTTGCATGCGTCGGCTTGCGACGGCGGGACCGCGGCGCTTCTCGCCCCGCGCTACCATGGAGTCCCGTGGAAACGAAAGCGGATTCTGCGGGAGGTCCCCATGGCAAAACACATCTTTGTTACCGGCGGCGTGGTCTCGTCCCTGGGCAAGGGCATCACGGCGGCTTCTCTGGGGCGGCTGCTCAAGTCGCGCGGGTATCGGGTCATGATGCAGAAGGCCGACCCATACCTCAACGTTGACCCGGGCACGATGAGCCCGTTCCAGCACGGCGAGGTCTTCGTCACCGAGGACGGCAAGGAGACCGACCTCGACCTCGGCCACTACGAGCGCTTCATCGACGAGAACCTCACGCGCGCCTCAAACTTCACGACCGGGGCCATCTACCAAGACCTCATCTCTCGCGAGCGCGCCGGGGATTTCCTCGGTGGCACCGTGCAGGTGGTGCCGCACGTCACCGATGCCATCAAGGAGCGCTTCCGCCGCATCGAGGACGAGACGGGCGCCGACGCGGTTATCACCGAGCTCGGAGGCACCATCGGAGACATCGAGGGCCAGGCCTTCGTGGAAGCCATCCGACAGTTCAGAAACGAGAAGGGCCGCGAGGACTGCATCCTCATCCACGTGAGCCTGGTGCCCTACATCGCCGCCGCGCACGAGGTCAAGACCAAGCCCACGCAGCACAGCGTGCGCGAGCTGCGCTCCTTTGGCCTGCAGCCCGACTTCATCGTCTGTCGCTCCGACCATGAGGTGGACGCCTCCATCCGCGCCAAGATCGCGAGCTTCTGTGACGTGCCCGCAGACCACGTCTTTGAGAACTCGGACTGCCTGTCCATCTACGACGTGCCGGCGCACCTGGCGGCGCAGGGCTTTGACGTGAAGGTCTGCGAGCGCTTGGGCCTTGACCCGCGCGAGAGCCACATGGAGGGCTGGTACGCCTTCACCGACGCCCTGCGTGCGGCCAATGCTCGCGAGGACGTCACGCGCATCTGCGTGGTGGGCAAGTACACGCAGCTTCCGGACGCCTATCTTTCCGTCATCGAGGCACTGCATCACTCGGGCGTGCTCTTTGGGCGGCATGTTGACATTCGCCTGGTGGACGGCGAGGCGCTTGACGAGGGCAACGTCGAGGCGGTGCTCGGCGGCGCAGACGGCATCCTCGTCCCCGGCGGGTTTGGCCTGCGCGGCATCGAGGGCAAGATCTGCGCCGCGCATCGTGCCCGGACCGAGCTCGTGCCCTATCTCGGCGTCTGCCTGGGGCTGCAGGTGGCCGTCTGCGAGTTCGCGCGCAGCGTCTGCGGGCTCGCGGGTGCGAGCTCGGCGGAGTTCGACCCCGCCACGCCGCATCCCGTGATCCACATCATGCCCGACCAGGAGGGCGTCACCGAGAAGGGCGCCACCATGCGCCTCGGCGCCTACCCGTGCAAGGTGCTGGAGGGGACCCTTGCGGCGGAGGCCTACGGTGAGCCGCTCGTCTACGAGCGCCACCGTCATCGCTACGAGGTCAACAACGCGTATCGCGAGCAGCTCGTCGCGGCGGGGCTGCGGGTCTCCGGCCTCTCGCCGGACGATAGGCTCGTGGAGATGGTCGAGCTCCCCGAGGACGTTCACCCTTGGTTTGTGGCGAGCCAGGCCCACCCCGAGTTCAAGAGCCGTCCGGACCGTCCGGCCCCGCTCTTCCGCGAGTTCGTGCGAGCTGCGATCGCGCATCACGAGGGGTGCGCCCGCCACGAGGTGACGCCGCCCTCCGCGAGGTGACGCCCCGCATCGCTCGTCTCCTCGGCCGTGGTAACGTTGACCGCAACGTTGGCGTTCGGCCGAGAGGGGAGGCGCCGTGGACCTCGGGCGCGCGAGGGAGGAGTACCTGAGCTACCTGGCCGTTGAGCGGGGCAGCTCGCCCAATACCATCTCCGCATATGGGCGCGACCTCGCGCGCTACGTGGAGTGGCTCGCCGAGCGCGCCGTGACGCGCCCGGACGAGGTCTCACTCGCGCTGGTAGAGGGTTACGTCGCCGAGCTCGGCGCGCGCGGCCTCGCGGCGTCCTCCGTCGAGCGGGCCGCGTCCGCCGTGAAGGGCTTCCATCGCTTCATGCTCTCCGACGAGATCGCACGGACGCTGCCCACGGCCGACCTGCCCCTGCCGGCAAAGCCCCAGCGCCTGCCCGACGTCATCTCGCAGGAGGACGCCGCGCGCCTCTTGGACCAGCCGTTCCCGGGCACGCCCGCGGGCCTGCGCGACCACGCGATCCTCGAGGTCCTCTACGGCTGCGGCCTGCGCGCGAGCGAGCTCTGCGGGCTCGACGAGCGCGCGGTCCTGCTCGACGAGGCGCTGCTGCGCGTCTTTGGCAAGGGCTCCAAGGAGCGCGTGGTGCCCATCCTGGGCGCGGCGGCGGACGCGCTGGAGGCCTACCTCGACCGCGGGCGCGGGGCGCTCGCGGGGCGCCGGCCGTGCGCGGCCGTGTTCCTCAACGCCCGGGGCGGACGTCTTTCTCGCCAGTCCGTCCATGCGATCGTCGAGAAGTACGGGCGGGTCGTGGGGATTCGCGGCCTGCACCCGCACACGCTGCGGCACAGCTTTGCCACGCACCTGCTTGAGGGCGGGGCTGACCTGCGCGTGGTCCAGGAGCTCCTGGGGCACGCGGACATCTCCACGACCCAGCTCTACACGCACCTCGACCGCTCCCACATCCGCCGCGTGTACCTGGCGGCGCACCCGCGCGCGGGGGAGTGACCCTCGGGGCCGTCGCGCTCTCGGCGTCTGGGGGCTGGCGTTCAGCGGCGAGTGGCACCTGGCGCGGGGCTGGGCTCGGTTGCGCCTAGGAATCTGGGCTTCTCGGAATTCTCGGTTTTTCTCGTCCGAAAAAGTGCCTTTGTCGGCACTCTTCAATGCGCGCGCATCGTTCGGCGCGGCAGCGTAATCGTATTTCCCCAGTTGACGATCATGATCTAGCGATTTTCGCCTCCAAGAGGAGCGGCGAGTCGGACGTTGAAGACCCTCGTTTGCCGAGAAGCACGCTTTCTCGGACGCCTTCGCCCCGATTTTCCGACAAGCCCATTTTTTGAGACTCCTGCCCCGCGGGGCTAGACGCCGGCTGCTGCGAGGGCATCCGACCAGATGTCGCGGCTGATGGTGAGCCCCTCCCCGGGCATGTTTGCCGCCGCTATCTCCACGCCCGTCTCGGCGTCCACGGAGGCGGCTCTGAAGCCCCAGTCCCCCTGCCCGTCAAAGAGCTGCAGGTAGCCGCAGGCAACTATGATCATGTAGAGGTCCGCTGCGGCGTCATTGTCGTCCGTGAAGCAGGGACGTGCGGTGACGGTGATGGTCCGGAGGTCGTCCGTCACCTTGACGGCGTCGGTGCAGTCACGCTCGAGGAGCGACGCGGTCTCGTCCTCGAGCTCCCCCTCCCACTTCTCGACCTGCGCCTCGATCTGCTCCGTCGTGAAGGTGAGGATGACGTCGTCGCCCTCGGCGACGGCGTCCAGCGCGTCCTCACTCGCGCCGTCGGCGTACTGCTCGAGGACGTCGTCCTGTGAGAGGGCGCAGAGGTTGAGGAACGACGCGGGGAAGCG
>CALULC010000017.1 GCA_944321385.1 uncultured Atopobiaceae bacterium
TCGACGAAGGTGACGCCCTTGTCCGCGCGCCAGGTTGCCTGCTTCTTCTCCACGGTGACGCCGGGCCAGTTGCCCACATACCCGTTTGAGCCCGTGAGCTCGTTGAACAGTGTGGTCTTGCCGCAGTTTGGGTTTCCTGCGAGACCGATGGTCATTTCTGCCATATCCTGCCTTCCTCAAGTTAGCCAATTGCTACTTGCGCGGTAACAATTGTTAGAATTGGTTAACTTACGTGGCGAGAAAAACGGCCGCTTCCGGCCGCACCCACAATGCGAGGTTCTTCTCGCCCCGCGCTTCTCGCCCTGCGTTACTCTCCCTGTGCCACGTTGATGACCTCGATGCTCGCCGCCTCGTCCTTGCGAATCGAGAGCTCGTAGCCGCGCACCGTGAGCTCGAGCGGGTCTCCCAGCGGTGCCACCTTGCGCACGTGGACGCGCGTCCCCTTGGTGAGGCCCATGTCCATGATCCGGCGCTTGAGCGCGCCGGTGCCCGTGAGCTTTGCCACGGTTGCGCTCTCCCCCACCTTTACGTCCCTGAGTGTTGCCATAGCCTTCCCTTCTTCCCGATGATACGAAGGGACAGTCCCTTCGTATCATTTAGATAGACACGGTGATGTGACTCGCCATCGAGCGATTGAGTGCCAGGCGCGCGCCCTTAACGCTCACGATGACGTCGCCGGCGGCGCGTGAGACCACCCTGACCTCGGCGCCGTCAACAAAGCCGAGCTCGGCCAAATGCTGTCGCAGCTCTCCGGTACCGCGAATCCCCGCCACGCGAACGACCTCGCCTGCACCCGCCATCGCCAGCGGAAGCTGCGCTGCTGCCATGAATGCCTCCCAGAGTTACCCTTTTCGAACTCAAGAAAGTAATATATGCCTAACTCGCTGCATTGCAAGTGCCGCTCGCCGATTGAGTTACATTGAGGAAACTTTTAGCGAGAGAGTCGGCGGCACCGCCAGTCGAGTGTGCGCCAGCCGAGAAAAACGGCGGCGCTCTCGCCGAGTGTGCACGAGCCGAGAAAAACGGCTCCAAGAGCGTCGTTTTTCTCGGCTGGTGCACACTCGGCGTTGAGAAAGTAGAAACACCCCGCAAAACAACGGGTGCGACATTCACAGCCGCCCACCGATTCATTACACCATTGGGAGGAGTCCCGTGCGAGAATGACCGACCCCGGAAGGGAGACGCCATGAGCACGGAGGTACGCCAGAGGATCAACCGGCAGCTAGACGAGGCAGAGCTCGCTGGCAGCTGCCTCGTTCCGTCTGCCGAGAAGGACCGCAAGGCGCTACTCGACCGTGGGCTCGAGCTCATCCAGCCGATTATTGGCCTCTTTGCCAGGCGCGCAGTCTGGCGCAGCCTTACTCCGCCGCAACGCACGCTGTCTCTCATGCGCGGCATTGCGCAAAGCCACCCAAGCTGGAACTTCTGCGGCACCTCGGCAGCCGTTGCCCACGGTCTCCCGGTAACTTGGAGCCTGCTCACGCATGTCGAGGTGGCAACGCACAGCTCGGGAAGGTCCGTGCCGGGAATTCGCATGCGCCGGCTCAGCGAGCGCCACGCAACCGTGCAAAACGGCCTCAGGCTTACGACGCTCTGGCGAACGGTGTTCGACTGCCTCGTCGAGCTCGATCTCCCGGACGCGCTTGCGATTGCAGACGCCGCCCTGCGCAGGACCGGCATGTCCCCAGGCTGGCTCGTTGAGCACCTCAAGAGAAGCTACCGCGGGCATCGAGGCCTGCGCAGGGCGCTGGAAACAGCAGCCTTGGCTGACGGAAGGTCGGAGAGCGGCGGCGAGTCGATTGCGCGAGCAACGATGCACGAACTCGGCTTTGCGACGCCGCAGATCCAAGTGTGGTTTGAGGATCCGCTTGAGCCCGGCAAATGGTTTCGCGTCGACTTTGCCTGGCTCACAAATGACGGTCAGCTCATCCTTGCCGAGATGGACGGACGCGCAAAGTCGATGCTGCCCGAGTTCACGAGCGGGCGCGATACGGCGCGCGTTCTCCAAGACGAACGACTGCGCGAGTCGCACCTCACGGCATTTAGGCCTGCCATCATTCGCTTCAACTACGATGACGTGCTCGATCGCGAGAAGTTCGAGCGCAGGCTCGAGTCGTACGGGGTCCCGCGCTGCGAAGACCAGCTGCAGCAACTCCCCGAGTACGTCAGCATCTCATGTGCAATCGCGCTCTTTGGCTGGGAGGTCTCCGAGATCACGCTCAGCGCCGCGTAATACGCCGCGCTCTTCTCATCGCGCTCTTCTCGCCGCGCTCTTCTCGCCGCGCTCTTCTCGCCGCGCTCTTCTCCGCACCTAATCACGTCCCTATCACCGAGTGTGCACCAGCCGAGAAAAACGACGCTCTGAGAGCAGTTTTTCTCGGCTGGTGCACACTCGGCGCGAAGGAAACGCAGGCGCAAGCCGCGACAACATGAGCTCGCGGCCCCGATCACCCCGTGTTCTGCAGTCCGGCGGCAACGCCGGAGACGGTGCAGAGGATGAGGTACGTGAGGGCGTCGCGCTCCTCGGGCTCAAGGTCGCCCGCGCGCAGGCGGCGCAGCGCGAGGGCCTGCGTCACGGAGAGCACGTTCACGAACGGCAGGCGCATGCGGATGACGGGTCCCAGCACGCGGCGGTGCTGGAGCGGCCACTCGTCCCCCACGATCGCGAGCACCCAGCGGCGCGTGAGCTCCATCTCCTCGAGGACCTTCCGCGCGAGGTCGTCACGGTCTCCCAGCGCGAGGTAGAGCCGTGCGATGCGCTCGTCCACCTTGGAGAGGGACATCTCCGCGTTGTCCACGAACGTCTGGAAGAGCGGCCACTCGGCGTAGGCGGCACGCAGGCGCTCGAGGTCCCCCACGCGCTCGCAGGCGGTCCCCAGGCCGTACCAGGCTGCCAGGTTGACGCGCGCCTGAGACCACGAGAAGATCCACGGGATAGCGCGCAGGTCATCGAGGGAGGTGGCGCCGAGGCCGCGCTTTGCCGGGCGCGAGCCGATGGGCATGAGGCCAACCTCGGCGAGCGGCGTCACGGTGGAGAACCACGCGGCAAACCCCTCGGTGTGCAGAAGGTCGAGGTAGCGCTCGCGGCTGGCCGAGTCGAGCTCGGCGGCAAGGACCGCGTACTTCTCGGTTGCCTCGGTGTTGAGCAGCTCGATGGAGGGCGCGGACGAGAGGAGCGTTGCGCCCGCGACCGACTCCACGTGACGACGCGCCAGCGTGGGGTTGCCGTAGCGGGCGAAGATGACCTCGCCCTGCTCGGTGAGCTTGAAGCAGCCGTTCACAGAGCCGGCGGGCTGGGAGAGAACCGCGCGGTTTGCCGGCCCGCCGCCGCGGCCGACCGCACCGCCGCGGCCGTGCATGAGGACGAGGTCGATGTCGTTCTCCTCCGCCCACCGGGCGATGTTCGCCTGGGCGGCGTGAAGCACGAGGGTGGCCGCCGTGGGGCCCACGTCCTTGGAGGAGTCTGAGTAGCCGAGCATGACCTCCAGGCGGCGGCCCGTCTCGGCAAGACGGCGCTGGACCTCGGGGAGGCGGATGATCTGGCTGAGCGTCTCGACGGCGTGCTCGAGGTCGGCCGCCTGCTCGAAGAGCGGGATGACATCGAGCTTGGGCACGTCAACCTCGTGCGCAAAGGCAAGGTGAGCAAGCTCGTAGACGTTGGCCACGTCCTGAGCGGACTGCGTGAACGAGATGATGTAGCGGCGCGCGGCGTCAACGCCGTTCTTGCGCTGGATCTGCGATATGGCGCGGAAGGTGTCCAGGACCTCGCGCGTCATGGGCGCGAGGTCCCCGCGCTCTCCCCAGCGACCGTGCTCGCGGATGTCCTCCAGCGCACGGGCGTGGACGAGCGAGTGCTGGCGGAACTCCATCTCGACGAGGTGGAAGCCAAAGGTCTGCGCCTGCCAGATGAGGCGCTGCACGGGCCCGTACGCCGCGCGGACGGCGCCTGCGCGCGCCAGGGACCCCTGCACGACGCGAAGGTCGGCGATGTAGTCGTCCGCGCACGCGTACATGACGTCCGAGACGCGGCCAACGGTGGCGCGCAGGCGCTCCGCGATGACGAGCATGGCGGCACGGTGGAGCTCGCTCGCCGAGATGTCGAGTGCGCGGGCGGTGAGCTCCTCGCTCATCTCCACCTGGTGGCTCCAGAGGTTCACCAGGCGGTCTGAGGGGGGCGTCGAGACCGCGTCGAGCGTGAGGTTGCGCCCGCAGGCCTGCGTGGCGTCCGCCAGGCGCTCAAGCACGTGCGTGCGGAACTTCTCGGCAACCTGACGACTCACGCGCGCGGTGACGTTGGGGTTGCCGTCGCGGTCCGAGCCGATCCAGCTGCCGGGGTGGAAGAACGCAGGGCAGACGGGAGGCACGGTGCCCGCCCGCTCCCCGAGCTCCCAGTCGTCAAATCGGCGATAGACATCCGGCACCATGTCAAAGAGCGTGTTGTCAAAGATGTCGATGATCGTGTCCGCCTCTTCGACGGGCGTGGGCTTCTTGTGCGCGATCGGCGAGGTGCGCAGCAGGGCGTCTATCTCCTGGAGGAGACGGCGCTCGTTCTCCGCGAGCGCGGCGCCGCCAAGCTGGGCGTGCTCCTCCAGAAGGCCGGAGATGCGGCGGATCTTGCCCTCGACCGCCTTTCGGCGCGCCTCGGTGGGATGTGCCGTGAAGACGGGCCTGAACTCAAGACGCTGCAGCAGCGCCGTAGCCTTGCCGCGCCCGCACTCGTCCACGAGCCGGCGATAGGCAACCGTGAGGTCGTTGATCGGGTCCGCTCCCGCTGAGGGATCGACCGAGCTCTCGCGCTCGCGCAGCGAGGTCACACGATAGTGCTCCTCGCAGATGTTCGCGAGGTGGAAGTACGCGACAAAGGCTCGCATGAGGAGGGTCGCGCGACGCTCGTCGAGCCCGTCGATGGTGCGCTCGAGCTCCGCAAAGGCCGCGCGCTCGTCGTCCGTCTCCGCCGCCTCGTCGGCGTTCGCGCGGAAGGCGTCGGAGAGAAGCACGTCAAAGGTCTCCAGAAGACCGGGGTCAAACTCGTCGAGCACCTTGCGCACTAAGCGCAGAAAGAGGTCCATGTTCTCGGCGATGCTCTCAGGAACGTTGAGGGCGGGCATGGTATCGGACAGGTCCGTCTCGTGCACGTTCTTCTCGGCCAACGCTGCTCCTTTGCCGGGTGTGCGGTTCTTCTTGATAGAGAGTACCCCGAACGAGCGGCATCGCGATAGATGCCTCACAAAAGACCCCGCTGAGAAACCCATTGTTCACGCACGCGTTGGCGGACGCCCCCGCCCCACTTTACATTCCCGTCACGCTTGGGCGGTACAATCGGGGAGCACGAAGACGAGAGGAGTTTTTGGGACCATGCCAGGCAGCCCCTTCAAGCGCAAGAACCGCAACGAGCCGATACCGGTCAGAACCGTTGCCGGAGCTCAGCCGGGAGCTCGCGCGCCACGCTATGGCGTGGTAACGAGCAAGAAGCGCAAGAGCCCGCAGAAGAGCGAGTCGGACCGCGAGGCGTCGCTTCTCACTCGCGTGGTCAACGACTGGTGGAACCGCCTCATCGCCGCAGTCTTTGGAGGAAAGCTCTCCGAGCAGACCGAGCAGTACCTTGCCCACCAGACCAAGCGGGACTACATCTGCAACACCATAGGCCAGGCGGCGTGGGGCATGCTCTTCCCCGCCCTCACGATGGTTGCCACGTGGTTTGTTGGCGCCGAGCAGGCGGGCCTCTTCTCGATGGCCTTCACCGTGGGCACGCTTCTGTTGTTCCTGGCCAACTATGGCGTGCGAACCTATCAGGTGTCCGACCTCGACGACATGCGCTCCTTCCTGGACTACCAGATAAACCGCTTCCTCACGTGCGCGGCCATGCTCGTCGTGGGATGGCTGTGGTGCCAGTTCCGCGGCTATGATGCCTACATGTTCTCCATCTGCATGGGTGTGCTGGTGTTCAGGGCGGTCGACGGCCTCGCGGACGTCTACGAGGGACGTCTCCAGCAGAAGGACAAGCTCTATCTCGCCGGGCTCTCCCAGGCGGCGCGCTGCCTGCTCGGGCTCGTGGCCTTTGCGCTCGTGCTGCTCGTGACCCGCAACCTTGCCATCGCGAGCTTTGCCATGGCCATCGGCGCCGTTGCCTCGCTCGTGCTCCTCACCGTCCCGCTGGCGTACTTTGAGACCGAGAAGAGCATGCCCGCCACCCTGCGCGGCGTGAAGGAGCTCTTTGTTGAGTGCTTCCCGCTCTTCCTGGCGCTGTTCCTCTACAACCTCATCGACTCGGTCCCCAAGTTCGCGATGGAGGGTGCGCTCTCCTACGACAACCAGCTCTACTACAACGCCATGTACTTCCCCGCCCACTCCATCCTCATGATGGCTGGCTTCATCTACAAGCCTCAGCTCGTGCGTCTTGCCCGCATCTGGGAAGACCCCGAGAAGCACCGCCGCTTTGATCTTCTGGTTCTGGCGATGGTAGGCGTGATCGCGCTGGTCACGGGTGCCATGGCCCTCATCATGGGCACGGTGGGCATCCCGCTCATGAGCTTCATGTACGGCTTGGACTTCGAGAAGTTCCGCGGGCTCTGTCTGGTGATGGTTGCCACGGGCGGCGTGTGCGCGTGCATAGACTTCCTCTATCAGATCGTCACGGTGCTGCGCGCCCAGGGAGACGTCTCCAAGCTCTACCTCATCGCGTTTGCGTTCTCCGTGCCGGTGGCAATGCTACTCGTCAACTTCGCCGGGCTCGCGGGCGCCGTGGTGGGCTCGCTCGTCTCCATGGCTATCCTGCTCACGCTGCTGGTCATGGAGTACTTTGGCATTCGCAGGCGCATGAGCCGAGGGTACTAGCAGCGCCGACGGGTGCCAGGCTTGCGCTTGGGAGAGCGCTTGCGCACGGAGTAGCCAAACGAGCCGATGCGCCTGCCCAGCTCGAAATACTCGCCGTGGCTGTAGGCGGTGAGGCCGGCGCGGGCCAGATCGAGCTTGCCGCTCTTGTCGAGGAGCCCCTCCTCCACCTGCACGGCAAGCACGTCTGCCAGGAACAGGTGATGGCTGCCCAGCTCGAGCACGTCTCGCACGCGGCACTCGATGCTCACCGGGCTCTCCGCGATCGTCGGCGCTAGGTCGAGCGCCGTGGCGGAAGCGGGCGTGAGGTGGCACTCCTCCCACTTGTCGTAGTCGCGACCGGAGCGCACGCCGCACCAGTCGCACGCGCGCTGGAGCCGCGACGTCACGAGGTTCACCACAAACTCGCCCGACTCGCGGACGATGTGGTAGCTGTGGCGCTCCGGACGCAGGGAGATCGAGAGCATCGGAGGGTTGGTGCAGACGGTCCCGGCCCACGCCACGGTGACGATGTCCTTCTCGCCAGTCGCGTTTGCGCAGCTCACCATAACTGCCGGGAGCGGATAGAGCATGTTGCCGCCTGCCCACGTCTGCTTTGCCATGAATGCCCTCCCACGATGCGCAGGTTCCGTACCGGCACCTATTGTGCCATTTTGGAACGGGCCCGCGCCGCCGGCGGGCGCGCGGGGCTTGACGGTGCGGGGCTCGTCTCAGGGTTTGGGCGCGTGGGCTTGACGATTCGGGGCTCGTCTCAGGGTTTGGGCTGAGACGAGGCCGGTTTCGTCAAGCGAGAAGCCCGCCGGGCTGAGACGAGCCCCGTCTCCAATGGTGAGACGGCCACTCCGCTCGCAGGCGCCGTCATGCCGCGAGCGTCGTCCCAAGCCGAGTTCCCGCCCATACCGCCAGAAGACAAACGCAGACGTTAAGTACGATATTTGCCCCCGCTGCAACGACATTGCCCGACTCTATCATCCCAAGGGTCTCGTTTGAGAACGTGGAGAACGTGGAGAGGCCGCCGCAGAGCCCGACCACAAGGAGCAGGCGCGTCTCCTCGGGAAGCGGCGCCACCGACCCCACCCCGGAAACGACGCCGATGATCAGGCCGGCAAGGACGTTGGCAACAAAGGTCCCCGCGGGCAGGCCCGGCAGGCAGGAGGAGAGCAGAAGGCCCAGGCCCCAGCGCCCCACGCTGCCAATCGCGCCGCCGGCCGCGACGGCAAGAACACTCGTCATTCGCGCTCCCCTCTCGCGTCAGTCAAACCCCGATTCTACGGCAGGAGCGCTTTGGCGTGCTCTCGCGCACCGCTAGTCCAGCTCCTTGGCGCCGGTCCAGAGCTGCCAGTACTCGCCGCGCTGGGCGAGAAGCTCCTCGTGCGTGCCGCGCTCCACGATCCGTCCGTGCTCCAGCACCATGATCGCGTCCGCGTTGCGAACCGTGCTCAACCGGTGCGCGATCACGAAGACCGTGCGGCCCGCCATGAGCGCGTCCATGCCGCGCTGGATGAGCGCCTCGGTGCGCGTGTCGATGCTCGAGGTGGCCTCGTCGAGGATCAGCACCGGCGGGTCCGCCACCGCCGCACGCGCGATGGCCAGGAGCTGCCGCTGCCCCTGGGAGAGGTTCGCACCGTCTGCCACCACGGGCGTGTCGTATCCGCGCGGCAGGCGCGAGATGAAGCCGTCCGCGCAGGCCAGACGTGCCGCGGCGCGCACCTCATCGTCGGTGGCGTCGAGCTTGCCAAAGCGGATGTTGTCCGCGATCGTGCCGGCAAAGAGGTGCGTGTCCTGCAGCACGATGCCGAGCGAGCGGCGCAGGCTCGCCTTCTCGATATCGCGCACGTCTATGCCGTCGTAGGTGATCACGCCGGAGCGCACCTCGTAGAAGCGGTTGATGAGGTTGGTGATCGTGGTCTTGCCCGCGCCCGTGGAGCCCACGAAGGCGATCTTCTGGCCCGGCTTGGCGTAGAGCGAGAGGTCCGCGAGCACCGTCTGCCCCTCCTCGTAGCCAAAGTCCACGTGATAGAACTGCACGTCTCCCTGGAGCGGCACGTGCTCGCCGCAGATCTCCCACGCCCAGCCCGCGGCGCCGGCGGCGGTGCGGGCCGCCTCCACGTCGTCCGCACGCACAAGGCGCACCTCGCCCTCGTCCACCTCGGGCGCAAGCTCCATCACCGAGAAGATCCGCTCCGCGCCCGCAAGCGCCGTGAGCAGGAAGTTGCCCTGTTGCGTGAACTGGTTGAGGGGAGCCGCGGCCTGCCGCACGAAGACGAGGTAGCTCGCGAGCGAGCCCACGTCCATCGCCCCGCCCATCGCGAGCAGCGCCCCCACCACGGTCACGATCGCATAGTTGACGTAGCCCACGCACACCGTGACCGGAACCATCGTGGAGGCGTAGGCCTGCGCCGTGGCGCCTGCCGCCCGCAGCCTCTCGTTGTGCTCCCCAAAGCTCGCAAGGTTTGCCGCCTCGTGGTTGAAGACCTTCACGACCTTCTGCCCGGCGATCATCTCCTCCACGTAGCCGTCAAGCGCCGCGAGCTCGGCCTGCTGCCGCGAGAAGAACCTCCCGCTGCGACCGCCCGAGAAGCGCACGTAGAGCGCGATGGCCGCGTCGCACGCGATCGTGACCAGCGTGAGGCGCCAGTCCAGCACGAGCAGCAGCGCGAGCGTGCCCACGATCTGCACCGCCGCCTGCACGAGGTTGGCAAAGCTGTTGTTGAGGGCCTCGGAGACCGTGTCCACGTCGTTGGTGAAGTAGCTCATCACGTCGCCGTGGCGCGCCCGGTCGAAGAAGGAGAGCGGGAGCCACTCAACGTGCGAAAAGAGGTCGCGCCTGATGTCAAAGACCACGCGCTGCGCCGCGCGCACCATCGTCTGCGTGTAGCCGGCCGCAGATGCCACGCCGACGGCGTAGATGACGGCGGTGAGCGCCACGCCGCGGAGAAACGCCTCGGTATCACCCTCCCCCACGGCGTTGACCACGGGCTTGATCATGTACGTGCCAAGGAGGCTCGCCAGGCCCGCAAGCGTGACCATCACGGCAACAGCCAGCATGAGCCAGCGGGCGTGGCTCATGTACGCGAGCAGACGACGCAGCGTTGCGAGAAGGTCATGCGGCCGCGAGGGCGCGGCGGTCCCACGAGCGGGCATCTAGGCCACCTCCCCGCTGATCCCGGAACCCACCTGGGACTCATAGATCTCTTGGTAGATGGGGTCGGCGGCGAGAAGCTCCTCGTGCGTGCCGCAGGCATGGACGCGCCCGTCGTCGAGCACCACGATCTTGTCGGCGTCCAGCACGGACGCCACGCGCTGCGCGATCACGATCTTGGTCACGTCCGAAAGGCTCGCCAGGTTCTTACGGATCGTGGCGTCGGTGGCCATGTCCACGGCACTCGTGGAGTCGTCCAGGATGAGCACGCGCGGGTGCTTGAGCAGGGCGCGGGCGATGCAGAGGCGCTGGCGCTGCCCGCCCGAGACGCCGGCACCGCCCTGGCCGAGCTCGCCGTCGAGCCCGCCGATGCGGTCCAGGAACTCATCGGCGCAGGCGAGCCGGCACGCCTCGAACATCTGCTCGTCTGTGGCGTCCACGTCCCTCCATGCCAGGTTCTCCCGCACCGTGCCGGAGAAGAGCACGTTCTTCTGAAGCACGACGGCAACGGCGTCGCGCAGCGCCACGAGGTCGTACTCGCGAACGTCATGCCCTCCCACGCGCACCGCGCCCGAGGTGACGTCGTAGAGCCGCGCCACCAGCTGCACGAGCGTGGTCTTGCCCGAGCCGGTGCCGCCGAGCACGCCCACGGTGGAGCCTGCCGGGATGTCCAGGCAGATGTCCGAGAGCACGTCCTTCTCGGCATCCTCCGCGTACTTGAAGCAGACGTGGTCAAAGACCACCGAGCCGTTCGGCACAAGCTCGATCGCACCAGGCGGCGAGACTATCGTAGGTTTCTCGTCCAGCACCTCGCTCACACGGTCGACGCTCGTGACGGCGCGGGCGAGGAGCAGGAACACGTTGGAGATCATCATGAACGAGTTGAGGATCTGCAGCACGTAGCTCATGAAGCCCGTGAAGGCGCCCACGGTGAGCGTGCCCTCCAGGATCATCTGCCCGCCAAAGAGCAGGATGCCCACGCTCGTCACGTACATCGAGGCCTGGAGCAGGGGCGTGTTGAGCACGGCGGTGCGGAAGGTCCGGGTGGCCGTGCTCGCCAGGTGCTCGTTCACGGCATGGAACCGCTCGGCAACGTGACCCTCACGCACGTACGCCTTGATGACGCGAATGGCCGCCAGGTTCTCCTGGAGGGCGTCATTCAGCTGGTCCATGGCACCCTGGAGCACGCGATAGAGCGGCGAGACGTGTCTCACTACAAGAAACATGGCAACCGCGAGCAGCGGCGCGACCACGAGAAAGACGAGGGCGAGCCGCGGTGACATCACAAAGGCGTAGACGAGCCCCGCCACGAGCGCCGACGGCCCTCGCATGAGCGGGCGCGTTCCCGTGACGAGCGCGTTCTGGATGACGGTGACGTCCGTCGTGAGGCGCGTCACGAGGGAGGACGTCTCAAAGTCGTCGAGGTTCGCAAACGAGAAGTCCTGGAGATGCGCGTACTCGGCGGCCCGAAGGTTGGCGCCGAGGCCCATCGCGGCGCGCGCGGAGAAGCGCGCGTAGGCCAGCCCCAGACAGAGCGCCACCGCCGCGCACAGCAGCATGAGCCCGCCGTTGACAAGGACCACGCGGAGGTCGGACGCCATGATCCCCCTGTCCACGACCTGCGCCATGAGCACGGGGATGGCAAGCTCCAGGCTCGTCTCAAGAGCCACGCAGAGCACGGCGAGAAGAAACTCGCGCCGATGGCGGGGGCCCATGAAGCGGGCCATGAGACGGACCCCGTCCAACCCTGCCCCCTCTCGTCGCGTCTGCCTCATACCGTTATACCGCACGAGACTGCAGAGAGTACCCAGCAGGCGGGAGCGGATGCGACTTGCGGGCGCGCGGGGCTTGACGATCCGGGTCTCGTCTCAGGATAAACCGCGGTTTTGGCTGAGACGAGCCCCATATCGTCAAGCGAGAACCCCAACGGGCTGAGACGAGCCCGCTTTCGTCAAGCGAGAAACCCAACGGGCTGAGACGAGCCCGCTCCCGTCAAGCCCGAGCGACGCAGCCTACGCCCTTGCCGCCGCCTCCACCTGGTCTGCCAGCGCGGCCGCCGCACGGGACTGGCCAAGAGCGAGCGCCGCCTTGCGCATGCCCTCGCGTCGCGACGGGTCGTCGAGAAGACCGAGCAGCTCGCCCGAGAACTCCGGGGTGTCAATGGCGGCATCCGCAACCAGCGAGGCCGCCCCGGCGTCAACGAGGAAGCGTGCGTTGACCGTCTGGTGGTCCGCGGTGGCGTGCGGGTACGGCACGAGCAGGCTCGGCACGCCAACGGCCGCGATCTCCGCAATAGAAGACGCACCGGCGCGGGAGAGCACGAGGTCAGACGCCGCGAGCGCCTGGCCCATGTTGGAGATGTAGGGCATCACGCGCCAGCGCAGCTGCTCCTCGGGCGTGAGCGCCAGGGCAGAGACCGTCTCGTCAAAGCCGTCGGCGCCCGTGGAGTGCACCACAATGAGGCCCTTTCGCGAGAGAAGCTCATCCTTGAGGCGGCAGATGCCCTCGTTGATGTGCGCGGCACCCAGCGAGCCGCCAAAGACGAGCAGCATCGTCTCATTCGGCTCAACGCCAAAGGCAGCTCGTCCCTCCTCTCGGCTCGCGTTCACGACGCTGCGGCGCACGGGGTTGCCGGTGAGCACCACCTTGGGGCCACGCCCGCCCTCGTGCTCAAAGACCTCGCGCGCGGCAGGCACAGAGATGCACACCGTGCTCGCATGCGGCGCGAGCGTCTTGTTCGCAAGGCCGGCAACGGAGTTCTGCTCGTGCAGCACGTAGGGCACGCCGAGCTTGTGGCAGCAGGTGAGCAGCGGCATCTCCACATAGGCGCCAAAGCCCACCGCCACGTCGGGGGCTGTTCCGCTGGCAAAGGTGCGAGCGATCTGCGACTGCGCCTTGCGCATGCGCATGAGCGATGAGACGAGCGTCCAGGGACGCACGCGGTCAAAGCCGCTCACCACCACGGGCACCAGCTCAAAGCCGGCCTCGGGGACGAGACGACCCTCGAGCTTGGCGGTCTGCCCAAAGAACCTCACGTGATGTCCGCGGTCGCGCAGCTCCTCGGCGAGCGCGAGCGCCGGGTTGATGTGACCCGCCGTTCCGCCAGCCGCGATTGCAACCTCGAGGTGATCCTTCGCCATGACTCCCCCTATCACCTACGCCTTGGCCCAGACCCGCCGCGCCCGCGAAGGCGCTCCGTGGCATTGGGACCAATGTCGACCCTTCTCCTGTTGCCACCGGACGACCCCGGTGCCTGCGACCGTCTTGCGCCTCGTGCGCGAGAGCCCTTCCCGGACTTCCCGCCGCCCTCGACAACGCGAAGGCCCGATCCGCCTCTTCCGGCACCGCCGGTACGTCCTCGCTCAGAGCGCGGCGTGGCCTCGCCCACAAACGAGAACCCTCCTCCCCCGGCTCCCCGGCTCTCGCTGACCTCGTGCAGGGACCTGCGAGCGCCGTCGTGTACCGTCTCGGGAAGCTTAGAGTGGATGGAGACGGACGCAATGAGACCCACGAGCATGAGGCTCGCGAGAATGGACGAGCCACCGTAGCTCAAGAACGGGATCGGCTTTCCGGACAGCGGGAAGATCCCGAGCACGCCCGAGACGTTGAGCAGAAGCTGGATGATCACGATGGAGGTGCAGCCCGCAGCGAGCAGGCGCCCGGCGAGGTCGGGAGCGTGACGCGCTATCTGGAAGCCCGCCCAGAGAAAGACGGCAAACCCGACCAGCACGCCAACGGTGCCGACAAAGCCGCACTCCTCGCCGATCACGGCGTAGATGAAGTCGTTGTGCGCCATCGGCAGATAGGCGTACTTCTGACGCGAGAAGCCCACGCCCACGCCGAAGAGGCCGCCGGTGCCAAAGGCGTAGAAGCCCTGGACGAGCTGCCAACCCGTGTTGTAGCGGTCGGACCACGGGTCGAGCATCGTCTTGAGGCGCTGGAACGAGTAGGCGTCGCTCACGGAGAGGAACACGAACGCCGCGGCACCCAGCACGAACAGCGCCAGGAGCAGGAGCTTGGGCATTCCCGCCAGGTATCCCATCACGAGGAGCGTGAGCGCGATGACCATGGTCGTGCCCTTGTCCGGCTGCGCGATGATGAGGACGAGCGGTACGGCGACGCCGGCGATGAGCAGCTTGAGGAAGGTCGCCCAGTCGAGCGACCCCTCCTCGAAATAGCGCTGGGCCAGGTTAGCGGCCGTAAAGATCACCGTGATCTTGGCAAACTCCGAAGGCTGGAGGTCAAAGAAGCCAAGGTTGATCCATCTGTTTGCACCCATGTCGTTGTCGGTGCCCGCCACCAGGACCAGAAGCAGCAGCAAGACGGTGAGCACCCAGATGGGCATCATGAAGCGCTTCACCCAGAGCCTATAGTCCAGCCTGGCCAGAATGACTGCGGCCGCCGTGCCCACCAGCACAAAGCCTAGCTGGCGCTTGAGGTAGTAGGCAGCGTCGCCCGTGTCGTTGAGCGCCGTAACGGAGGAGGCCGAGTAGACCATGAGCACGCCAAAGCCAACGAGTATGGCCACGATGGCAAACAGGATCAGGCGCGGGCGCATGAAGCGCTCGGGCACGCCAAAGAGCGTGCGCTCGGCGTCGTTGCGCTTCTCGGCGCGCTTGCGCTTCTCGCCCCGAGACCGCCTCTTCCCGGCACTTCTGCCCGTGGGCTTGGCGGGCGCACGAAGCGTTGCCACTCCCCCGGTCACGACTCGCCTCCCATATTCTCGGCGAGCTCGCGGACGAGGTCCTTGAAGAGACGCCCGCGCTCGCCCATGTTGTTGAACTCGTCAAAGGACGAGCAGGCCGGCGAGAGAAGGACCGTCTCGCCGGGTCTGGCGAGAGAGACGGCGGCGTCAAAGGCCTCGCGAAGATGCGGGGCGCGGACGACGGCGAGCTCGGAGGGCTCATCCTCGAGGGCGTGCGCGATCCTCTCGCCTGCGGCGCCGTAGCAGACCGCCGCCCGGCAGCGCTCGCGCACGGCATGAGCGAGCGAGGAGAGGTCGGTTCCCTTGTCGTAGCCGCCGAGCAGCACGACGATCGACCCGGCGTCAAAGGCGGTGAGCGCCTTCTCAACGGAGTCGGTGTTCGTCGCCTTGGAGTCGTTGACAAAGCGGACCCCTCCCACCTCACCGGCGGGCTCGATGCGGTGCTCGATCGGCGAGAAGGACACGAGGCCGGCACAGACGTCTGCATCCGAGACGCCGAGCTCGAGTGCCACGGCAGAGGCGGCAAGCGCGTTCTCGGCGTTGTGGAGCCCAAAGATCTTGAGGTCGGAGGCGGCGACGAGCTTGTGCTCAACACCGTCAAGGCGCGCCACGAGCACGCCGTCGCGCAGGAAGGCCGCGCAGGGCGCCTTTGGCTCACCGTGGACGGAGAGGTGGCAGACGCGCAGGCCGCGCCCCTCGAGGCGCTCCGCAGCGGCACGGCACCAGTCGTCGTCGATTGAGACGACGGCGAGGTCGCCCTCGTCCAGGTTGGCGAAGACGCGCTCCTTGGCGGCGGCGTACGCCTCCATCGTGTGGTGCCACTCAAGATGGTCGGGGGTCACATTGAGCAGGACTCCCACGCGGGGGTGGAACAGGCGCGTGGTGGCAAGCTGGAAGCTCGAGAGCTCCGCCACGAACCACGTGGCGTCCCCGCGCGACTTGATGGCCTCGGTCGGCGGGGTGCCGATGTTGCCGACCGACTCCGCCGCGAGGCCGGAGACCTGCAGCAGGTGGGTGGCGAGTGACGTCGTGGTGGTCTTGCCGTTGGTGCCGGTGATGGCGACCCAGCGCTCGGGGCTCTCGCGCCACGCGAGTTCCGGCTCGCCGATGACCTCGGCCGCATGGGTGCGGGCAGAGACAAAGAAGTCGGAGTCCTCGGGGATGCCGGGCGACGCCACGGCGAGGTCAAAGCTGCCGAGGACCTCATCGGTGCCGCAGACTACCGTCGCACCCGCCGCCTCGAGGGCCTGCGTCTTCTCGTTGGGGACAGACGCGGACCCACCAAAGACGGTGACCGAGCTCACACGCTCGGGCATCTGCGCGAGGAAGAAGCGGGCGACCGACTCTCCGGTGCGACCAAGACCAAGAACCGCGACGTCACCAAGACGCCGCTGAGAGGTTTCCGTCATGTCGTCCCCCTATCCGAGCTGGAAGTAGAGGGCAAAGCCGAGGGCGGCAAAGGCGGCCGAGACGATCCAGAACCTCACGACGACCTTGTTCTCCTTCCACCCGAGCTTCTCAAAGTGGTGGTGGATCGGCGCCATGAGGAAGACGCGCTTACCCGTGAGCTTGAAGCTCACGACCTGGATCATGACGGACAGCGCCTCGCAGATGAACAGGCCGCCCATGATGAGAGAGGTGACCTCGGTCTTGGTGAGCACGGCGAGGGCGGCAAAGGCGGCCCCCAGGGCGAGGGAGCCCGTGTCTCCCATGAAGATCGAGGCGGGATAGCAGTTGTGCCAGAGAAAGCCGATGCAAGCGCCAGCGATGGCAGCGGCAAAGACCGCAAGCTCGAGCTCGTTGTAGCTAAAGGCGACCATCGCCATGAACAGCATCACGACCGTCGTGCAGCCGCCGGCGAGGCCATCCAGGCCGTCGGTGAGGTTGACGGCGTTGGAGAGGCCCGCCATGAGCAAAAAGACGAAGAAGAGGTAGAGCCACGGAACAACCACCTCGGATCCGCCGATCATGAAGGTCGAGCTGAGCACGCCCAGGTCGATGGAAAAGCCCCCGGGGAAGCCCACGACGGGCGCGATGCCGCAGACGTTGACCGCAACGAGGCAAAACGCCACCGAGATGAGGATGAGCCCCGCCATCTTCTGGGGAGGCGTGAGGCCGAGCGAGCGACCGTGGGCGACGCTCTCTATGTCATCGAGAAGGCCGAGCGAGCCGGTGATGAGGGTGGCGAGAACCGCAAGGATGAGCGCCGGGGTCCACTGCGCGACAAGGGCGCAGGAAACCACCACGCCCACGAGGATGATGACTCCACCCATCGTGGGGGTACCCTGCTTGATGAGGTGGCGCTGGGGACCGTCGGCGCGAATCTGCTGCCCCACGCCCTCGTAGCGCATCAGCTTGATGAAGAGGGGCATCAAAAGCCCCGTCACGAGCGCGGCGATGCCGACGGCGAGAAATACCTGGTAGGTTGGGTAGGCGGGATTTCCGATCATCGTGTGAGCACTCCCCTCACAAATTGGTCGAGCCCAGAGGCTCGCGAGGCCTTGACCAGGACGAGGTCACCCTCGGCGAGCACGGGACCAATCACGTCCACGGCACGCTCCACGCTGTCAAGACGCTCGATGGCGTCCTCGGAGAGCCCCATGGTGCGCGCGGCCTCCGCCATCGCGTCGGCGAGCTCGCCTCCTATGATAACGAGAAGATCGACGCCCTTGGCGGCGGCGTAGGCGCCCACGTAGCCGTGCAGACGCGCCGCCTCGTCACCGAGCTCGCCCATCTCGCCGAGCACGGCTATGCGCCGCCCGGTGCACGCCATCGACGAGAGTACGTCGAGCGACGAGGCCATCGAGGCCGGGGCGGCGTTGTAGGAGTCGTCGATCAAGCGGGCGCCCGACGACGCCTCGAGGACGTTGAGGCGCATGCTCGTGGCCTCCATGCGCTCGATTGCGTCTACGGCGGCATCGCGGTCGAGCCCGGCGCGCCAGACAAGCGCGAGGGCGAGCAGGAAGTCATCGACGAGCTTGGCGCCGGGAAGCGAGAGCGCGACGTCGCGGGACCAGCCGTCCGCGCAGCGCGCGCAGAAGCGGGCGCGACCGTGATCGTCGAGGCTCACGCCCTCGGCGCGCACAAGATCGCCCTCGCCCGTGCCAACGTGCAGCACCTCCACGCCCGCCGGGCGGGCAAAGCCGTCAGCGATGAAGTCCGTGAAGTCGCCCGAGCTCGCGAGCGCGAGCGCCGGGGCAACGTCCCCGTGGGCGCTCATTCCCGTCACGATCTCCGCCTTGGCGCGGGCGATGTTCTCGCGGCTGCCGAGGATGCCGATGTGGCTCGTGCCAACGTTGGTGATGGCGGCGAGCGTGGGCCTGCAGGAGGCAGACATCCGCGCGATCTCCTCGGCGTGGTTCATGCCCAGCTCGAGCACGAGGACCTCGCTGTCCTCCGGCGCGGAGAGCACGGTGAGGGGCATGCCGATCAGGCTGTTGAGGTTGCCCTTGGTGGCGTGGCAGCGGCGCGTGGCGCCGACGCCCGCCGCGAGCATCTCCTTGGTGGTGGTCTTGCCAACGGAGCCCGTCACCGCGAGGACGAGCCAGTCGGGGCGCTCCTCGCACCGAGCGCGAGCGAGCCTGAGGAGAAACTCCTCGCAGTCGTCGCCCTCCGCACGGAGCACCGTGCAGCCGAGCTCGCTCGCCTCAGAGAGCACCTCGTCGGCAACCTCGCTCGAGGCAACCACGACGGCCGCCCCCTGGCGCGCCGCCGGGGCGAGGTAGACGTTGCCGTCCACGCGCTCGCCGCAGAAGGCGACGAAGACGCCGCCCTCGCCCGCCGCGCGGGAGTCCGTGACGACCTCCCCGCTGACCTCGCGGGAGCCCCTGCAGAGCAGCTGCGCGCCCGTGACTTCCACAATCTTCTCGACACTCATTGTGAACATTGCCTATTCTCCGCTCACGTTTGTTGAGGGCTGTATGCCCAGGATGGTACAGGCCTGCTGCGCTATGTCATGGAAGGCATGCGCGGAAGACTCGGAGGAGTGATAGGGGGTGCCGTCAAGGCCCACGTAGACAAGGATCTGCGGGTCGTCGGCGTTGGCGAAGCCGCATACCGACGAGACGAAGGAGTTCTCGAGATAGCCTCCGGTCTCCGCGGCCTGCTCGCCCGTTCCGGTCTTGCCAACAAACTCGTAGCCGTCGACGTTGGCGTTGGTACCCGTGCCCTCCGTCATGACGATGCGCATCATCTCAATCTCTTGCTCTCGCGTGTCCTCGGAGATAATGGTCTCCCCCTTGGGCCACTTGACCTCCTCCTCGCCGCGGTGTGTCACAAAGTGAGGAGTGAGGAGCTTTCCGCCGTTGGCAACGGCGCCGTAGGCACGCACGATCTGGACCATGGGGAAAGCCAGTCCCTGGCCAAATCCCATGGAGCCGAGGGTCGCCCCGTCATACTCGTCGGGGGTGCGAACGAGGCCCTCCACCTCTCCGGGGAAGTCGATGCCGGTCTTCTGGCCAATGCCAAAGCGGGCGATTCCCTCGGAGAAGGCTTCAGCGCCGATGACGTCCTGGGCGAGCATGGCCATGGCGGTGTTCGAGGAGCGGCGCATCATCTCGGTGACGCTCATCTCCATGTCATGGCTGCGGTAGTCGACGTCGGTGACGTAGTGGCTGCCCACCAGGACGCGCGCGGGCACGTAGTAGACGGTGTCCTTGTCAAAGAGGCCGTTCTCGATGCCGATGGAGGTCGTGATGACCTTGAAGATGGAGCCCGGCTCGCGCGTGCTGGAGACGAGCTTGAGGTTGAGCGCCTCGTAGTCGGTGAGGTTCGAGAGGTCCGCGAGGGGCGTCGAGCACGCCGCGATGATCTCACCGGTGCGCGGGTCGCTGAGCATGATGGAACCGGACGTGGCGGAGTAGGTCTTCACCGCCTCCTCGATGATGCGCTCGGCGTTCTCCTGGATGTCAACGTCAAGGCCCAGGACAAGGTCGGTTCCGTCAACGGCCTCGATGACCTCCGTGGCGCCGCCAGCCACGGGCGTGCCGTCGCGGCCCGTCTCAAAGAGCATCTCGCCGTCCACGCCCGTGAGCACGTCATCGTAGTAGAGCTCGAGCCCGGAGAGGCCCTCGCCGTCCACGCCAACAAAGCCCACGATCTGAGAGCCGACGTTACCGTACGGGTAGACGCGCTTCATGTCGGAGAGGAAGTAGACGCCCACGAGCCCGGCGGAGCGGAGCCTGTCAGAGATCCGGTCGGCGATCTCCTGGTCGACCTGACGCTCTATGTAGATGAACGTCGTGTCCTGCGTGAGGAGGTCCATGTAGTCGTCCTTCTCGCCACCGAGAAGGTCCATGAGTATGTTTGAGACGCCGGAGGGGTCGGAGACCTCCTTGGGGTTGGCGTAGATCGTCTGGCACTCCACGCTCACGGCGAGGGCGTTGCCGTTTCTGTCGTAGATGGTCCCGCGCTTTGCGTGGAGCGTGACTTTGTTGGTCGTCTGCTCGCGAGCACCTGCTGCGAGATTGGGAGCGTCAATGATCTGAAGCCAGGCGAGGCGCGCCGCCATGACGCCCATGAGCCCCACGAAGACGCGGCGAGAGAGCGTGAGACCGCGGTCCGAGCCACCCTCGCCCGTACCGCCGGGGCGAGACGCCCTCACGCGGTAACGCGCACGAGAGGCCTCGTCATACGAGGCCTCCGACTGGTTGCGCCGATTGGCGCGGCTCTGTTGGTCCCTGTGTCTCACGGGACAAAAGTCTACGACAGGTCAGCCTGAGGGGCGGTGACATCCGTCGTCTGCGCAGCATCCCCATCGGTCGGGTCGGAAGCCTGCTCGGCAGCCGGCTCGGCGTCGAGGTCGATCGCCACGAAGTCGCCCGAGAGAACCATGCCGTAGTTCTGGGTCGCGATGCGGGAGATGCGGGAGTTGCTCGCAAGGGCGGAGCGCTGGATCCTCAGCTGCTCGTTGAAGGACTGCGTCTCCTCAACCTGAGCGGAGAGCTCGGAGTTTGCACTCAGGAGCGAGACCGTGGCAGAAGAGAGCGCCACGCGGACCATGCCCAGGACGATGAGCGCGGCGGCCACGAGCACGACGGCGCGGACGCGAGCCACGAACTGAGGAGAGACGCCGGCGCGCGCACGGGCGTCAAGACCCCCACCGGAGACGACCTCAAAGGAGGGCGCACTCTGCGCCTCGCGACGCTCACGCCTCCTCTCGGCCCAGTCCAGCTTGTATGCCTCAGATCCCTGATACCTCATGACACGTCCTTGCTACGTCGGCTCTCGCCGTTGAGTCTATACTTCCCTGCGATTCGCTGCGAACTTACGGGTTGGTTGATGGTTTGTCCCCAGCGTCTCTCGTAGTCTGCAGTGTTGGTTGATACTGCGTTTAGTCTTTGATGGTAGTGCGTTTAAGCTGCGTAATTGTGCGTTGTTGCCTCGTTTGCCTGTATGTAGACGGCTTTCGCCGGCTACCCCTTTCCTCCCTCTTCACGCAACGTCGAGCTTGACCGCCACGCGCATGAGGGCGCTGCGCGACCTTGGGTTGGCCGCAACCTCCTCGTCAGACGCAACAAGGGGCTTCCTCGTCCTGACATTGACTATCGGCACGTGACCGCACACGCACACCGGAAGGTCCGGCGGGCAGGTGCACCCCTGCGAGAGCTCCGAGAAGACATGCTTGACGATCCGGTCCTCAAGCGAGTGGTAGGAGATCACGCAG
The DNA here is from genome assembly GCA_944321385.1 of uncultured Atopobiaceae bacterium. Taxonomy (GTDB): domain Bacteria; phylum Actinomycetota; class Coriobacteriia; order Coriobacteriales; family Atopobiaceae; genus Thermophilibacter. The sequence continues at coordinate 21,343 of CALULC010000017.1, forward strand.
ATCCTCCCGCCCGGGTTTGCCCAGCGAATCGCCGCTCTGAGCCCCTGGTCCAAGACATCGAGCTCGTGGTTGACCTCGATGCGCAGGGCCTGGAACGTGCGCCGGGCCGGATGCCCGCCCGTTCTTCTCGCCGCTGCGGGAATCGCCTCCTTGATCACGTCTACGAGCTGGAGCGTGGTCTCGATGGGCTCCTCTGCCCTCCGCGCCACGATGCGCTTGGCAATGCGCGCGGCAAAGCGCTCGTCCCCATAGACGCGAAGGATTCGGGCGAGGTCTGCTTCGTTGTAGGTGTTTATGACCTCAGCTGCGGTTAGAGTGTGATTACCCGAATTCATGCGCATATCGAGCGGAGCGTCTTCGTGGTAAGAGAAGCCGCGCTCCGGGATATCGAGCTGTGGCGAGGAGACGCCGAGGTCGAAGAGAAAGCAGTCGACCCCGGGAACCTCCGCCTCAACGAGTAGCTCGTCGAGGTTGCCAAAGTTGCCCTTGAGGAGGCGGACGCTCGCTTCGGGGACCTCGCGCGCAAGGCGCTCGGTCGCCGCCGCGAGGGCCATGTCGTCCTGGTCGATTCCAATCGACAGGCCGTCAGGCGCCACGCGCTTTGCCAGCTCAACGGTGTGCCCCGCACCCCCAAGGGTGCAGTCGCAGGTCACCTCCCCCGCCTGGGGGTCGAGCTCGGCCAAGACCTCGGCGAGCATCACGGGTACGTGCCGATATTCTGCTGTCAAGACCCTCACCCCCTGCCGTTAGTCGTGGAACAGAAGCGCGTCGAGGTCGTCCTCGAGGCTCTCCTGCGTCGCGTTCCACTCCTCGGTGTTCCACACCTCGAAGTGGTCCCCGGCGCCCACCACCGTGACGTCTGCCGTAAGGCCGAGCTTCTCGCGCGTGCCAGGCTTGCTCGCATCGAGCTTGCCAAGGGCAACACGGCCGGCGGAGTCAATGTCGACCTCCACCGCACGAGCCCAAAGACCGGTCTTCAGGCGAACGTCATCACGGCTGCGAGGGTCAAAGTGGTTGTCGCCGTACTCAAAGAGGCCGTCGACGTACTCCTCAAAACCCTCGGGAGTGAAGCCGTTCACGCAGCCGTTGAGCGGAACAAGGTATATTGTCTTCTTATCGCCGTCCACAAGCTGCTTGCGGAAGACTGCAGGAAGCGTGACACGTGCCTTGGCATCCACGAGCATCGGATACGATCCGGCAAGCATGTCACCCTCCCCTCGAGAGACGAAAACCTCACCCCCGAACGGAGCGTGTGACTACTATACGCCATATGCCCCACTTCGCTACACTAAAAAACACCTTCCTACACCTTGCGGTTGAATTCTGGGCGCAGACGGTCATCTGAGGGGTCGGCTCCCCCAGATGTTGCGTGCCTGGGTGAGCCCGGGCACAAGTGACCCCCACAGATTTGTGTCGCCGGCGTGAAGACGCAGCTCAAGGCCTTGCATAGGATTTGCGCCCAGCTACGGTCGGGCGAGAAGAACGCTGAGAAAGGGGACCCGCATACGGAAATGAGGCCGCTCGAGGTTCTTCTCGACAGGCGCATCCTGCGGAAACGCCACTGAGGATGTGAGGCGACCCGTATATTGAGCCCGTTTCTCTGCAAGATTGCGTCGCCCTCGTGAAGCGGCGACATTTCTGCGCACCTTCGCGCGCTATCATGGCCCCAACCTGAAAGAGGGAGGGTTTCCATGCAGACGCGCTGTGAGTTCCTCGCCCTGTCCGCCGGGCTGCTCGCCCTGCTCCCCGGCTGCATCGCGAACGAGCCCGAGGGGGAGGTCGACCCCGTCGTCGAAGACCCCGGCACGCAGACGCAGCCGGTGCAGATGCGCGTCACCATCCCGGCCTCCTACCTGGCGTTCACCGGCAACACGGCCGACGAGGCGGCGCAGGACTACGCCGACTACTCCGACGGCGACATCGGCACGAGCGTCCTTGGGAACGGCTCGCTCGAGATCTACGTCACCGACCACTGGTACGGACAGCTGCGCGCCATGTGGGAGGACGAGCTCGACAGGAGCCTCGACGCACTCGGCACAAGCGACTCCGTCGCCTCCGTCGAGGTGACGGACGGCCGCGACGGCGCGACCGTCACGGCGCGCCCCTCCTTTGCCGACCAAGCGGACAGCGACCTCTATCGGCTCGTCGCCGCCTGCGGCTACCTTCAGCTCCTCGACCCGGAATCCGATTGGCAGGGAGATTGGGCCGTCGAGGTCGTCCTCGTTGACGCCGAGACGGGCGTGGAGGTCGCGCGCGCGACGCTCCCCGGCGAGGAGCTTTCCTACAGCCGCGAGAGCTGGGACGAGGCCGTCTCGGCGGAAGTCTAGGCGCTCAGCGACGCAAGCACGTCGGCAAGCGCGTCGTCGCGCCGGTCAGCCGCCTGCAGGTATGCATGGAGCAGCGGATGGGCCGCCGAGAAGATCCCGGCGTCCGCGCACGCCGCCGCAGCCGCGCGCAGGCGCTCGGAGAGCGGCCCCGCGGCGCCTGCGGGCAGACCCGCCCCCTCGAGCGTGCGCGCGAGGCGCTCTCCCGTGAGCTTCGCCGGGTCGAGGCGGCTCGCAGCCAGTGCCTCGCGCTCGCGCTGGAAGAGCAGGGCGAGCTCGCGACGGGCGGGCTCGGCCTGCGCGCGCCCCAGCTCGATGCAGCGACGGTAGCAGGCGACGGAGGCCTCCACCATGCCGAGGTCGTACGTGAGGCCGGCGAGGCGGTAGAAGCAGAGGGAGAGGCCGTCGACGGTCGAGCAGCGCGCCGCGGCACCGGACACCGCGCGCAGCGCCTCGTCGGCCCGCCCCATCTCGCGCAGGCAGTCCGCGCGGGCGATCGCCGCCTCGGCCGTGCACGGTGCGAGCTCGGCGGCGCGCTCGGCATGGGCGAGCGCGCGATCGAGGCCGCCGGGGAGCGCGAGCCTGCGCTCGAGGACCGCCGCGTACTGGTGCGCGAGGAAGTAGGCGTCCGGGACGAGCCGCACGGTGCGGCCGTCGGCATAGTCGAGGTTGTAGGTCACGCGCTCGGCGGTCGAGCGGAAGTAGCGATGGACCGTCCGCCCGTCGTCGCGATAGGCGCCACGCGCCTCGACGGACGCGAGCGCTTCCTCGAGCAGGCTCGCGACCCTCGAGAGCTCCTCCTGGTCCGGCTCGTCCGCAGCGGAGACGAGGGGGCCCGCCTGCCGTACGGCGCGCTCGAGCGCCGAGCCGTAGACGAAGCACTCGATGAGGCCGTCGATGTCCTCCACGTCGAGCTCGCCCGAGACCAGGGCGCACGTCGTGCGCTCGCAGGCCTCGACGACCGAGGCGTCTGTGGCGCTCGCGCGTAGCTCGGAGAGGGTTGCAACCGCGTTCTCCGTCGTGTCTCCGAGCCCGCCGAAGTCGTCCGCGACGCGCTCCCACGCGTCCAGGCGCACCACGCTCTCCGCGATGCCGAGCTCGGAGCGCCGGCGCGCCCCACAGGCGCGCACGACCGCCTCGGGGCAGGGCTCATCGGAGAGCTCCGCCGGGCGATGGCGCTCGGCCGGGCGCAGGAGGGCGTCCACGGACGACAGCAGCGGCGCGACGGGGGCGAGCCAGCCGTCCGCGGCGCGACGGAGGCGCAGCTCGGCGGAGGGCTCGGGCAGGCCGCCCTCACGCGGGGCGGCCGCCATGCGCTCGAGTGAGGAGCGCGTGAGCTCTGCGGAGAGGACGCAGTCCACGCTCCCGTCCTCGTGGCAGTTGACGACCACGCGACAAATCGCCGGCGAGGCGGCAAGCGCCGTCCGCGCAACGAGCAGCGCCAGGTCATACGCGTATGCCCGGGCGAGCGGGACGCGCTGCGCCTCGGGGGCGAAGGAGAAGGCCGCCGGCCGGGGCACGGCCGCCCTCACCCCGAGCAGGCCCGCGGAGACGTTGAGCCTGAAGTCCGCGACCATGCGAAAGGGCACTGGCAGGTTCTCCAGGGCGTCAGCAAAGGCCACGCGCACGGCCCACTCGCCCCGGGGGTCGGCGCCCTCAGTGGCCGCGGCGAGGAAGCGACTGCCCGGATGGCGCACTGGCCCCAGGCGGGAGACGCCGGCGAGAAGGACGTGCAGGCGCTCCTCAAGCGTGGCGGGCGGCTCGACCATCCTCGCCGCGTCCTGCCCGAGGTTGAGGGCAGCCTCAATCGCCCAGATGCGGTCCACGTCCTCTGGCGCCGGCAACGCGCCCTCGGGCACGAGCCACCAGCGGCCGCTGCGCGCGAGCTTGCGGGCCCCGCAGCGCGGCCCGCCCGTCCACTCTGCGAGCCCCGTACGCCGCACGAGCTCGCACTGGTCGCCGAGCATCTGGGCGGGGGCGTCCTCGATGAAGTAGCGCAGCGTCGCGAGCGCGTCGTCCGAGCGCGGGAGCACCTGGTCGAGCGGTGAGATGCCGCCGTCG